>JAHIJO010000033.1 GCA_018898455.1 Verrucomicrobiota bacterium | reverse complement strand
TGTTCCATCAGCAGCTTCCTTATCTGTTGCTCTGTAACCATCATCGCCACGCGCCTCCCGTCGCGGCGATCATGCTCACAGATCAACTTCTATGGGTAAATGTAATTGTCGCTGATGGGGAAGTGTAATTGTCGCCGGCCAAACCATTCCGCTTTCGCCACATATCCGGCATAGGCTCGATACGAACTCCACCGATAACCCCTCAACTCCTCCAGCCGCTCCCAAACCTGCTCCACGGCGGCGTTGCCACCCCGCGCCCCTCCGCGCGCCGCCCCGCCTTTTCCAATCCCAAGCTCCTCACCCGGATCGGATTCAAATGCACATAAAAACAGGCCTCCAACGTCCAGGCCCAATTGTCGATTGTCGAGACGTGACCCCAATTTCCTATTGGTTTGCGAGATCGTCTGCCCTTCCACATAGACCGTCAGCGGGAAGCGGTCAACCCCAAAATCACCGGCGGCATTGGTCATCTTCTGACGATCCAGCCAACAGCCCTCGCAGGAGATGGAGACTGTTTCGTTGGTGGGCAAGCCGCCGGGCGCGAGTTCCAGCGTGATGGCCAGAAGGTCGTCATCCTCCTTGTCGTTTTCCATGGCCCCCTGTTCGGCGTCCACGACCCCGTTGGTGTCATCGTCGTCGCTGTTATATTTGACCCAGCCGCCAATCGTTTCCTCGTTGGTCTCGACCAGGTCGGGCCATACGATATCGGCCTTCACCACCGTGAAATTCGTCTCGGCGGTATAACCCCAGGGCGCCACTTCCACCGCCAGGGTCTCCCCCTGATAAGCGCCGCTGGCCGCCCGAGTCTCATACACTATGATACTGGATTCCGGCGTGTTGGTGGCGGTGATATTATTGGTGAATACCGTGACGCCCGTCAAGGTCCAGGAGTAGTTCGTGATTTCAACGGCGGGCGTTACCGTCGCCGAAGCCGTTCCCGAATCAACCTTATTCGTGGGATCGGTCATACGAGCGGAACAGACAAATCCATCCGGTAATCATGGGTCTCGGACTTCCTCCAGCGAAGAGAGATTCTTGAAGAGATTCTGCTTCGAATCGAACTCCAAATTTCGGTCGTTCGGCGTCGGGTTCAAGTAGTACGTGAAGGTCAATTTCCCAAGGTGATCGAACTGAAAATCACCGTGGATTTTCCCGTACAAGGCGTTGATGATGTTCCCCTTGTCGTCCTTCTTTGTACGCACTCGGAAAAAATAGTTTTGATCCTTGCAGATGTCTGTGTGCGGCGGCTTACTCTCTTCCTGATATACACGTTTCTGGATGACAGATACGTATCCGCTCCCCGGTGCCTCCCGAGATAGACGCAAACCGCTGCCGCCCCCTTGTAGCGGAACGGGCACAGGAACTACACCGGCGTCTTCCTTTGGAAAGGAGATGGTCAGGGTGTAGTCAAGGAGACTGTGAATACGTGGGGTTGATCCATACCAGTTTGTATAGACTCGTTCAGGCTTGGCCGAGAAAGTAACGAGAAAGTCCTCCTCTTGCCCTTTCCCATGCGGAGTGACCCAATCTCCCGCTATCAAGTCGAACCCGATGGGAGTACTTCTCACTGGCACCGATGCCTCCACAATGTTTTTCGCGTACATCGGGATTCTATTGCCAACAGGTTTGAGAACAACTTGAATAACGGGATTCCACGGCTGCCACTTGCGTTCAACCGTCCCAATCAAGTTTGTGAACAATACTTGATAGCCGGAACTGCCATAAAAGCTGTCTTTGAATGCGGCGATTCCGACTGACCCACCATTGCCGCTTCCTTGTAAAGAGCAGACGCCATTTGAGTCAGTGAAACCCTCAACCCTGTTGGGTTTCCCTGCACCCCACCCCCAGCCGGGTTTGATCGCTGTAGCAAATCCTGCATGTACAACGGCATTGGTGATGGGAACGCCCGATTCGTCAAGAACACGAACAGTGATCTTCCCCTCTTGGGCTCCTACCTTCGCGACTGAAACAACAAACACTGCAATTGTGATGGCGCAAATCATTCTCATTTCAGGCCTCCGTCATTAACAATCTGGTCAAATGCTCTCGAGTTATAGGGATAAGCAATCCTCTTAAGGTCACTGTGGTGCCAGCGATTATCTTCTTCAGGCCAATCGCCATTTGCGTAGAGTCCGCGCCTGAAGCCAGTCGCTCCGCCATAGGTCATGTAGTCTCTGTTTCCTTGTCCCGCTGCACTTCCAATCGAGTTTCTTCCGGCGGGATTCGAAAGAGCCGGGATGGCGTCAGCGAGCAGTTGGCAATGCATTGCAGGTTGCTGCGCGATAGTGCTCCCATTCGTGCCATACAGGTCTTCGTCGTCAAAATGCGCGAAGAAGGAATTCGTGCGGATCGTCGAGTCTGGCAATGCATTCGCTTCGGTAACCGTCAGACCGTCGTAATCGTCATTGAATCCCCATCCGGCTTCCGCATTCCCCGGCGCAATCCACATGAGGGTGGTCCCTTTTCTCATCTCCTGGTTGACCCAAGCTCGCTCCGTTCCAATGGCAGGCACGTCACCGTTTGCGTTGTTTAGGACATCCTCAGTTTCAGAGTAATAGTTGAACGCAGCTGAGACGGTTCCAAAACGATCACCCCACCGAAGGGTATTCCGACCATCGCCCGATGTAAATAGTTGATACCATTCACTGGCCCATAGCCGACTGTCGTAACTCTGCCAGTCGGGATGTCTCATGACGTTACGGTGATCGAAAGTGGCGTTATAGGCCTCCATAGCCACAGCGGCATTCAGCATGAAATAGGCATTCACACTGAGTCCGTGATCTATGATCGCGCTTGAAACAACCATGTTCCCCAGGCTGTGACCGGCAATACGCTTCGATCCGGGGATGCTGGCATTGATGATCGAGACCAGATTTGAAGCCGTCTCGAAGGCGTGCTCAACATTGACGTAATAGTCCGGCGTCGAACCGCCTACGAAGGGGATCCAGTCCGCAATCTGCCCATCGTTCCCGAACCACGTAACCGCCGTAAACATGGCCCGCGAGCCGGATTGATAGAGCCGCTTGAACATCTCGGCATTCCAAGCGCGAGCGGCCTCCTCGTGAACGCTGTAACCGTGAACGAAGATAAACTGCTTGCCGTTGCAATTGGAATCGGGATAGTTCGACGGTGCAATGGTATCCGTGGCACGGCTGACGTCGCCTCCCGCCACGCCGCGAACATTGATCCAGCGGTACATCTTCTCGACCCCGTCAATGCTGAGCGGCATTACCTTCTCGCAGATTTTCACGCCGTCCTTCCAGACCTCCAGCACGAGCGGCGATGTGGTCGTGCCCGCGCCTTCAATCAGCAGGATTCCCTTGGTGGCATCGTTCTTGATCTTGTTCAGGAAGTTCGTGGAAAGCGTCACGCCGGAAGACGTGACCTCAAAGGTGTCTGCCTCGTATGAATTCTGATTGAATGATGGACCGTAGGTGTTGCCTTCGGTCGTCAGGAAGTCCCCGGCGTGATCCTTCGTCAAATCAGTATAAACCACATTGACGGCTCCATTCGCCTGCTTCAGTTTGTACTGAACCGTATCGCTCGGAGGCGAAATATTCAACGTTTGATTCAGGTCCAGCCAGACCGGGAAGAAGTCCAGTAAATCGCTTCGGCCGTCAACATGACTGTTGTCGTAGTTCGCACTGCCGAAGAGGCCGCCTGAATGTCCGGGAACGTCGCTGTCATCTTCCGAAATATCCCCGCTGTCAGCGTCGTCATTGATCCAAAACCGGAAGGGATTGGGGGCGGTAGCCTGGCTCTCGTCCGCAGAGTCGATCACCCGGTCATGATTCCAGTCCGGCACCAAGTCCATTTGTATTACCGTACAGCGCACGGCATCGGGACACATAATCCCCTCACCAGGATCGACCTCGACTTTGATCTGCTGATCAGCAATGTTTTCGCTTTTTTCAATCCCCTCCACATAAAGGGTTATGACCCGGCCGGAACCAAGGTCGGACGCCTTGTATTCAGAACCGGACCCGACAAAATCTCCGTCCTGGTTGACTTCCGCTTTCTGGCGGTCGGCCCAGCCATCGACCGTCCAAATCCGCAGTTTCCCGCGCGCCGGCGTGTAGATATACGGATCAGCCTCGGTTCCCGCGCCTGTTCTGGTCACTCCGTCGGGATCGGATGCCAGGTAGACGAACGTCACCTTGGCTTTCTCAAGATCAATCGGTTCGGCGATTTCAAGGATCAGCGGCGTGAACGCGCCCCCGGCATTCGCGCCTTCATTCCCCCACTTATCGAAACCGTCGGCAAAGTCGGGCACCCCGTCGTGATCCTCATCGCCGTCATTCACGCAAATCAGCTTGCCGGGTTTATCCGGATCGCCCTCGATATCCTCAATCGTATCTTCAGCGTCACTGCGGTCAGGATCGTCAAAGCCGTTGTTGTTATCGGAGTCGATATCCAGATCCGCTTTAAGCACGGTATATTTGACCTTATCCTTCGCGCCGCTGGCAATATGGGTGACCATGATTTCTTTGTCGCGCAGATCACTTGAGACGCTCTGCCCTTCGACCCAGAGGGTCAACGGAAACCGCGACACCGGATAACCGGCTGACGCTTGCGTTTGTTTCTCCTGATCCTCATACAGGTTCTCGCTTCCCGTTATCGAAACCGTCTCATCGGCGGGCAGATCACCCGGATACAAGGCGATGGTCAGTTCCACCAGGTCATTTTCGTTGGTAACCGGCGCTTCACTGAGGTCCGGAACGCCATTGGCATTGTCGTCATCCGAGTTCAACGGCACAAAAGCGCCGACGACTTCCTCGTTGGCCTCATCCAAGTCCTGCATCTGGATGTCAATCCGCACCACGGTGAAGTTCGTCTCGGCGGTAAGCCCCCGCGCCGATACCATCACCTTTTCGTTCCGATAAGAACCGCTGGCAATGCCTTCTTCCTTGATTATGGCGGTGTTACCCGATCCCGGATCGGGATCGAAATGGGTGATGCCGGAACCCAGGAGCCAACTATAGGTTGCGCTGATGGCGGGCGACAAGGTCGCCGTTGCCGTCCCCGAATCAACCGGGGTGTTCGTGGGATCAACCATGCTGATCCCGAGGTACTCATCCATTGTCAGGGTCAATTTGCACACCACCGCCTTCGTGTCCGCTTCCCACGTGTATTCCCGTGACGGCCCCGGCCCGCCGCCGCCGGGCGGCTGGTAGGTCCCGCGAAAAAGCCCGTTATGCACTCCCGCGAAATTCGTGGGGATCGTCCCAGTCCAGGTTGCCGGTCCGCCAAACCATAGAAATCCTCCGGGATTAATCACACTACCGGAAATCACAGTTCCAGGCGGCGTGACGGTAAAGCTGACGACATCGCCCGGCTGCTTCTCCCCAAAATTCTCATGCTGGTAATAATCTATGCCGAACCCTTGTCCGGCCATCACAAACGCCAGGATAACGACATATATTTCTCGTCGCATCATATCTTCCCCTCAGGAATCCGTTAACAGGTTTGGGCTGGCGGGAGCGCCGGCTCCCGTACTCCCTATACAAAGATTCAATCTCTTCTATTCTTCCTTGGTTTTGATCATTTCCAGATACTGGCCGGCGCCGCGCGCCAGCCAGGTAGCCGCATATTTCTTCTGACACGTTTCAAAAATCTTTTGCGCTTCCGTCTTCCGCCCTTTGGCATACAAAAATTCACCCTGATGATAATACGCCATCTTCCCCGATTCCGCATCCGGCATCCGCCGCTGAACCTCCTTCAGCGTATTCAACGCCTTGTCAAATTCGCCTTTGTTCTGATACACCGAGAATATTGCCATCATTGCCCTCGGCCAGGTCGGCGTATTCTTATATTCATCCATGAACTTGCTGAAATACTTGAGCGCCTTATCGCCGTTATTTTCCGTTATCATCGCGCAATTACCCAGCATAAAGTCAAGATAAGCCCGCGCCTTCAAACTCAAACCCTTGCGCATCTCCCGATCGATCCGACGAAATCGTTCAGCCGCTTCTTGCCATTGCTCAATCTCATAATAATAATCCGCCACCATGATTGCCGGGCGGGACTTGCCCGTAAACGATTTCAGCTCTTCCGCCGTCGCAAACATCCTTCCCTGTTCAAATTCGGCTTTTAACCGCGAATAACTGTTCGGCATTCCCTGGTCGCGCAACATCCGTTCGGCATAATCCACATCCAGAATGATATTCAACAACCCAATCGCATCTTTCGACTTGCCCATGATGAATAAGCACAATGCTTTTTTGGTCTGCGCCATCATGCGATGATACGGCACATACCATTGAGACGTTCTTTGATTGAAGAGCTTGCCGCTATCCATCCTGGCCCAATCCTCGTTCCCCCATATATCTTTCGGTTTCATCTCCGGCGGCGGGGCGCTGACGTTTTGAGATTTTTCCGGCACCTTGAATGCGTCCAAATCCACGGTCATTTTCTCCGCCTTATCGAACCACAAAAGCGCCCGATTATACCACTCCGCCGCTTTTTCAGGATCATAAAGAATCTCCAGACAATAATCCGCCTTTGCCTCCATCATTTCCCCGCGATATAAGCCAAACTCATTATCCGCGATGAATTGTTCCGTCTCCTTGCCGGCCTCTTCAGCCGCCGCCTTATTGAGCGGCGCCTTCTTCATTTCCCCCAAATTTCGCCCAATTTCCCCTATCTCATTCGTATGTGTCCGAACCGCTTTCTGTTTGGCTTGTAAACTATCTTCCGTCTTCTGAATCGTCTGCCGGGCCACTGCCGCGTTATCCGGCTCCGCCAACGCCCACAGACATTTGATCCCATACGCCCGCGCCGCTTCCCCATACATCGTTCCCGCATATTTCTTTTCGGTCTCTTTATAGGCCAGAAAAGCCTCCAAATATCGTTTTTCCTCGCGCCGCATTTTTTCCGCTTCGCGATACAACACAAAGTCTTCGCCATACTGCTCTATATCCCATAACCTCATGGCGGTATCCAATAACCCGGTTATTCTCCCTTGCAGATATTTTTCATCATCCGTTAAAGAACGCAGCGGCTGAATGACCGGCGTTTCCGGCGCCGCGCTCTCCACGTACAATTCCTCTGTCTTTTTCCCGCTTTTCCTCTCCGGCATCGCCCGCGGCAGATTCGTCCGTCTGGAAGTCTTTCTGCTTTCTTTGACTTCGGTTAATCCTATCAGCGGAATTTTGCGCTGCTCGCCGAGACACGCCAAGGTATGCCTGTAAAACCGGACAGCCTGGTCATACCGTTGCATCGTCATGAGCAGATCGCCGCCGCATTCACCCGCCAATACCCGCGCCAATTCTTCAAGTTTCGGGCCCATGAAAGTGATCTGGTTCATGGCAGTTTCATATTCCTTCAACGCCAGATGCGCACGGGCCGCTTCCACGACACATTCCGCGGAAACAGGACTGATGGACCATTCCTCCACGGGCGGAAAAGGGAACAGCAACCGCGGCGACTCAAATTGTTTAACCTGAGTGGATTTGAACGCGTTATCTCTTTGCGCCTTTTCTTTTTGTTCCGCCTTTGTCTGCGCCGCCTGCCACTGCCATGCCTTATTCTCGCCGACCAATACCGGGGCAACGAGCGCCAGGGCCGCCAGAGGGTTATGGTTCATTACAATCTGGTAGCGCGCCAGAATTGCGACCCAGCGCGCCCGCGCCGCGAATACCGCCTCGGCCAGAAATTCTTCACAGGCTTTGAGGTCATTCTTGCCGAATGTTCCGGCGGCCATTTTCCGGATATTGCCAAAAGCAAGTTCTTCCCTGTGATAAGGTCTTTTATCCGAGGGATTGCCGGCAACAGCAGTCAAGCCAAAGGCGAGACATAGCCATAAAGCAATCGTAATTTTACAAAGAAGGGAAAAAGTCATGTGAACGGAGATACTATCAAAGCGGCATTGGATGGGCAAGCAGGACTTTGAGCAACACAATTCCATATTTTTTCCTTTTCCCCGGCCGGAGGAACGTGTATTAAAGATGTTTAAATGGAACAGGGAGTGTTTGCGAACAGCCGACCCAGGAGGAAATCGCCATGGCCGATTGGTTTTATCTGAAAAATGGAGAACAGAAAGGGCCCGTGCCGAAAGAATTCATCCAGGGGCTGGCTCAAAGCGGACAGCTCCAGCGGACCGATCTGGTCTGGACGGAAGGCATGAAGGACTGGCTGGCGGCGGAAACCGTACCCGATA
This sequence comes from Verrucomicrobiota bacterium, assembly GCA_018898455.1. Taxonomy (GTDB): domain Bacteria; phylum Verrucomicrobiota; class Kiritimatiellia; order JAAZAB01; family JAAZAB01; genus JAHIJO01. The sequence continues at coordinate 613 of JAHIJO010000033.1, read as the reverse complement.
TTCCTTTTCCCCGCTTCACGCCGCCGCCCGGCAGCGCCATCCCCGGCGGCGCACCGGCGCAATCGGTTTCCAATTACCTGGTATGGTCCATCCTCACCACGGTGTTCTGCTGTCTCCCGAGCGGGATCGCGGCCATCATCTATTCGAGCAAGGTGAACACAGCCCTGGCATTGGGAGATTATAGCGCGGCCCTGGAAGCCTCCAAGAAGGCCAAGATGTGGAATATCATCGGCTTGTGCGTCGGCCTGGTAACCACGTTGATTTACGGCCTCATGTCGATTGTTCCCATGATCATGGCGGCTATGAAGGCGATGCCGATGGGGCAGTGAAGATATACTTGTCTGATCGATTTCTACAATTCAAGCCAAAAACTCTGATGGGGCCAATGTAGTGGCCGTTCGCAAGAACGGCAGAATAGATGGAAGGGATGCGGTTCTAACGAACCGCCACTACACCCATCATCAACACAGTCTAATAATATCGCCTTAATATCAGTTCATTCACGTAATTGGGCCATCAACATGGCACAACCCAGCACTATATCGGCTTCATTTCGCCGGCATTCGGCGGCGCTGTGCGCCGCCGCTTTGCTGGCGCTTGGGTTTCTGTTTTT
>JAHIJO010000032.1 GCA_018898455.1 Verrucomicrobiota bacterium | reverse complement strand
TTTCCGGTATGCGTTGGCTCCGCACCGGAGCGGCGGACGTGCTCACTTTCCGTTGCCTGATTAAAAGCAATCTCTTCGACCACTACTGCAAATCTTGGCAGCGCGCCGCTTGATTATAACCAACTTTCTTGGCTTACACCCCTAAAGGCTACGGGGGACAGGTCCATTCTACGTCAAAGTGCTACGTAGGACGGGTCCTCCCACAACAAAGTGCTTCTACCGTCGCCAAGACCGCGAATCGGTGGCATACTGGCCGGCGGGGAGCATCAATATCCGGAAGCGCAGTGCCTTTTGAATGGAACCACAGAGACCGGGATCGTCACTCCCTTCAGAATCGCGCCCGCCCACTCCTTGAGAAGTTCTGCGTTTCCATGGCAGCTCTCGTGGTGAGGATCAGAACGGCAGGTTGTATTCCTTGATCTTGCGCTGAATTGTCCGGAGGGAGACGACCAGTTCTTCCGACGCCAGGGTGCGACTGCCCTTGTGACGTTGGAGCGACTGCAGGATGGCCTGTTTTTCCAGTTCTTCCAGGGGCATGGTCGCGGGAATGACCGTGGCGCCGCCCGGGGCTCCGGCGTTGCCCAGATGAAGGTCGGCGGGTTTCAAGGTCGGCGCCGTTGCCATGAGTGCGGCGGTTTCCAGCGCGTTTTTCAGTTCGCGGACGTTTCCGGGCCAGGCATAGCGCTCCAGGATTTCGTAGCAGGCCGGGGCAACCGATTCGATATGCCGTCCGTATTCGGCGCAGGCCATGGCGAGGAAATGATCCGTCAGCGGCCGGATATCTTCCCGTCGTTCCCGGAGCGGGGGAATCCGGATGGTGACCACCTGAAGCCGGTAGAGCAGATCCTGGCGGAAAAGTTTTTCGGCAACCAGGTCTTCCGGGTTCCGGTTGGTGGCGGAAATAATGCGGACATCCACCGCGATCGGTTCATTGCCGCCCACTCGCATGAATTCCCGCGTTTCCAGCACCCGCAGGAGGCGGGCCTGGACGGACGGCGGCGCAATGCCGATTTCATCCAGAAACAGCGACCCGCCGTGGGCGCGCTCAAAGGCGCCCACATGCCGGGTCATGGCGCCAGTGAACGCGCCCTTTTCATGACCGAAGAGCTCGGATTCCAAGAGGGACTCGGAAAACGCGCCACAGTTGACGGCGACGAAGGCCGCTTCGACGCGGTTGCCGTCGTAATGCAGGGCGCGCGCCACCAGTTCCTTGCCGACGCCGCTTTCGCCGAGGATCAGTACCGTGGCCCGGGTGGATGCCACTGCCTGGACCTGTTTCAGGACCTCCAGCATGTTGGCCGATTTTGCGATAATGGCTTTTGACGAGGACTGCGCGTGGAGGGCCGCCTTGAGCGTCGTCACTTGGGACCGCAGTTGCCGGCTTTCGACGGCATGCGCGACTTTTGATTGGAGATCGGCCAGGTTCAGCGGCTTGAGGATGTAATCGTAGGCGCCGCTTTTCAGGGCTGCCACCGCCGCGGCCACCGTGCCATAAGCGGTCATCAGGAGAACCGGTGTTTCCTGATCCTGCTTGCGGATGCGGATGAGCACTTCATGGCCGTCAATATCCGGAAGCCTGACGTCCGTCAGGACCGCGTTAAACGGCTCGGCCGCGAAACGCTGAACGCCTTCTTCGCCGCCGGCGACGGCCGTGACGGCATAGCCGGCTTCCGTCAAGGCGTCCGTGACGGACCGGCGCCCGTCAGGATCATCCTCAATGACCAGAATTTTCATGGCAGGCTTTGTGTTCATATCATTATAATTTCAAATTTCGGACTTTGATACTCGAACAAACTTTGATTGTTTATTTAAGCACAGAGTCGAAATCAAAACCAGCCGATATTTGATTATGTTCATGTTTAGGAATTTTCCGCCCTGGGCGGATATCCGCCGGCGGACAATGTTGCGTGACTTGTCATTCCGAGCGCAGCGAGGAATCTCGGCCAAGGTGATTAATACTGCGGAGATCCCTTAGCCAAGCTCAGGGCAGGCTCTTTGCTTCGCTTCCGCCGTCGCCAAGGCTATGGCGGGCAGGCAGGATGACAGAAAAGTTGCCTTTAACCTAATTGAATGTATAGGAATTTCAATCATGCGGTTCTACCGAACCGCAAAGTAATTTACGCGGTTGCGAGCGGTACGCGAATGACGAAACAGCTTCCTTTCCCCTGCGGTCCGGGCCGGACCGCGACCGTGCCGCCGCAGTTTTCCACCGCCGTTTTGGTCAGCGCCAGGCCGATGCCGGTGCCTCCCGGGCGGTTCGAGTAAAACAGGTCAAAGATGCGCTCGCGATCCCGGGCTGGAATCCCAGGTCCTTCATCCAGGATTTCCACAATGGCGTCGGAACCTTCCGCCCGCGTTCGGATCGTGACGGCGCTTCCGGGCGGGGCGTAATGTTCGGCGTTGTGGATGATATTTAGGAGGGCCCGCTTGAATTGGATCGGATAACCCTGGATGGACAAGGGCTGTTCCGCCAGGGAGGTGTCGGTGCGAATCCCCGCTTTTTCAAAACGCAGTTTCAATAAATCCATGCCGTCATGCAGGCTGGCGTTAATGTCGAAATGTTCCCGCTCGACGGCTTCCGGCTTGGCGATTAGGAGAAATTCGAGAAGCAGGATATCCAGCCGGTCAATGGTGGTGTTAATGCGCGTGGCCAGTTCGTTCATGCGCATCGGCCGGCTGTCCGCGCCTCGATTGGATTCCTGTTGAAGGAGTTGGGCGTCCAGCCTCATGGCCGACATGGGATTGCGGAAGTCGTGAATGATACTGCTGGCTACGGCCCCGGCGAACGCCAGGTGTTCGTCCTGGCGCCGGCGCCGTTCCCCGCTCAGTTCCCGGCGTACCAGCCCGATGATGGCCAGCAGGCAAATCCCGAACGACACGCCGATCGTGATCAGCGACAGGTTGAACATCGTCGTAATTGCCGTGGACGCGCCCGCCTGCTCCCGCTCGACGATATCTTTTTTCAGGGCGATCTGCAGGCTGCGCTGGCGGCCGTCAGCCATATTGAGTTGACGGGTAAAGGTGATGACCGGCACGATGTTGGAGCCGAGGTAGAGTTTTTTCGGGCTGATATGGGTTCGTTCGGAGGCGACCGGCTGGGCCGGCGCGGGTTGTGGGACACTGGAGGAGGGGGGCGTGGTTTCCTTGTGATATAGCACCACGTCGCGCTCGGTGATGGTAACGTATTCGAGTTCGGGTTCGATATGCTGGAGCAGGTCCACCGCCCGGTTGAATTGCTCCGCATCGCCCGGTGCGGGCTGGACGGTTTGAAGGAACGGCTGGCGGGCCAGATGTTTGGTCAACAGCGTTCCGTATTGCAGGGCCGACAACGTGGCGGCAGAACGGGAACTGTGGGCGTACTGTTTGACGAGAAACCAGAGGTTGATTCCAGCCAGGCCGGCGATCAGCAGGATCATCAGCGCGGTCAGCATTGCCAGCGGTATATGACGTCGCGGTTGCATGGATGTGGCGCAATGCGTTGGGTGCTTCCCAGGCCGTGCTGGCCCTGGAAGGACGGTTATTTATCGTTTCCAGTTCATTAAATACCACGTGGTGGAGTCGAGTCAATCTCTTGTTGGACCGGGAATCTGTTTGTCATGCGTTGACGTAACTTGGCCATTGGATTAATGAGTATTGGTTATTGGATATTCAACTGCTCTTTTTAGGCTGACGGCTACTGCGTCAGCCTAGCGCCCGGATGCGTCGGATCAGTTCTTCATGGACCGGCACGGGAATACCCAGCGCGCCGGCTTCCCGGATAATGGCGCCGTTAATCGCGTCAATTTCCGTCTTCCGGCCCCGCCGGATATCCTGGAGCATGGAGGAAATATTATCAGCCGTGCTTCGGCAGACTTCCAGGACGGCCTGAACCGGGTCGACATACAATAATCGAATGGATTTGCGCGCAGCTACGGCGGCGGCTTCTTCCGCCGCTGACCGCAATAAAGTTCGCCACTCGACTTGTTCCGCCAGTTGACCATTAGCCAACCCGGATAGCGCCGACAGCGGCCCGATACAGGCATTGATGATCAGTTTGCTCCAGAGTACCGCTTTCATATCCGGCGCCGCAGTCGTCGCCGGGCTGGCCCGGCTGAGAACGACCGCCAGTTCCATGGCCCGACCGTGGTGTTCGGGAAGCAAGGAACCGATGGTCGTTGGCCCGTTGCCGGCGTGGCGGACATGACCCCTGCCAAGCAGCGTGGAGCCATGCGCTGTTACGCCTGCGAAAACATGCGCCGGATGAATATGGGCGGCAACCTGTTCGACATTCCCCAAACCATTCTGGAGCGTCAGTACCAGCGTGCGCTCGGAAACCAGCGCCAGGAGACTGGGGATAGTGCTCCCGGTGTCGTAGGCTTTGACACAAATGCCGATGAGGTCCGTGTCCTTGAGGGTTGCGGGACTGGCGGTGGCGTTGACCCGGATAACCCGGGTTTTGCCGCCGGCTTCAATCCGGAGCCCCTGGCGGGCGATATGTTCCGCGCGTTCCGGATATTTATCCAGCAGGTGTACCTCGTGGCCGGCTTCGGTCAGCAGACCTGCAAAGAGACACCCCATGGCGCCAGGACCGATAATGACAATCTTCATGCCGGGAATACTCCTTGGCGGGTCATCATAGCATCGGTCCCCGCGGGCACAAACAGAAATTCCGGCCCGTGGCATTTCCGCCTTGGAGCCGCTCATTGCGTAAGAGTCTAGGGCGCTGAATCAGGCCGGTTTTTGTCTCCTGGTCAGTTTGCTCCGACGGTGAGTTCATGTTTTTCTTCTCGGCATTTTCTTCGATGTTTTTCACAGCACGGACACCGGTGCGGACTGCCAGCACCGCGCATCCATTCAGGAAAACACAGGTAATTATAAAATCGCGATGGCCAGCGATAGTATCATTTCTCGGTTTATCTCCGGGTCTCCTTTTTGATTCTTGGTTTGCCGGAATGGAGCGAATCCATCAAGAATTAAAGTGAAAAGGAGGTGGACATACAAGAAGCTATTTCTTATTTTAACCGGAAATATGTCCTCCGCTTCAAAACCATGGGTCATTGCACATCGCGGCAACAGCTGTGCAGCGCCTGAAAACACGCTGGCCGCCTTTCGTGCTGCCTTGGATGTAGGTGCGGATATGGTGGAAATGGATGTGCATTTAAGCGCCGATGGGCATGTAATTGTCATGCACGATGACTGGGTTGCCCGGACCACCCAGGGGCAGGGCAGGCTTCGCGATATGTCCTGGCCGCAGATTCAACAGCTTGATGCCGGCAGTTGGTTCAACCCGCGCTTTAAAGGTGAACCGGTGCCGCCGCTGGATAAAGCCTTGCGCCTGCTGGCGGGTAAAGCCGGCGCCTGCATTGAAATCAAACATGAAGATCCTTGCCTAGCCACGGAAGTGATGCGCCTGTTGGATCAGACCGGCATGCGCGAGAGCTCTTTAATCATTTCGTTTCTTGAGAAAACTTTGCGCCATTGTCGAAGCAATCCGACCAGACCACGGCTTTCGTTATTAGCGGCTCAGCTTGATATGATCGACCGCGCCTGCGCGGCCGGCATTGAGGGTGTTCAGCCTCAATTCGATATCGTGGATGACCATTTCGTGGAACGCGCCCATCACGCCGGACTCTTTGTGGCAGTCTGGACGGTGAATGATCCGGTCATTATGCGCCGGATGATCGATCAGGGAGTGGACGGGATTATCACGGATAACCCCGGCCAGCTTCTGGATCTGCTCGGCCGCCGACGAGCCAACTCTCCGAATGGATAAGCGCAACCAGTGATCAGGAAAGAGAGGAACCGTCCATGTCAAAGAATCGGAATATCGTTTGGGTTGACTTCGCGACGCTTGAAAAGTTTATGACCGATGTGTTTCAGGGCCTGGGTGTGCCGCCGGAGGATGCGGCCATTTGCGCCCGCGTATTGATTGCCGCCGATATGCGCGGCATCGATTCGCACGGTATTAACCGTTTGAAGCTGATTTACTACGACCGCATCCGGGACGGCATCATCAAGCCGGTCACGCGCGTCGAAGTTGTGCGTGAAGGGCCGGCCACGGCCGTGATTGACGGGCATAACGGCATGGGCCAGGTGATCGCCTATCGCTCCATGCGCCTGGCCATTGACAAGGCAAAAAAATACGGGCTGGGCATGGTTGCGGTCCGGAATTCCAATCATTACGGCATCGCGGGATATTATCCGTTGATGGCGGTTGACGAAGGCATGATCGGCATGACCGGCACGAATGCCCGGCCCTCTATTGCACCGACCTTTGGCGTGGAAAACATGCTGGGCACCAATCCCCTGACCTTCGCCATGCCCACCGATGAGCCGTTTCCGTTCTTCCTGGATTGCGCCACCTCCGTGACCCAACGCGGTAAAATCGAAGTGTACGCCAAAGCCAATAAGAACGTGCCGCCGGGCTGGGTCATCGATGAACACGGTCATTCCCTGACGGATTCCAACCGGATTCTCAAGGATCTTGTGGCCGGCACGGCCGCCTTGACCCCGTTGGGCGGGATCGGCGAGGAAACTGCGGGTTATAAAGGGTATGGCTATGCCACGGTTGTTGAAATCCTGTCGGCGGCCTTACAGCAGGGAAGCTATCTTAAAATGCTGTTGGGGTTTCAGGATGGCCGCAAAACAACGTATAACCTGGGACACTTTTTTATGGCTGTGGATATCGCGGCCTTTACCGAAGTGGCTGACTTCAAAAAAACAGCCGGAGATATCCTGCGCGCGTTGCGCACGTCCAAAAAAATGGCAGGGGCAGATCGAATCTATACCGCCGGAGAAAAAGAATATCTAGTCTGGCAGGAACGGAAAAACAAGGGCGTTCCTTTGAACCTGGAATTGCAGAATGAAATCCGCCGGATGATCGCTGAATTGGGCTTGACCGGATATGCGGCCTCCTTCCTTTAATATCAGACTTCCTGATCCCGGCGGAAAATGATTTGACACTTTGTCACAGTTCCATCTTGATTTCTTATCGGCTCCCCCTTATTCTGTGCGACAAATTGTCGCTATGAAAACAGGATTCTTAGATAAGTTGATTGATCGGCTCGATAAGCTGGATCCTTCCAGTCTGCAGACGCATTTTCTGCGGCTGATGAAGGAAAAAGGGCTGTTGGAAACTGTATTCAATGCCTTGCATGAAGGCATCATCGTCCTGGACAGCCGGGGCATTATTTTCTATGCCAACAATGCTGCGGCCAACCTGCTGGGATTTCCGATCGAGGAGGCCATGCGCCAACCGATCTCCCGGTACCTGCGGGGCATTGAATGGAACCGGGTGGTGAACCTGGACGAGCAGGAATGGTCGAAATTGCTCAGCCGGGAAATAGAGATCAATTACCCGGAGCATAAGTTCCTGAATTTTTATGTGATGCCGATTTCACTTCCCGAAGACATGGGCAAGGGGGCGGTCGTTATTTTCAGGGACATCACCCAGGATCGGGAGAAACAGCTCCGGGTGGTGCAATCGGAACGAATGCATGCCCTGACCCTGCTTGCGGCCGGCGTGGCTCATGAGATCGGCAATCCCTTGAATTCCCTGCACATCCATCTCCAGCTCATGGAGCGTGAATTGGAGCGCTTGAAGCCGGAGGATCGTCAAAATTTTAAGGAACTGACCCGGGTGGCCCGCACGGAAGTCGAACGGCTTCATCTGATCATCACCCAATTCCTGCACGCGATCCGGCCTACGCCGCCCCAGCTGGAATCCTGCCAGATCACCGACGTGCTGCAGGAGACGCTGGCGTTCATGAAGCAGGAAATCACCAACCGGGATATTGTCGTGGAACTGAAATGTCCCGACCCGGTTCCGAAGATTTCCGTGGATCGGAACCAGATCAAGCAGGCCTTTTTCAACCTGATCAAGAACGCCATTCAGGCGATGTCCAAGGAAGGGTTGTTGACGATTTCCATGTTCAGCAACGACCGCGCCGTGGGTATTTCGTTCCAGGATACCGGTGTGGGTATTCCGCCGGAGGACGTGAGCCGCCTGTTCGAACCTTATCGCACGACCAAACTGCAGGGAAGCGGACTGGGACTGATGATCGTCCAGCGCATTGTCCATGATCACAGGGGAGAGATCGAAATCCACAGCCAGCCGAACCGGGGAACAACGGTTACCCTGCTCCTGCCGCTGGATCAGCGGCGCATGCGCCTGCTTAAGGCGCCGCGCAAATCGCGGACATCCCGGCGCCAACGCAAGAAGGAGGAATCGACGTGAATCCCAAACCAACCGTGCTCATTGTCGAGGATGAAAAAAACACGCGCGATGGCCTGGACCGGGCCCTGCGCCGCAACTATCAGATCCTGCTGGCCGACAACGGCGAGCGGGCGCTCACGATGCTGAATGAAACCACGATTCACGTTATCTTGAGCGATCTGCGCCTGCCGGGTATGGACGGTCTTGCGCTCGTCCGCCGGGCCCTGGCGCATAGTTCCCAGCCGCTCTGCATTCTGCTGACCGCCTACGGCAGTATCGAGACGGCCGTCGAGGCCATGAAAACCGGCGCCTACGATTTTCTGACCAAGCCCGTGAACCTGGACCAGTTGGACCTTGTCCTCCAGCGGGCGCTCCGGTCACGCCAACTGGAAGCGGATAATCAAGATCTCCGCAAACAGTTGAACACGAAGTTCGGGCTGGAATCCATCATCGGTAAAACGCCGGTTATGGAAGAGATGTTTACCTTGATCCAGCAGGTGGCGCCGTCGCGGGCCACGGTGCTGATCCAAGGCGAAAGCGGGACCGGCAAGGAACTGGTGGCCCATGCCATCCACGGACTGAGTCCGCGCGCGCAGGGGCCGTTCATCGCGGTGCATTGCGCCGCCCTGCCGCAAACCCTCCTGGAAAGCGAACTGTTCGGGCATGAAAAGGGGGCGTTCACGGGCGCCGTGGAACGGCGGCGCGGCCGGTTTGAACTGGCCGAGGGCGGCACGCTGTTCCTGGATGAAATCTCGGAAATCGATCCAACGCTCCAAGTCAAACTGCTTCGCGTTCTTGAGGAGCGTAAGTTCGAACGGGTCGGCGGCCAGGAAACACTGGAAGCGGATATCCGCCTGCTCACCGCCACGAACCGCGACCTGGCCCAGCGGGCCCAGGAAGGCAAATTTCGTCAGGATCTGTTCTTCCGTCTGAACGTAGTCACCCTGACCATTCCGCCGCTCCGGGATCGAGCCGACGACATCCCGTTGCTGGTGCAGGCGTTCCTGAAGGAACTTGCGCGCGAGAACAACAAGCCGATTGAAGACATCACGCCGGAGGCCATGAGCATGCTCATGGCCCATCCCTGGCCGGGCAATGTCCGTGAATTGCGGAACGTCATGGAGCGCATGGTTGTGCTGTCCCGGGGGAACAAGCTGACGGGGCGCGACCTTCCGCCCGGTATCCGGGCCGTTGTCCCCGGCCCGATTAAGGCCGGCTTGAACCCCGCTTCATCGCTGGAGGAGGCGAATCGCCAGATGATCATCTCGGCGCTGAATGCTCAGAAGGGAAACCGGACACGCGCGGCCCGGCAACTGGGTATCAGTCGCCGCACCCTGCATCGCAAATTACATGAGTTCGGGCTGATGACCTCGAAAGCCCCGCCGGCGTCACGGGAATTGGCCACCGAAAACTCTGCGAAACAATAGCTGGTGTCCTCTGATCCGCATGAATGAGGCATCGCAACCTATGCCGTTCTATCGAACGGCCTCTACAACAATTCGACCCGTCTGCAATACGTCAGTCGACGGACCCGCCTGCAGCGTCTGGAGCGCAGCGACTGCGGGCAGGTAACACTGCAGGCAGGTGTAGAGGCAGTTCGAGCTGCTGCCTTGGGCGGCGAGAACTGCAACGGATTGAAAACACCCATGCATCAAGGAAGATGAGCAATGCTTTGCGTTCTCGGTGGCAAATGCAGATCACAGGCGCAGGTCCCACTTTTTCAATTCCGGCAGGAAAGTTGACTGGCGGGATCGGCCTGGGTTAATTCCCTTTCCGCCAATCTCAACGTTTATCGAGTATGCTTATTCCGCCAAGGCCGTCTCCGGCGGCTTTGGCGGATGCACCGCACCGCGGATTGGGTCGAGATCACGCGTGATCCGTTTGGCCCAATCCGCGGCGCATGGAGGTTGCATAAGGGGTACAGGCACCAGCACACGTTAAGACACTTCAGCTTACAGTGCCAAATTCCACTGCTTGAGCTCCGGCAGGCAGGCGTGGCGGGTCAGGTCGAAGCCGATGGGTGTCAGGGATACATAGCCCTCGGCGAGGGCTTGGAAGTCGGTGCCCTTGAGATCGCCCAGCATCTGCAGTTCGCCGTCCAGCCAGTAATAGGTATCGCCGCGCGGCGTAATGCGCCGATGGAAAATTTCGGCGAATCGCGAGCGCCCCATGCGGGTGACGGCAAATCCCCTGATCTGGTCCATGGGCCTGTTCGGAACGTTCACGTTGAGCAGGGTGTCGGGAGGAAGCCCCCGTTGGAGGAGTTCCTGTGCCAGCCGGCGGGCAACTTGGCCGGCGGTGTCCCAGAGCGGATTCGTAAACGCATCCACGGATATGGCCATGCTGGGTATTCCCAGGATGGTGCCTTCCGTGGCCGCCGAGACCGTCCCGGAATAGATCACGCTGATGCCGGCGTTGGGTCCCAGGTTGATCCCGCTGATGATCAGGTCCGGCGGCTTATCCAACAGAACACTGACTGCCAGCTTGACGCAGTCGGCGGGGGTGCCCACGACCGCATAGCCTTCGAAATCGCCCTCGCGCTGGATGGTCTTGATTTTAATGGGATCGGAAATGGTGATGGCATGACCCACAGCGCTCTGTTCCGCGTGCGGGGCGACCACTGAGATTTCGCCCAGATCACGCACGGCCTGGTAAAGGGCCATGATGCCCGGGGCATAAATGCCGTCGTCGTTGGAGATCAGGATGCGCATACGCATAAAGGATTAACATGATCAGCTTATCCTGTCCATCCTGTAATCCCGCCGCCAGAAGTCAGTTGCAAAAGTCCCGGAAAAGAGGGCCACGATGAAACGTGGCCCTCCACCACCTTGGAAAACCGCCTGTTTTCAACAGTGGAGGGACGCGCTCCGCCCGCCAGCATCGCTATGCGAAGCATTGCGGGCAGGTCGCGTCCGCAGGACTTTTGCAATTGGCTCGCCAGTAATTCTCATTTTGACCGCGGCGCCTGCCGCATTACTGTTATTTTTCATTTGTTTTATCTAAGAGTTTATGGTTTAATCTATTTCAAGCTTCAGGACGCGAGACGAGATGCTCCAGCAGGCATCGACGACCGGAGCCTGGGATCAGGTGTCATGGCTTTATCCACATCCAAAAAAACATCCAAACATGCGACGCCGGCCGCGCCGCACCTTCCGGAGGCGATGCTCTTTGAAACTGCGTGGGAAGTCTGCCAGCAGTTGGGCGGTATCTACACGGTCATCCGTTCGAAAATTCCCAGCATGGTCGAACGCTGGGGTCCCCGGTACTGCCTGATTGGACCCTACAACGCTGCGGCCGCCGCCGTGGAATTCGAATCGGCCTCTCCGCCGGAGCCTTATGCCACGGCACTGAAGGCCCTCCATGACCAGGGGATCGAAGCGCATTACGGAGTCTGGCTGGTGACGGGACGCCCGCAAGTTATTCTCCTGAACACGCAGAGCGTGATGCACCGGATGGGAGAAATCAAATATTTCCTATGGAAACATCATCGCATCAACCTCCCCGCCGCCGACGGCGAGCTGAACGACGTGGTGGCTTTTGGCTGGATGGTCCAGGAATTCTTCAAGGTATTGACCCGGCAACTCCCGTCCCAGCCTCTCATCGCGCATTTCCACGAGTGGATGGGCGGCGTCGCCATTCCTGAAATGCGGCGGGAACGTCTGCCCGTGGGCATCGTGTTTACCACCCATGCCACGCTCCTCGGCCGGTACCTGGCCATGGCCGATCCCTGGTTTTACGACCATTTGCCGTTCGTGGACTGGGAGAAAGACGCGCGGCGGTTTAACATCGAGGCGCGTGTCCTGCTGGAGCGGGCGGCGGCGCACGGCGCCCATGTGTTTACCACCGTCAGCGACGTCACCGCCCTGGAATGCAAGTACCTGATCCAGCGGGAGGTGGACAAGATCCTGCCCAACGGCCTGAATATCGAACGGTTTCTCGCCCGGCACGAATCGGAAAATCTGCACAAGATCTACAAGGAAAAGATCCACCACTTTGTGATGGGCCACTTCTTTCCCAGTTACAGTTTCAACCTGGATCGTACGATTTATTTCTTCACCTCCGGCCGCTATGAATACCGCAACAAGGGGTTCGATCTGACGCTCGAATCCCTGGCCCGCCTGAATCATGGCCTCAAGCAGGCCCGGTGCGATCTCACGATCGTCATGTTTATCATCTCCCGCAAGCCGTTTCGCTCGATCAACGCGGATGTGTTGAACAACAAGGTCATGCTCGAGGAATTAAGCCAGACTTGCGGCGCCATCAAGGACCAGATGGGCGAGCGCCTGTTCAAGGCCACCGCCACCGGTCAGCTGCCGGACATCAATACCCTGATTGACGATTACTGGCGCCTGCGCCTGCGGCGGACCATGCATGCCTGGCGGACTTCGCGCCTGCCGTACATTGTCACCCACGACATGGTTGACAACGACCACGACGAGGTCCTGAACCAGTTGCGCACCAGCAATCTGGTCAACCACCCAGACGATCCCGTCAAAATCATTTATCATCCCGACTTCATCACCACCAGTGATCCGCTGTTCAGCATGGAATACGACCAGTTCGTCCGCGGATGCCACATGGGACTCTTTCCAAGCTATTACGAGCCGTGGGGTTACACGCCGGTGGAGTGCTTGGCCCGCGGTATTCCGGCGGTGGCGTCGGATCTGTCCGGGTTTGGGAGTTATATCTTGAACCTGGCCCCCGACTGCGACCGGCACGGACTGTACGTGGTGCGGCGGCGTTACCAGTCGTACAACCAATCCGTCGAGGACCTGACAAATCACCTGTTTCAATTCACCCAGATGGAACTGAAAGACCGCATCGCCCTGCGTTACCATGCCCAGGAGCTGGCCGAGCAGTTCGACTGGAAACAATTGAGCTGTTTTTACCTCGAAGCCCAACTCATGGCGCTCACCCGCATGCGCGACGAGCTGTGAGCGTTGGCCCTTTATTCCGGTTTGTCGGATTCGATTTTGCCTGCCTTGGCAGTGATGCTTTGCCTGATCGCGGCATCCCTGCAGTGGCGGCGGTTCGAGACACCGATCATATTCCGAACCGCGTCGGGTTCCACAACTCGCACACCGCTGCGTGTAACGGGCTTTCCTGATGCCGATTTTGGGGTATAAATAGCGTATTGCGGCTGCCGGGGGAAGTGGGCAGGCACCGGACGGGCAAACATTCCGCGGACGATTTTCTCAAGCACGACTTCTTCAATCGGTTTGGAGGACCACTTGACCTCTGCCACCAGTGATATCCGCCGATCGGATGTACAGGTCATAACATCCCATTCCGGATAGCGGCCGGCCGGCAACCATGGCGATGAAACCTCCGAACCTGATAGCACCTGTAGTTGCGGAACCGCGCTGCGGCACAGAGCTTTCCAAACTTCAGCGATAAGTCCATGAACCGGAATTTCAATGTTACATAGATTGTCATTCCGAGTGTAGCGAGGAATCTCTGCCATACCGATCAAGGTGGCCGAGAATCCTTCGGTAAACTCAGGACAGGCTCTTCACTTCGTTCCCGCCGTCGCCAAGGCTAGGGCGGGCAGGCAGGATGACAGACCTGTATTGGAAATGAACCGGACAAAAAATAAACTTTCACAGCAGGATCAGCAGAACTGCCAGGCCCAGGAAAAAAAAGCCCAGCAGGCACTTGCTGAATACCACGTTGCGGCGACTCCAGACCAGGAGTTCGGCCGTCTGCAAGCCCTGCCATGTCAGCCAGAAAACAAGAATCAGCGGCAGGATGAACAGGAAATTATACAGCGCTAAATAGGCGGCCGCTTGCAGAAACGAACTGCCGCTGTGCAGGACCAGTACCAGGGTGGGAACATATACCTGTCCCGTACAAACGCTTTCCAGCGCCGTAACCGCGGCGCCGATGCCGAGCCCTCCCAGGATCAGATGCCGGCTCCGCAACCCGCGCCGGATCACGGCATGCGTTATAAGCAAAATCGGGCGGGGCAGGCGCAGACTGAGGCGGTTCGGATCGCTGTCATGGCGATAACGCCAGGCATCCCGGAACGAAAGCCCGGCAAATAGAATCAGCAGGGCCGTCATCCCGAGATCGATGGTGGCGCGGACGGTGCTGAAGCCGGCAGTCAGGTAAAGCGCGCGCATCAAGCCCAGGCCAATGGCGAAATATGTGAGGAAACTGGCGGCGCAAAAGGCGCTGCCCGCCAGTAGTAACTGACGTCCGCTGATTTTCGACAGGGCCAGCAGGCTCATGAAAAACACGAGGGTGGAAATCGCGCATGGATTCAGACCGTCCACGAGTCCGGCGGCCATGACACCCGGCAGGGTGAATTGGCGCACCCGTGCCTGCAGGCTATCGAGGGTCGCGGGGATTGCCGGCGTCGGGTTCAGGTCTCCGGACAGCGCCCGGTCCATTGTCTCGAAAAGGCCGTTTTTGATCTCGCTCAAGCCATTGAGCAGAACCCGGCCGTTCACGACCATGCTGACATCCTCGTCCTCGTTGCATCCCAGCCGCTCCTGGTACCCTGCCAGCCGCAGATAGTTCGTCATGATCCCGACGTCCAATTTGTCCATGGTGAAGAAGCCCCCGTACAGGCCTTCAAGTTCCGGCAGGATTTCATTTTCTACGCGACTGCAATTATCGCATCCCCCCTCAAAGAAGAACTCAATATGAGCCGTGGGGGTGGCGGCATCAGGTTGACTTGTCGCGGCGGGAGCTGACAAACCCAGTCCCAGCAACGCCAAGCTCACCCAGATCGCCCGGGGTGGATCCATTGTTTTAGATAAGACAGATCGGATGGTCATGCCAACAGTTTAAATTCCCTTCCGGTCGTTGGCAATAGCCAAAAATCGTGTTGATTTGCTATGGAATGACTCTTGGATGGAGGAACCGATGAAAACTTTATTGTACCGCGTTGCATCTGTTGTTCGTTTGCTCGGCACCGCTATGGCGGTTCTGGTCGTAGCTACTCGCCGGACACGCATGCCCGTAAGTTTATTTGGGTTTAATGACGCCCAACCCGGCCGCTCTGCCCTTGGTATAGTTTTGGCTCCCCTCTGGGTCATTACAGATATGCCACTCCGGTGCGCGCCGTATTCCATCGCGATAAGCGCAGACCATTTTTGTGGAAGGAATGCGGGCATAGATCAGGCGGAGCAGTTTGCGGGCGGGCAGAACAGCGCCGTATTTCAGGCCGATAAACTGGAGCGTATCAAGATCTTTTTGCTGATCCCTCATTCCGCTTGTAAAACACAGATTTTGCTTTGGATTGTAAGCGGAGCAGGGCGGACAGATTATGCAGGGGCCCGCCACCAGTTTAACGCGTATGGCCGGGTTCTTTTGCATGACGTCAATGACCTCAAAAAGATTATCTTCCTGAATAGGCGCTAAATTCGTCTTGCCCCCGTGAAAACATGTCATGCAAAGGAGATGATGGGGGCGGATTTTCAGAATTTTTGCGCGGTAAATTTCCCGGACAGAGTTTTTCTTGGCGCGCGCTTTTTCGTCGGCACAACGGGCGGGAATGACAGCGGTTCGCCCGATAGTGCATCCCCTTGCATAATTTCCGTCGGCGGCCAGTCGGCACCCCCGCCAGGTGACGGAACGAACGCCTTCATAAGCGCCGCAGATTCCTTTGGAGTTGTTGATCGCGTCGATAAGTCGTTTGAATATATCCCTTGCCGGTCGGGTATCACCCGGCGCCATTCCCAGCCGCTGGAGAATGGCCAGATCGCGCTTGTCATTGAACAGCCGGCCTTCGGGAGTATCGTATTTGCGCCCCGGATTTTGATACCTAAAGACCGTATCAACATTGCATCGCAGGGCTAAGGGGGAATCCGGATTCTTTCGGATCAAACGCTCGATAGCGTTCAAGCGCTCCGGGAAATAATACTTATCGTTTGTTTTGGCGCCCAGCCGGCAGACAATACACATGAGCTGGTATGGTCTGACGACCATTGGTGGCGATTGCTTAGCCATGACGGATTCCTTTCAGTATCCGGCGCGGATTCTTTACCAGGATATTTATTTTATCGGCGTTGGAAATATCCGCGAAAAGAACGCGCCCAATCTGGTGCTGCATTGACATCCAGAGTGCGTCGGACCCGTATAGAATCCTGTCCGCTCCCGCTTCCCGGACAAAGTATTCCACCAGTCCGTAGGGAGCGGCTGAGAGGGTTAAATCGAGATAGAGATTGAGATATTTCCGCGCGAACTTTACATAAGACTCGGGATTCCTGCTGCCGGAATGCCCAAGTAAGATTGGAGCGTGGCGGTATTTCTTAAAAATCTGTTCATAAGAAGATATATCGCCCCAGGTGTGCAGGAGGACCGGTAACCGGAGCCTGTCGGCGTATTCCCAGACCGGCCGATACCGGCTGTCAGTGTAAGCCAGTCCGTTGGCGTTATGCAGTTTTATGCCGGTCATCCCGGCCTCGATACAGCGAGTTATTTCCCCGATTCCAAGCTTTTTATCGACGGGATAACAGCAGGCGTAGCCGCCGATTCGGCCGGGATATTTCCTCATCGCCGCCAGCACCTGGTCGTTACCCCAGACAACATCCGGCGTCATACAGGCCTGGTGGGCAACAAGGATTTTCGCAACGCCCAGCCGATCCATTTCTCTGACCAGGTCATCCGCCGCGCCGCCCCAGATGGGGAATTCCCTCCATTTTCCATAATGGGCGTGCATATCGACGATGCCGTTCCAGGGCGCCGGTTTTCGTTCCCATACGACCGAACTGATGTTGTTTATTCCTGACTGCCCGGTCTTGAGTTCGGGTGATTGGGTTAAAATTACTTTGCGCTTTTTGCCGCCCGCTTTTACGGATGTCATCAGGCGTTCACAATTTTCCGAGGCAATCTTGCGCCGGTCGGATTCTTTCAGATCGGAGTAAAACAGATTGGCAACGGCCGCGCCGGGCTCGGAGACCGGATAACCGGAGGCAAAAAGAATCCTATCGGCGCCATTCTCCCGGAGACAAAATTCAAGGCCGCGGTAATGGGAGTAATTGGCGGCCATTGAAAAATAAAGGTTGGGAGTTTGCTTAAAAAGCGGCCAAAAAATCCGATCCCTTGTGTTGGGAATGTGGAGGACAATGGGCAGGCGCGGATAGGCCTCCGCCAAGGTTGCTGCCGCGGACGTGGCAGTGGAAAAGAGAGCCACCGGCAGGCGGCGCTTTTCAAGGGCGGCAAAGAGGGAGCCGATAATGCGCCGGTCAAGGGATGTTCCGGAACTGGCGTGCAACAAACAGCAGAAACGAGCTCCCTTTTCAATCAGGCCATCAAGATATCGTTCTTCGTTGCCTGTTTCTCCGCATCCATTGGGAAGAACCGCGGGACACGGCCAAAGCCGCTTTTCCCCTTCAAGCGCCTTGAAAAGCATTGTGTTTCCATATTCAATATCCAGCATGGCGCAAGTAAAAGAACAGACAAGCGCGCCGCTCATCTTGTATTTATCCAAAACGGCATTTAGCGAGTTCGGTGTCGAAAATTGATAATCCTGAAGATTAATATCTCGGCCAAGATAAGTCAGGCTGTCAATAAGGCGCAACATATACACCTCCCGATATAATTAATACCTGAAAATTGCACAGCAATGTGCAATTTTCACTCTCTGGGCCGATCTCTGCCCCGTGAATACGGGGCAGAATCGGGGTTAACCCCGGCTCACCCCGATTAACCATCGGGGTGATGTCGGCTTCCGCTCCGCGCCATTGATTGGCACGGGCGGAAGTGAATTTTGCACCGGTTCCGTGCAAAATTCAGGTAATATCATGTTGGCGGATTTATCTCCCCTGATGTTTTCTGAACTCCTTCGGAGAGCCCCCCGACATTTTCTTGAACCATCTGGAAAAATAGGCCTTGTCATCAAACCCGAACGTCGCCGATATTTGCTTGACGGTTTGATCTGATTTTCTCAAAAGAGAGCAGATCAAGGCGAATCTTCGCTTCTCCCAATACTCATGCGGCGCCATACCGAAACATCGCCTGAATAGGCGGTTCAACTGGCTCTTGCTCAACGAACAAATCGAGGCAATTTCCTGAACGTTGAAATGATGATAGTCGGGCGAAGAGAGAAGGAGGCATCCTTTCTGCATCCGCGAATCAACGGCCCTTTTCTTCTGAACAATCAGGTGGCGGTACAAATGACGCAACACCACTTCATGCGCCATTCCCGCCAGAACGGCTTGCGCGGAATATTTGTCCGGCTTGGATGTCTCCATCCGGCGCAGTATGTTTTCAATATCATCGAAATATTCCGGCCTGAACATTGTCGGAAGCTGGGCCTCATCATCCAATAAATCGCCATTCTCCAACCATACCCGATAATGAAGATTAAGCATTTCAAACGGCAGGGTATAACGAATCCTGTTTTCAACAAATGGCGGAACGGCGATGACCGTTCCCCGTTTCAACTCATAACGTTTATGGTTGATAAGGATGCTTCCCGTGCCGCGGGTGATATGAAGTAAATGCGCCTCTACGTCAGAATCTGTGGATAAGTTCCGGCATGGGTAACTTCCCGAGTGTATGATAGAGCATGATTTCCAGCACATCGAACGAACGATGGCCGTAGGCTCGTCTGGTGACCACACGGCATTTGTTGTTTAGTGCCTCGACAGCCCCGGTGATAATCTCGTCGCGT
>JAHIJO010000031.1 GCA_018898455.1 Verrucomicrobiota bacterium | reverse complement strand
GGGTTACAAGGGGTTAACCACTTGCGTTGAGCGGATAACCCATTGGGTTATCCGCCCAACGCGACGTCTTTTCGCCAATGCCTTGTCAGCATTGACGAAAAGTGAATATTGCGCGATTTTCGCGCAATATTCAGGTTATATATTCATTTTTGCCAGACTTTTTATAACATGATACCGGATGGCGGACAAGTGTTAAATCGGTTCTGCTGTAATGGATAGTTATTGGGGGGAGGATTGGTTTTATGGCATGCGTATTTTCCAGTTGTAGGGACCGTTCTTCCCGCTGGGAGCGGGACAAGTACGAACCGCCGCTACATCCCTCCCAATAACAGACCTGTTACGTTCTGCTAATGGACTGGAGCTTCCAGATTGATAGGCAGGGGCTTGATCTGCCAGATGTCATTGGCGTATTCCCGGATGGTGCGGTCGCTGGAAAACCGTCCCATGCGCGCGACATTGAGAATGACCTTGCGGGCCCAGGCGCTTTTGTCGGCAAAGGTCGCGCATACTTTCTGCTGGCATTCCACGTAGGGACGATAATCCGCGAGGTGGAAATAATGGTCGCCGTAGTCCACCAGGCTCTTGTAGAGATTGGAAAACAGCGCCGGATCGTCCGGCGAAATCTGGTTGTCGCGAATGGCGTTGACGACCTGCTGCAGTTCCGGGTCGGCCTCGAGATAGGCGCGGGGATTGTAGGTCTTCCGCATCTTGAGCAGTTCCTCCGTCCGGTGGCCGAAGATGAAGATGTTGTCCAGACCCACGGCCTCGGCGATTTCAATGGTGGCGCCGTCCCAGGTGCCGATGGTCAGCGCGCCGTTCAGGGCGAGTTTCATATTGCCCGTGCCGGAGGCTTCGGTGCCGGCCGTTGAAATCTGTTCGGACAGGTCGGCGGCCGGCACGATGATTTCCGCCAGCGAGACTTCATAGTCGGGCAGGAAGATGACCTTCAGCCGTCCATCCACGTCCGGATCCGAATGAATGCGGTCGCCGATACTGGTGATCAGCTTGATAATATGTTTGGCGACCGTGTAACTGGGCGCGGCTTTGGCGCCGAAAATAAAGGTGCGGGGCGTCATGGGCAACGCCGGATTGGCTTTGATCCGGTAATACAGGGTGAGAATATGCAGGGCATTGAGGAGCTGACGCTTGTACTCGTGCAGGCGCTTGATATGCACGTCAAACAGCGAATGCGGATTCACGGTTTCGCCGGTGACTTTCCGGATAAGCCTGGCCAGCCGCACCTTGTTTTGGTGCTTGACGGCCATGAAATGCTCCTGGAACTCCGGGTTCTCCGCGAACGCCTCCAGGCGTTTCATCTGGTCCAGGTCCTTGATCCAGGCGTCGCCGATGGTTCGAGTGATCAGGGCGGCCAGGTCAGGATTGCAGACCAGCAGCCAGCGCCGCTGGGTGATGCCGTTGGTCTTGTTGTTGAACTTGCCGGGCCAGAGCTCGGCGAACTCCGGAAACACCTGCTGGGTCAGCAGGCGCGAGTGCAGGGCCGACACCCCGTTTACCGAGTGACTGCCGACGATGGCCAGTTGGGCCATGCGCACCTGCTTGGGGTTCGATTCTTCGATCAGCGACATGCGCTGGAGCCGGCCGGCATCGCCAGGGTACCGGATTTCCACCTTCTGCAGGAAACGCTTATTAATCTCGTAAATCAACTGGAGATGGCGCGGCAGGACCTTTTCCATCAGGGGCACCGGCCATTTTTCCAGGGCCTCGGACATGATCGTGTGGTTGGTATAACCCAGGGTGCGGACCGTCAGGTCCCACGCCTTGTCCCAGGGCAGGTTGATCTCATCCCGGAAATAACGCATCAGCTCCACCACGGCCAGAGAGGGGTGGGTATCGTTCATCTGGACCGCGTTTTTCTTCGGGAAGTCGTTCCAATCCTTATTGTTTTTCTGGAAGCGCCGCATGATGTCCCGGATGGAACAGCTTACCAGAAAATATTCCTGGATCAGGCGCAGTTCCCGGCCCACGCTGGTGTTGTCCGATGGGTATAATACCTTGGTGACGATTTCCGCCCAGTTTTCCTGTTGGACCGCCTTGACATAATCGCCCTGGTTGAAGACGTCGAGCCGGAATCCCTCGTTGGAGCGGGAACTCCACAGGCGCAGGAAATTGACAGTGTTGTTGGCGTAGCCGATGATTGGAATGTCGTACGGCAGGCCTTCAAACATTTGCCAATCGACCCAGACGGGTGTGGTTTCACCCCGGTGCCCCCTCAGGTTTTCGACGTGGCCATAGACCAGCACGGGGATGGTATATTCCGGGCGGATCATCTCCCAGGGATAACCGTATTTAAGCCAGTCGTCCGGGCGTTCCCGCTGCCAGCCGTTTTCCAGTTCCTGGCGGAACATGCCGTGCTCGTAGCGGAGTCCGTATCCGTAAGCCGGCAGTTCCATGGTGGCCATCGAATCCAGAAAGCAGGCGGCAAGCCGACCCAGGCCGCCGTTGCCCAAGCCGGCGTCGGATTCGCTCCGGCACAGGGTTTCCAGGTCCAGATTTAACTTTTTCAGGGCCAGACGCGTGGCGTCGTAAGCCTGCATGGCAATCATATTGTTGCTCAGGAGCCGGCCCATGAGGAATTCCAAGGAGAGGTAATAGACCCGCTTGACGTCGTGGTCAAGGTAGGCGCCCTGGGTCGTGATCATGCGCTCCACGGCCATGTCCCGAATGGTCATGGCCAGGCTCAGGTATTTGTCGAAATCGGTGGCCGATGCCCAATTCTTGCACCGGTCAAACTTCAAGTGGTATTGGATGCTCCGGCAAATCTGTTCGGGGGTCACCTGGCCTGTGAACCGCATTTCGCAATCGGGAGGTTGTTCGCGTTTTTGCATAAGGCACATCTCCGGAAATCGGATAGGAGGTTCTGAATATTCCTTGCCATTCCGTTTCGTGAAACAGTAAAGGATGTCAGGCCTTTTGACAAGAAGGATGTGTCGGCGTGTCATGACGCGCCGATAAAGGGATTGTTTTTCGCGGCGCGGGTGATATTGTCCTAAAGTCTTAATCCGTGAATACCGATAAAGGAATTGTAAGCCATGAAAATCAGCAGGGGATTGTTCGACCGGATGGTGTTGCAGCGGAACCGGAAAAACCAGTGCGATGCGGTCTTTGCCGGGGAATGCGCCGGCGCGGGGCGGGTCGTGGCGCGGGTGACGCGGAACGGCTCCGCCATAAAAGGGTTTAAGCATGTTCCCGTGGGGCAGGCGGCGCGGGGCGCTTTCCAGGGCCGGCTTCGCGGTTTGATCGCCGGAGGCCCGTATGAGATTAAACTGAAGATCGAAAGCCCCGCCGGCCGGATGTTGGATTCCATGCGGATTCGGGATGTCCTCGTCGGGGACGTCTGGATCCTGGGCGGCCAGTCCAATATGGAGGGGATCGGCCTGATTAAGGATGCCGCGAAACCCGATCTCCGCGTTCGGGCGTTTTACATGGATGATCGCTGGGCGGTGGCCAAAGACCCGATTCATAATCTTGGCGCCGCCGTGGACCAGGTGCATCTCGATTTGAACGGCGGGAAGCGCGTCCAGCGTGATCCGAAGGTCGGAACCGGACCCGGGGTGGCCTTTGGTCAGGAGATGGCGCGGCGCACCGGTGTACCCCAGGGGTTGATAGCCTGCGGCCATGGCGGGACATCTATGACGCAGTGGGATCCGGCCAGGAAAAACCTGGGCGGCCGGAGTCTGTATGGCGCCACGCTGCGGCGCTTCCGGAAAAACGGCAGTCGGGTGGCCGGCGTCGTGTGGTATCAGGGCTGTTCGGACGCCATTGCGGGTGACGCGTCGCTTTACACACGACGGATGAAAGTCCTGTTGAACGCCATGCGCCGGGATTTTGGTGATTCCAAGCTTCCTTGTGTTGCCGTCCAGATTGCCGGCGTCTTTTCCCAGGACTTTAATAACGTGTTCTGGAATTCGATTCAGGATCAACAGCGGCGCCTGCCGGATGTGATAACGCATTGCGCGGTCGTGCCGGCCATCGACCTGGAATATGACGATGGCATTCATATCAGCGGCAAGGATCAGCAGAGGCTTGGCCGGCGGCTGGCCCAGGCCATGGCCGTGCTCCGCGGCGACCGGAAGGCCGGATTGCCGCCAATTGCTCTCCGGAACGTGGCAATCGATGGGTCCCGGATCAAAGTGGTGTTCGATCATGTGATGGGACGGCTTCAGGCGGCGGGAAAGCCGGCCGGATTTATGCTGGGCGGGACACAGCCTGGCAACCTCATCTTCCGGATCGATTTGCGCGGAAATACAGCCTGGATCAACACCTCCCTGGAAAGTAAGACGTTGGCCTCTAACCGACTGTATTACGGGTATGGAACGGCGCCATACTGCAATATCATGGACGCTGCAGACCGGTCCTTGCCGGTTTTCGGGCCGGTGCCGCTGGGCTGTCCCATGGCCACGTCCGATTTTGTGACGCAATGGCAGGTCAGCCGCGCCCTGCCGTCGGCCGGAAAACTGCATGGCCTGGCGTATCCCCGCAACAGGAAAGCGCTGGGATTGACAAAACGCGAGTTTACCGGAAGGCTTGCGGATATTCATCTGGACCTGTTCCAATGTGCGCCCCAGGACCGGCTTGTGTATTATGCCTGCCGGATCGACTGTCCGGAGCGGATGAATCTGGCCCTGGGGCTTGGGTATGACGGTCCGGTCAAGCTCTGGATAGACGGCAAACCGCGTTTTCATGATCCCAACGGAACCAATCCCGCCGGCCAGGATAAAGCCATGATCCCGTTCCTGGCCTCCGCCGGTCAGCATGATATCCTGATCGCACTGGCGTCGAATCGTGGAAGAGCCTGGGGGATTTCCTTGCGGTTCTCGCGGCGGATGTCACCCCGGTGGGACGGAGTATTTCTTGTGATGCCGAAGGTGATCGAATAAGGCGCATGCGTCGCAGCCGCCTGGTGCATCACCCATTTCGTAAACCAAGCCTCGATCAAATGTCCATGCAAGCCGAACTTACAGCGCAAGCTGTCCTGGAGCGTCATTTCGGATTCCGGGAGTTTCTCGACGGCCAGGAAGGTGTCATCCGCTCGGTGCTGGCCGGAGACGACACCTTGGTGGTGATGCCGACCGGCGGCGGAAAATCACTTTGCTATCAGCTTCCGGCGCTGTTGCTGGAGGGGATCACGGTGGTGGTCTCGCCCCTGATCGCCCTGATGAAGGACCAAGTGGACGGTTTGACCGCCAAGGGCATTTCCGCGACCTTCATCAACTCCTCCCTGAACGATCATGAGCTGGATGACCGCATCACGCGCATGATGCGCGGCGAGTTCCGGCTGGTGTATATCGCGCCGGAACGATTCAAAAGCGCGCGGTTCGTCTCCGCGCTGGCGCCCCTCTCCATCGCTTTATTTGCGATTGACGAGGCCCACTGTATCTCCCAGTGGGGTCATGATTTTCGCCCCGACTATCTCCGTTTGAAACACGCGCTCCGGGAAATCGGACAACCGCCGGTGATTGCACTGACTGCCACGGCGACGCCGGAAGTTCGTGCCGACATTATCACCCAGCTGGCGCTGGACCGGGCCGGGCGCCAGCCGCCCCATACGTTCGTGACCGGGTTTGCCCGCCACAATCTCGCTTTCGTGGTCACTCGCGTTCGGAACAAGGGCGAAAAGTTGGAGCGTGTGCTGGAGGCGACCCGTGCCGGAGGGACCGGTATCGTGTATTGCGCCACGCGCAAAAACGTCGAGCGTCGGATTAGGGAACTGCGTGCCCTGGGCGGCGACTGCGTCGCTTATCACGGCGGCATGACTAATGAACAACGCACTCGCGCCCAAACCCGGTTTATGAGCGGCGCGGTTCCGGTGGCGGTGGCCACCAACGCTTTTGGCATGGGAATCGACCGCGCCGATCTGCGCTTCATCCTGCACTACGACATCCCCGGCAGTGTGGAGGCCTATTACCAGGAAGCCGGCCGGGCGGGCCGTGACGGAGAACCGGCGCATTGCGAACTGCTGTTCAACTACGCGGATATCCGCACGCAGGAGTTCTTTATCGAGGGCGCCAATCCGACCCGCGCCATCATCGCCAATACCCGCGAAACCCTGATCCGCTTGTGCGCCCAAGGGCCCATTCATATGTCGATTGCGGCCATCGCCAAGTCCATGATCGACATCCCCAACGACATGGCGGTGGCCACGGCCCTGCACCTTCTGGAACGCGCCGGATTCATGCGGCGTGACTACGCGCCGGGCGAACGGACCTATACCACCGAGCTGATCAAGCCCATCAAAGCGCCGGACAGCCTGGCCATCGACTACGAACGGTTGGACGCCAAGCGCAAGCGGGACGAGTTGAAGTTACGGCGCATGATCGACTATGCCGACTGTCCCGAGTGCCGGCAGTATTATATCCTGAACTATTTCGGCGATACGGATGCCGGGGACCATCGCGTCTGCGGCCGTTGTGACCGTTGCCGCTCGCGCCACACTGTGCGCGAAGGCGCGCGCCTTCCCACTGCGGATGAAACGATTATCATTCAGAAGGCGCTCTGTTGCGTGGGACGCCTGCAAGGTCGCTTTGGGCGCGGCCGTATCACCCAGACCCTGGTCGGTTCCCGCGCCAAAGAGGTGCTGGATGCCGGGTTGGACCGGCAATCCACCTATGGATTATTGGCGGAGGAGGGTTCGGATTTCGTGTGGAGCCTGATCGATGCGCTGATCGCCGCCGGTTGCATCGCGGTCAGCGGCGATAAGTATCCGACCGTTACGCTGATGCCGTTGGGCTATGAAGTGGCCCAGGGCCAAAAAAGCATACCCTTGGTTATGCCCGCGCGGCGCCCGTCTCCAGGCGTTACGGTGCGACGCGGCAAATCCGGCCCTTCAACCAAGCTGGTTCGACTCGGTTCACCACAGGTTAGGGCAGGCAGGAAGGCCGCGGATACGGTGCCGGACGATTTCCCGGCGAGCGGCCCGGCGGCGGCCGTCTTGGAGCGTCTGAAGGAATGGCGACGACGGAAAGCGGCGATCATGGGCGGCGTGCCCGCGTATATCATATATCCCGACAAGACGCTCAAGGCACTGGTCCTTGCCCAGCCGCGCACCCCGGAAGACCTTCTGCTCATCCGGGGCATCGGCCCTGCCAAAGCCCGTCAATTCGGAAAGGAAACCCTGGAGATCATCCGGTCCGCGATGAAATTGAGTTAGTCCGCGCCGATCCGGCATTTGACCGAACAGGCGGGATACCGGCCCTCGGTTTTGGCCAGAACCAGCGCGTGCGAAGCATCCATGATACGGCGCACCTGCACGAGCGGCGTGTGACCGATGGACGGCTCATCGGGACGATTCGCCCCGCCATGATTACTTCACCTGGGTCACGGTGATCGTCGGGTCCACTTCTTCCCGCAGGATGCGTTCCAGTCCCTGTTTGATGGTCATAGTGGCGTGAGGACAGCATCCACAGGCGCCCTTGAGCTTTAACTGAACGTCCGATCCGGTGATGCTGATCACCTCCAGGTCACCGCCGTCGTTCTGCAGCATCTTTCGCAGTTCTTCAAGCTTGGCACGTATTTTCTGTTCCATGTGTTGTTCCTTTCCCCAGGATCAGATCCGCTGATCCTGGAATGTTTAAAAATTCGTAATGTTCCCGTAATTGGAAAGATCGGTGATTTTGCCTTGGCGGGTGACGATGCGTGTTTGCGAAGGATAGCCGACCACTTCAAAATACTGAACTTTGGCGCGAATTGGCAGGCGCACTTTATACGTTTTGCACCGGGGGATTGCCGCGACCGCGCGCCGGGCGCCTTCATAAAGCGCCTGGCGTGTTTCCTCGAACGGATACAGGATCGCCGCTTCGCGCGTGAGCCCTTTTTTAACCGCGATAGTGACGCACGCCTTGCCGAAAAACTTCCGCGCCTCGCGGCACGTGGCTTCGTCGCCGGAAACCATGATGGGTGGCACGCCGAAATGGCCGGCGTAAAGAGCTGCTTGCGCCAGTTCGCCGGATTCCACGCCGTTATACCAGTAGCGGTGTTCGCTGGACGAAGATTGGGTGTGATACAAAACGCCGTCTTTCGTGCCCCACATGGCGTGATAACCCAGCAGGATCAACCCGTCGCAAGAGGCATCCAATCCCCATTTTCGGCATGGAGGAGCTCCGGTGACATATCTGGCTCCGGACACCATCAAGTGGGGGATAAAATTATTACCGCCATTATGGCCGTCCAAGACAGCAATGTCTTTAACTCCGGCCTCCCGCAACCCTTTCACAACGGCGGCAATATCGCCCATTAAATATTCCATGGCTTCATGAAACAGCGGATTTTGCTTTTCGCGAACCTGCCCGAATTTAAATACGCCGCTGGCGCCTTCCAGGTCGGTAACGATAAAAATTTTCATTGTTGATTCCTTTAATAAATTATATCCGGCTATTTTATGCCGGCGCCGCTGGGCAGATCACCGTCCACCGTAAGCAGACGGAGTGCCGGGCCTTGGGAGGCCGCCAGGAGCATCCCATTGGATTCCACCCCGCGAATGTTGGCCGGCTTGAGATTGGCCACGACCACGACAGTTTTTCCCGCCAGGTCCGCCGGCGCATAATGCTGGGCAATGCCCGCCACAATCTGGCGCGTTTCGCCTCCAATTTCGATCTGGAGCTTGAGCAGTTTGTCGGCGCCCTCGACCTTTTCGGCGCTGAGAATCCTAGCCGTCTTCAACTGGATCTTCGCAAAGTCGGCATATTCGACCAGGTCCGTTTTCGGGACTTGGCCGGCTGCCAGGGGCTTAGCCTCGGCCGGCGCCGTGGTAATGCGTGGGAACAGTATGACCGTCTCGCCCAGGACAGTATCCGGCGGAAGTTTTCCCCAGACGCTGAGCTGATCCAGCGCCGGCGCCTCGGCCGGCAGTCCCAGCGTTCGGCGCAGAAGAATCATTTTATCGGGCATGACGGGATACAGCAGGCCGCTGACGATCCGCAGGGTTTCCGCGGCATGATAAAGGACCGTGCCCAGAGGGCGTTTGTCCGTCTGCTTGGCCAGGGTCCAGGGCTGACGCTTTTCCAGGTAACGGTTGGCTTCCCGCACGGCGCCGATGACGGCCGCGAGGCCGAGATCCAGACGCATGCGTCCCAGGCTTTCTTCCATGGTTTTCACCGCCTTTAGAACAGCCTGGCGCAGGATCGGTTCGTCGGCCGTATCTTCGCCCGGCGCGGGAATTATGCCGCCGCAATAACTGGTCACCAGCTTGGTGATGCGGCTCAGCAGGTTGCCCACGTCGTTGGCCAGGTCGGCGTTACAACGGCGGATGAACGCCTCTTCGGAAAAATGGCAGTCCTGGCCCAGGGTCATCTCGGCCAGGAGGAAGTAACGGAAGGCGTCCACCCCGTAGCGGTCGGCCAGGTCGATGGGATTGATAACGTTGCCGGCCGACTTGCTCATCTTGCTGTCGCCGATCAGCCACCAGCCGTGGGCAAAAATGGTTTTGGGCATCGGCACACCCATCGCCTTGAGCATGGTGGGCCAGTAGACCGTGTGGGTGGTCAGGATGTCCTTGCCGATCAGGTGATAGTTGGCCGGCCACCAGCGTTGAAAGCGGGCGTCGTCGTCCAGGTAACCCGCGGCGCTGATGTAGTTGACCAGGGCATCGAACCAGACGTAGGTCACGAACCCGGAATCGAAGGGCAGATCAATGCCCCATGCCAGCCGGGACTTGGGCCGGGAAATGCACAAATCATTCAGCGGCTTCTGGAGGAAGCCGAGGGTTTCGTTCCGGCGGAAGTCCGGCTGGATGAACTCCGGGTGCTCGTGGATGTAGCGGATGAGCCAGTCCTGGTAGGCGCTCATCTTGAAGAAATAATTGGACTCAGTGATCCGCTCCAAACTGCGTCCGCATTCGACGCACTTGCCGGCCTGCAGGTCCCGGTCGGTGTAGAACCGCTCGCAGGGCACGCAGTACCAGCCGTCGTATTCCGCTTTATAGATTTCGCCCTGGTCGTAGAGGGCTTGCAGGATTTTCCGGACCACGCGGGTATGGCGCGGCTCGGTCGTCCGGATGAAATCATCATGGGTGATTCCCAGCTTTTTCCAGAGCGCCTGGAAATGGACAACCGTCCGATCCGCCTGTTCTTGCGGCGTGATCCCGGCCTTTTCCGCCGCGCGCTGGACCTTCTGGCCGTGTTCATCACTGCCTGTTAGAAAAAAAGTGGGGACGCCGGCCAGGCGGTGATACCGGGCCAGCACGTCGGCCAGGATCGTTGTATAAGCGTGCCCGATATGGGGCGAGTCATTGACGTAATAAATCGGCGTCGTGACATAAAAAGAGGACGGCTTCATACTTTCTCCTCAAAGTTCATGGTGGCGAATTATAGCCGCTGATCCGGCAATGGAAACAATAAAATTGATGGCGGAAAATTTTCGTCATTGACGGGGTCGGCCGGTCCCGGTATGGTCTTGCCCCGAAACCGTGTTGAAAGGGCGTTGCCCATGATGTTTATCACTCACTTCAATAAGCTCATCCGGAACAAGGTTCTGTGGAGTATTTTTGCATTTATCGTGGTGGTGTCGTTCGTGGCGTGGACCACCCAGACCGGCGGTGGCCCGGCGCCGGATCAGGTTAACCGCATCGGCAAGCTGGACGGCAAGTTTGTGAAACCCGAGGAATTTCAATCCGCTTATTTTAATTCGCTTTTATCCATGTCCCTGATGTTCGGACGTCCCTTGAAGGTCAACGAACGGGTGGACCAGGTGCTCCGCACTATGGCTTGGCGGCGGCTGGCAGCCTTGCGGGAGTCCGCCGGCCTGGAGGTCCCCGTCACCAGCGACGAGGTGATCAGCGCAATCCGGCAACAGCCGTATTTTTCCGTCAATGGCCAGTTTCAGCAGGATCGTTATGACGCGTTTGTGAGCCAGTTTCTCGCCAGCCTTCAGACGTCGGAAGCGCAGTTCGAGGCGCATATCCACCAGGAACTTCTTCTGAACAAGATCAAGTATCTCCTGGCCCAGGCCGTATGGGTGTCGCCGCTGGAAGTTGAGCAGGTCTTTCATCAGTTGTACGATACGTTTGTCGTTAGTTATGTCTTCCTGAGCCGGGACGATATCGCCCATTCCGTGAAAGTCAGCGAAGACGAGGCGAAGGCTTACTTTGAAGGCCATCGGGAGGAATTCAAGATTCCCGAGAAAATGCGCGTGAAAACAGTGGCTTTTCCCATCGAAGATTTCGTTGACGAAGGCAGTTTCGATGAGGCGACGCTGCAGGACTATTACGACGATCACATCGAGGATTTTACCACGCGAGGGTCCAACGATCTGCTGACGGCGACGCCATTTGAAGCCGTGGAAGATGACCTGCGCAAGCAATTGGCCTGGGAGGATGCGGTGGTGCAGGCCGGAGACCGGGTGTCAGATTTTGAGGTGGCGCTGGCTCCCGATAGAGAAGGCCGGGCCCCGTCCTTTGAAGACGCGGCGCGGGCTACTGGTTTGCCCGTAATCACGTCGGTGTATTTTTCGGCCCGGGAGGTCATTCCCGGGCTCGATGAAAACCTGGAGTTCAGCAAAGCGGCTTTCGAGCTGCGTCGGACACCGGATGATTACTTCAGCCATCCGCTCAAGGGCGCCAGCGCTTATTATCTTCTGGCTTACGATAATCGAACCGATGCCCGCATCCCGGATTATGGGGAAGTCCGGGCTGACGTCATCCAGGCCGCCATGGATGAAGCGGTGGCGGAAAAGCTGGAACAGGTCGCCCGGCGTATCTATGACGCCGCATTCGCCGCTGTGGACAAAGGCGCGTCGTTTGCCAAAGCCTTGAAGGGATCCGGACTGGAAGTGGTGACCTCGGAGCCGTTTTCAGTCAAGGAAGGGCTTGATAACAACGACTTTGAGCATTTCTACGCGCTGGTCAAGGATGTGCTGACGCACAATTCCCGGGAGCTGACCGAACTGATTCCCGTCAAGAACGGCTTTGTTGTGGGTTACGTGGATTCCCGCGTGCCGGCGAGTCAGTCCCTTTTGGCTTCGGTCCGGAATGATCTGGGCCGGTATGTCCGGAACCGACGGGAAGGCATGGTATTCACCGACTGGCAGGAATATCTGCTCGTCTCCGCCAAGTTCGAAGATCTCTCACCCCGGAAGAATACAGCCGAGGCTGTTCCGGATGAGGAATCTCCCGCCGAGGACCAGGAATAATTCGCGCCAGGTAATCTCAGGTTATCCAACTGTGCCACCGGCCGTCCGTCAGAACGGCATGCCTTTCCGTCCCTGGTTACCCGGAGCGGTTCTATCGAACCGCCGCTACATCAAATTATTGTAGGAGTCGTTCGTTAGAACGGTCCGTCAGCTGACGGATTGCGGCGCAGCCGCCTTCCATGAGAAGGCTTGTCAAGAAGCGAGCGACGTGGCGGGCGCTGGTTTTCGATCCCGAGGAATGTCATGCTTCCATTCGCACTCTATAATGGGTCATTATTTATGGCCCGGTGCATGGTTGGGTCCGTCATGGGGCTGCAATCTAATTTTCGCACTCGAAGTGCAAGGCCGCTATCCAGTCCGGTCCAAACGGTTCCAGAATGTAATTGGCGCTACCGACCAGGAGCCGCCGCAGATAACCATCTCCATGCTTGGTGATCCGCAATTGCTTGTCAATTTGCCCCGATTGATCGAGCCGCGGGACCAATCCAAGATAGGGGCCTACCATGCGACTCTTGGCGAACCGTTCCGGTTCTTCCAACGTCAGCACATACGCCAGCGCCGTCAACGGCCCAACTCCTCCTACCTGGCGCAACTGTTCCGTCTCCGGATATTTGTCGGCCGCCGTTGCCTTGATCATCAAATCATACCCGCGAATCTTCTTCGTCAACTCCCGGATCATTTCCAGCATCGATTGCATAGCCTCATTCAAAGCCTCCGGAATCTTGGCCTTGCGTCCAAAGGATGCCGCGCTGGATGGCGGCAGTCGTTCGCCCATACTCTTCACCACGCTTCGCACATGGTTGACCATTCGGGTGCGTTCCCGACCAACACTTCCAGACCCGCCGCCGCGATCTGGCTGACCCATCGGGAATGGGTTCCGGTTTCCATCGCCACCACTGCTCCGCGATACTGCTTAAAATAAATTGCCATTGCGGTGCGGTTACCGGCTACTTCCTCTTCCACAATGATCTTTCCCGCTTGATTCAGAATGCATACCTGATGTTTTTGTCTCCCAAATCCATCCCGATCGTGACACCTTTTTTCATGGCTGGTCTCCTGATGCGTTATGGCCTGTCAAGGCCGTTATTACTTTGAGCGTGATTATTATATCACAGCTCGCTGCAAGGGAGATCAGCCTTCTCATTTAACCTAATTTAACCCCGCTCCCGGCGGGGTGCCGCGATCCGCATGACGGGTGCTCTGCCGATACCGCCGGATCATCCGGAAGAAGCGGAGGGTATCCCGGATGGGGTGGATCTTGCTGGTTTCATCCTGATAGATGACTGTAATGGGCACGGATCCCATGCGGACACCGCGCGTTGCCAACTGCAGGAGGATCTCCGATTCGGCCGCGTAGCCCATGGAATTGGGCGCCTCCGATGGCAGAATATCACAGCGATACAGGCGGAAACCGCATTGCGTATCGGGGACAACCTGCTTCATTTCACGCCCCAGATACCAGCTCATGAACCGGTTGGTCCAGCGGCGGACGCGCGGCATGGGCGCCGGATTCTCCATCCGGTTGCCGACCAGCACTGGAATTCCGGTGCTGGCATACGCTTCGAGAAATCGGCAGATATCGGCCGGAGCGTGTTGACCGTCCGCATCCATGGTGATGAGTGTGTCGAAGCCGTGTTCCTTGGCATACAGGAACCCGGTGTGCAGGGCCGCGCCCTTGCCTTGATTACGCGCGTGGCGGAGCACGACGGCGCCGGCCGATGCCGCTTGCTCCGCTGTCCGGTCCGGCGACCCGTCGTCAATGACAATGACCGGTTGCAGGACCTGAAGCATGCGCCGGACGACATCAGCAATCAGCCGTTCTTCCAGATACGCCGGCACGATGATACAGCAGGTTGGATTATGGATTGCGGCTGGGTTCATGGTGATTCCTTAATTCCCAGAAATCGTCGAACATAAACCATTGCAGGGGATTCCTGGCGATTTCCGATTCAAGGGCGTCCCGGACCCGGAGCCGCATCTGTTCCACCGACATCTTCGGTGTCGGGATAATGGGCGGATGGAAGCGCAGTCGAAAGGTATCATCTTCCTGGCGCACGAGGAACGTCGGCACAACGGGACAGCCTGTTTTTATTGCGATTCGCGCCGGTCCGCTGGGCAGTCGCGCGGGACGGCCAAAGAACAGAATCGGTTCGTCATGGTGGGTGGTATAATCGCGATCGGCCAGCATGGCGACGTGCTCCTTGTTTTTCAGGGCTTTCAGGACGCCGCGCGCCGCGTGACCGAACGGGATCAGGTGGATGCCGCGCTGGCTCCGGTGCTTTTGAAACAACTCGTTGATCTTGCTGGCGCGCTGGGGAAAATAGACGGCGCTCAAGCGGCGTCCCAGCGACGAAAGGATGGCCGCGCCCAACTCCCAATTGCCGAGGTGGGCCGTGATCAGCACCACGCCCTGACCCAGGCGTTCCGCCTCTTCCAGGTATTCCAGGTGTTCCATGCTCACCAGCCGATGGACATCCTTCAGCTGAAACCGGGAAAACCTGAAAAAGTCCACCAGATATTTTCCAAAATACTGAAAATTTCTGCGGGCCATTTGTCTTAAGCTTTCTTCCGACGCATGCGTGCCTTGCGATTCCAGGATGCGGCTCAGGTTGGACATCACCGCCCGGCGCCCCTGTTGGTCGCGGGCAAAAAACCGGTCGGCGATCCGGAGGCCTACCCAGTACGCAAACCGGCGGGGAAGCCTCTGGCTGACAAGCTGGGCCAAGCGATAAGAGGTGTATGTGCTCATGAAAATCAATGTGCGGTTCTGACGAACTGGAACGTCTCTAGTGTAGTGTCCTCTAAATAACTTTACAGCATTAGAAAAGCATGTCATTTCGATCCCGACCTCATAGAGCGTCGGGAGATGAATCTCTTTCGTAACCAACGAGTTGGAGATCCCTCCCTGCGTTCGGGATGACATATTCAAATGTAAAGAAGCGTTAGTGACAGCACGCTAAGTTATCATTCCCGTGTTCTTTTCCCGGAACAGCGTTTCTGCGTTGTACGACGACCGCACCAGCGGACCCGCGG
Organism: Verrucomicrobiota bacterium; assembly: GCA_018898455.1. Lineage (GTDB taxonomy): Bacteria > Verrucomicrobiota > Kiritimatiellia > JAAZAB01 > JAAZAB01 > JAHIJO01. The sequence goes on along the minus strand of JAHIJO010000031.1, from coordinate 13,511 downwards.
CAACCGCGGTGAAGCCCATGGCCAAAGCCCGTTCCCGGTAGCGGGCGAATTGATCGGGGGGAACAAACCGGTCCACAGGGACGTGCCGGCGCGAAGGCGCCAGATATTGGCCGAGGGTCAAGGCCTCGCATCCGACCGCTCGTAAATCATCCAGGGCCTCGAACAGCTCGTCATCGGTTTCCCCAAGGCCCACCATCAAGCCGGATTTCACAAGAGGATGGGGGCTTGCCGGTCCAGCCTTCATTGCCGCAGACTGTAACTGAGCCCTTAACGTAGGCTTGACTCCGGCGGAGTAGGCGGATGCCGTCCGCAGAACCGAAAGCGACCGGTGGAAATCTGCCTGGGGACGAATGGCCGGCTGAAGCCGGGCGACGGTTTCCAAATTATGATTGAAGACGTCCGGCCCGGCGGACAGTACCCGGTTGATGGCCTGGATGTCACCCTGGAAATCGGGGATGAGCACTTCCACGGTCACAGCGGGTAGGGCTTTGAGGCGGGTAATGGTTTCAGCATACACGGCGGCGCCGCCATCGGGCAGGTCGTCCCGGGTCACGCTGGTGACCACGACGTGCCGGATGCCGAGCCGAGCCGCCAGATTGGCGACGCGGGCCGGTTCATCGGGATCGACAGATAAAGGAGTTCCGCCGCGGACCGCGCAAAACCGGCATTGGCGCGTGCAAAGGTTGCCGAGAATCATCATCGCGGCGGTTCCGCGGTTGAAGCATTCCTGCTTGTTGGGACATTGCGCGTTTTCGCAGACCGTATGCAGGGATGATGTTTCCAGCGCGTTCTGCACGGCGGCATAATGGCCGTCAGTTTTAAGCCGGATGCGGATCCATGGAGGCAGACGTTTCATAAGTCAGGGCCACTAAACGAAAGCCGTCAAGGCATAGGCCCGGCACCTGTTCTTTGCCGGCTCGCAGGTCCAGGCGTGTGGAAAATCGCGGCATTGCCGGGGCTTGACGTTGTGAATCTGGCAGTCATTGCCGGAGAGGAACACGCAGGCGCCATTCTTGGTTTCCGTGAGACTAAGCCCCGAGCGATCAGGCAGGAGGCGCGTGTACTGGGCGGTGAAGTTATAGGGCGTCAGGTTCAGGCGGCGTGCGATGGCATCGGCTTCGGTCGGTTGAATCCGTACGATGCCAGCCCAGCGACAGCAATTCCCGCACCGCGCACAATCGGTTCCGGTATTGACCGCCGTCGCCCGAGGGTTGTGCGGATCGTCATCCTTCTGGCGCCGGGGCAGGAAAGATTGGCGGTTGCTCATGAATCTGGAATGATGGAATGTTATACCGCTTCTCCGCAGAAGCTGGGTTAATTTTTCCGGCTGGCGGCTTCCTTGATCAGGTTGAGCCCGATGACTTCCCGCTGAATCTGGTTGGTGCCTTCGTAGATCTGCGTGATCTTGGCATCCCGCATCATTTTTTCCACGGGATATTCCTTCATGTAGCCGTAGCCGCCGAAGACCTGGACGGCGTCGGTCGTGACGCGCATGGCGGTGTCCGACGCGAACAGCTTGGACATGGCCGATATTTTGGCGACATCCTTGGCGCCGCTGTCGATATAGCGCGCGGCTTGATAGACCAGCGTCCGAGCCGCCTCGACCTGGGTGGCCATGTCGGCCAGCAAGAACTGGATGCCCTGGAAAGAGCAGATCGGTTTTCCGAACTGGCGCCGCTGGCGGCTGTATTGCACGGCCTCATCCAGTGCGCCGGCGGCGATGCCGAGTGCCTGGGCGGCAACGCCGGGGCGGGAGGTATCGAATGTTTTCATAGCCACGATGAAGCCCATGCCTTCCTTGGCCAGCAGGTTGGCCTTGGGCACCCGGCAATCCTGGAAAACCAACTCCCGTGTGGCGGAGGCGCGAATGCCCATCTTGTTTTCCTTTTTGCCGAAGGTGAAGCCCGGCATGCCTTTTTCAAGAATGAAGGCGCTGGCGCCGCGCGGGCCCTTGGTCTTGTCGGTTTTGGCGACCACGGAGTAAATCTCGGCCTCGCCGCCGTTGGTGATCCATTGTTTCGTGCCGTTGAGGACGTAAAAATCGCCGTCACGGACGGCAGTGGTGGCGATGGCACCGGCGTCACTGCCGGCATTGGCTTCGGTCAGCCCGAAAGCGGCGATGGACTGACCCTTGGCGATGCGGGGCAGGTATTTCTGCTTCTGCTCGTCGTTGCCGTGCAGAATAATGGGGAAGGTGCCCAGCGCCGTGGCCGCCACGCTCAGAGCAATGCCGCTGCAGACCTTGGAGAGTTCCTCGACGGCGACACAAAGATCCATGACCCCGCCGCCCATGCCGCCGTATTTTTCTTCGATATAGAGGCCGCACAGGTCGGACTGGGCGAAAATCTTAAGTATGTCATGAGGAAATTCTCCGGTTTCATCGTAGTGCGCGCGGACGGGTTTGAGTTTTTCCTGGGCGATTTGCCGGCATAAATCCCGGATCATCACTTGTTGTTCCGTCAGTCCATAGTCCATAATGCTCTCCTTGGATTCCGCAGGTTGAAAATCACTCACTCATTGTATTTGGTTGAGGATGGATGTCAACGTGTTTTCTGCTGAAGCCGACATTATGCTTGAAAGGCAAGGGGAACGTGATAAGGTGCCCATCTAATGCCGTGGATAAACAGTGGAAAACCATGAGGGGTGGACGTGTTATGAACAGGAAGGAAATAGGCGTTGGATTGCTCGGGTTCGGCACCATTGGTTCCGGGGTGGTGAAATCCTTGCAGGACCATGGCGATCTGATTGAAAGCCGGACCGGTCTCAGGCTGGTGTTGCGGCGCATCGCCGATATTGATGGTGAGCGGGATCGGGGGGTTCGGCTGGCGCCAGGACTGTTGACGCATGACGCGGCGTCAGTGGTGAACAGCCCGGATGTTGACCTCGTGATCGAACTCATCGGCGGCGTCGGAGCCGCCAAAGATTTAATGGTGCAAGCATTATCTTTAGGTAAACCGGTTATCACGGCGAACAAGGCGCTTTTGGCGGAACATGGCGAGGAAATCTTCCGTCTCGCGGAGGATCATCAGGCCAATGTGTTTTTTGAAGCCAGTGTGGGGGGCGGCATCCCGCTGATCCGGTCTCTGCGGGAAGGCCTGGTGTCGAATCGTATTCAACGGATCTACGGCATCTTGAACGGAACTTGCAATTACATCCTTACGCGGATGGAACAGGATCGGATTTCATTCGATAAGGCACTCAAGGACGCCCAGAAAGCCGGCTTTGCCGAAGTGGAACCGGCCCTGGATATTGACGGAATCGATACCGCCCACAAGGCGGTTATCCTGGCGTCGCTGGCGTATGGGTTCCATGTCCCCATGAAGGCGGTGGCGGTGGAAGGTATTCGCGGGTTCAATGCGATCGATATTTCCTACGCCCTGGATCTTGGCTACCGCATCAAGATGCTGGCGGTAATCAAGGAGATTAACGGGGAGGTGGAGATCCGGGTGCATCCGACGTTGATTCCCATGAATCATATTCTTTCTTCCGTCCATGGCATATTCAACGCCGTCCTGATCGAAGGCGACAGTGTCGGCGATATGCTCTGTTACGGCCAGGGCGCCGGCCGGGATCCGACGGCCAGCGCCGTGCTCAGCGATGTCGTGGACGCGGCCCGGGATCTCACCAGCCATGTGCTTCGGCGCGCTCCTGGCTTTATCCTTCATAACCATGCCGGCCGCATCCGGGAAATCGGCGCCAGCAAGGTCCGCTATTATTTACGCCTGACCCTGCTAGATAAACCGGGGGTCTTCGGCCAGATCGGGGCGGTGCTTGGGCGGCATGGTATCAGCATCGCCTCCCTGCTTCAAAAGGAGGTCCAGGCCGGTAAACAGGTGCCGGTGATCGTCATTACGCACCTGGGACATGAACAGGCGTTTCGGGAGGCTATGGAGGAAATCGATGCCCTCAACATCGTGGGAGCGAAAACCGTTCGCTTCCGGATCGAGGATTTTTAAGGGAGCGGCCTCAATGGGATTGATTGTTCAGAAATTCGGCGGTAGTTCCGTGGCCAATCCGGAATGCATCCGGCGGGTGGCCGGGCGCATCATGGATATGAAACGCAAGGGTCATGCGGTGGTCGTTGTGGTCAGTGCCATGGGCGATACCACGGATGACCTCATCCGGCTGGCGCACCGGATCACCAATGCGCCGAGCGACCGGGAAATGGATATGTTAATGTCCACCGGCGAGCAGGTATCGGGGGCGTTACTGACCATGGCCCTCCATGCCATGGGCGCGGATGCGGTGTCGTTGACGGGGCCTCAGGCCGGCATTTTTACGGATGCCATGCATCGCAAGGCGAAAATACTCGGGATCAATCCGAAACGGATATCCCGGCATTTGCGGGATGGACATGTGGTCATCGTAGCCGGTTTCCAGGGACAGACGCCATCAAAAGATATTGCCACGCTGGGGCGGGGGGGGTCTGATACCACGGCGGTGGCCATCGCCGCGGCGCTGAAGGCGGATCGCTGTCAAATCTTCACGGACGTGGCAGGGGTGTATTCGGCCGATCCGCGCATTGTGAAGCGGGCCCGCAAGCTTGATGAAATTGCCTACGATGAAATGCTGGAATTGGCCAGTTTGGGGGCCAAGGTGCTGATGTCGCGTTCGGTGGAGTATGCCAAAAAATACGGCGTGGAACTGGAGGTGCTTTCCAGCTTTTCCCATGCGCCGGGAACCCTGGTCAAGGAAGAGGTAAAAAACATGGAAGACGTTGTCGTGCGCGGCGTTTCAGCGGATAAGGAGGAAACCAAGGTGACCCTGTCCGGCGTCCCGGATAAGCCCGGCATTGCGGCGCGGCTGTTCGGCCGGCTGGCCGGCGCCGGTGTCAATGTTGATATGATCGTTCAGAATACCAGCGCGCATGGTTTGGCGGATATTTCCTTCACTGTGCCGGCGGAGGATGTGGTTAAAACCCGCCAGGTCATCCGGGCGGCGGGGGAAGCGGTGGGGGTCAAGGACATCACGTTGGACGATGATATCGCCAAGATCAGCGTTGTCGGAGTCGGGATGCGCGGGCATTCGGGGGTCGCATTTCAGATGTTCAAGGCCTTGGCGGCCTTGGGTATCAATATTGAGATGATCTCCACATCCGAAATCAAAGTGTCGGTGCTGATTAAAAAGTCTCTGGCGGATCGGGCCGTTATTGCGTTACATAAGGCGTTTGGATTGGACCGCCGGCGCCGGTCGCCCGGAAGGCGATGAAAGGTGCGGATAGCCGGTCGGCGAAAGACGGGAGGGAATATGAATAAGATTCAGATCTATGATACGACCCTGCGCGACGGCATGCAGGGGGAGGGTGTTTCGCTTTCCAGCGGCGGCAAGATTCGGCTGGCATTGAAATTGGATGAATTCGGCGTGGACTATATCGAAGGCGGGTTTGCCGCCTCCAACCCGAAGGACCTGGAATTCTTCCATGAGATCAGCAAGCACAAGTTGAATCATGCGAAGATCGTGGCTTTCGGGAGCACCCGTCGGGCGCATACGCCGGTGGGCGAAGATCATGGAACTCAGAAACTGATTGAGGCGCCGACGGCGGTGAGCGCTATTTTTGGAAAATCATGGAAGCTGCATGTCACGGATGTGCTGCGCACCTCTGAAGAGGAAAACCGTGCCATGGTTCGGGATACTGTCCGCTACCTCAAGGAGCATGGCAAACAGGTCATTTTTGACGCCGAGCATTTTTTCGACGGCTATAAGGACAGCCCGGCGTTCGCCATGGCGGTGTTGAAGGCGGCGCTGGAGGCCGGCGCCGACTGCCTGGTCCTCTGCGACACGCGGGGCGGCAGTTTGCCCCATGAGATTTTCAACATCACCCGGCTGGTGGCCCAGGAGATTTCCATACCGCTGGGTATTCATTCCCATAACGACGGCGAACTGGCGGTGGCCAATTCCATTGAAGCGGTCCGGGCCGGCGCGGTGCATGTGCAGGGCACGATCAACGGCTACGGTGAGCGGTGCGGGAATGCCAACCTGTGCGCAATCATTCCCTGCCTGGAACTGAAGATGGGACTCCCGTGCTGTAAGAAAGGCGGATTGAAGAAACTATTTGAGCTTTCACGGATGGTGGATAACCTCCTGAACCTGCTGCATAACCGCAAGGCGGCCTACGTGGGGGAAAGCGCTTTTGCCCACAAGGCGGGCATGCACGTCAACGCGGTGGAGAAAATCCCGCGGAGTTTTGAGCATGTAGATCCGGAGACGGTGGGTAATGAGCGCCGCATCCTGATTTCGGAGCTGTCGGGCGGCAGTAATGTCCTCCTCAAGGCGGTCCAGATGGGCGTCGAGATGAGCAAGTCGTCACCGGAAATCCGCGAAGTGCTAAATAAGCTGGAACAGCTTGAAAAGAAGGGCTATGAATTTGAGGCCGCGGATGCGTCGTTCAAACTGCTCATTCAAAAGGTGCTGAAAAAACACAAACCGTTCTTCTGCTTGGAAGGTTTCCGGGTCATTGTCGAAAAACGGGGCAAACAGGAATCGTGTGTCTCGGAGGCCACCCTCAAGGTGAATGTGGGCGGTGAAATCGAACATACCGTCGGCGAAGGTGATGGCCCTGTCAATGCACTGGATAATGCCCTGCGTCGGGCCCTAATCCGGTTTTATCCGTCCATTTCCCAGGTGGCGCTGACGGACTATCATGTGCGCATCCTGGACCCCAAAGAGGCCACGGCGGCCAAGACGCGCGTGATCATCGAGTCGAGCGACGGCGAAAGTTCCTGGGGTACAGTGGGTGTTTCCGAGAACATCATCGAGGCTTCCTGGGAAGCGCTGGTGGACAGCATGGAATACAAGCTGTTTATGGAAGAACAGGAAGCCCTGAAACAGAAACAATCCAAAAAGCCGGGTTGATTGTTTTCATAACGGGGAGACATGATGCCGGAACTGGATAAAACCTATAACGCGGTGCAGGTCGAAGAGAAATGGTATCGCCGCTGGCTGGATACCCGGGCGTTTCATGCCGAGGTTGATCGGGGAGGGGACCCGTATTGCATTGTGATTCCGCCGCCGAACGTCACGGGCATCCTGCACATGGGCCACGCCCTGAATACGACGATCCAGGATATCCTCATCCGCTGGCGGCGCATGCAGGGGCGGAACACGCTCTGGCTTCCCGGTACCGACCATGCGGGTATTGCCACCCAGAATGTGGTGGAGCGTGCCTTGCGCAAGGAAGGGAAAACCCGCCATGACCTGGGCCGGGAGGCGTTTGTCAAACGGGTGTGGGCCTGGCGCGAGGAATACGGCAATACGATTATCCGCCAGTTGAAAAAGCTGGGCGCATCCTGCGACTGGGACCGCGAACGTTTTACCATGGACGAGGGGCTCAGCGACGCCGTGGCGGAAGTCTTCATCCAGCTGTACCAGAAGAAACTGATCTACCGGGGCAATTACATCATCAACTGGTGTCCCCGTTGTAGCACCGCGCTCTCCGACGAAGAAAGTGTGCATGTTGATACCCAGGGGCAATTGTATTACATCCGTTATCCCTTGAAAGGCGGCAAGAAAAAGGACGCCGTGGTCGTGGCCACCACCCGGCCGGAAACCCTGCTGGGAGACGTTGCGATTGCCGTCAATCCGCGGGACAAGCGCTACGCGGCCCTGGTCGGCAAAGAATTTGTTCTCCCCTTGCTGAACCGCAGCCTGGTGGTGATTCAGGATGATTTTGTGGACCCCGAATTTGGCACCGGAGCGGTCAAAGTTACTCCGGCTCATGATCCCAACGATTTCGACATGGGCCGGCGCCATGAGTTGGCGCCGGTCAACGTCATGAATGATGACGGCACGATGAATGACAGCGCCGGTCCCTACCGGGGCATGGATCGCTTCGAATGCCGGAAGCGGATTGTCGAAGATTTGACGCAGGCGGGCTTGCTGGATAAAATCGTGCCGCATATTCATGCCGTCGGTCATTGCCAGCGGTGTGACACTGTCGTCGAGCCGCGGCTCTCGCTCCAATGGTTTGTGAAAATGAAGCCGCTGGCCCGGCCGGCGATTGAGGCGGTCAAGGAAGGCCGGATCCAGTTCGTGCCGGAACGCTGGACCAAGGTCTATCTTGACTGGATGGAGAATATCCGCGATTGGTGCATTTCGCGCCAAATCTGGTGGGGACACCGGATTCCGGTGTTTTACTGCGATGACTGCCGCCAGGAATGGGCGGTCAAGGTGAAGCCGGAAGACTGCCCGGCGTGCCATTCCAAACGTATTCGCCAGGACGAAGATGTTCTGGACACCTGGTTCTCCTCCTGGCTCTGGCCGTTCAGCACGCTGGGATGGCCCGCGCAAAACAAGGATCTGCGGTTTTATTATCCGACCGACAGCCTGGTGACGGCTTCGGAAATCATCTTTTTCTGGGTGGCGCGCATGATCATGGCCGGCTTCGAATTCATGGGCGATATTCCGTTTCGCAAGGTCTATATTCATGGAACCGTCCGGGATGATTCGGGGCGCAAGATGAGCAAGAGCCTGGGAAATTCCATCGATCCCCTGGCCGTCATCGGTGATTTCAGCGCCGATGCCCTTCGGTTCAGCCTCATGATGGTCACGGCGGTGGGACAGGATGTATTCCTGTCGAACGATAAGTTTGAAATCGGGCGGAATTTCTTAACCAAGATCTGGAATGCCGCCCGGTTCATGCAGATGCATTCCCAATCGGTTTCGCCCGCGGCGCTGAGCGTGCCGGCCTGGGATCCCCGCCGTTTGCGCCCCGACGATCAGCACATTCTCGCCGGCCTGCACACGACGATCGCCGCCTGCACGGATAATCTGGAGCGATTTCGCTTCAACGATGTGGCGAAGGATATGTATGAATTCATCTGGCACCAGTTCTGCGACTGGTATATTGAATACGCCAAAATTGTGTTTAACGGTCACGATCCCCAGGCCCGCGAACAGACCCTGAAGGTCATGCATTACGTGTTTGCCCATATCCTGCGTTTGCTTCACCCCCTGACGCCGTTCATTACCGAAGAGCTCTGGCATGGGATGGGGTATGGGACGGATGACGAGACCATCATTTTTGCGCCTTGGCCGAAACATCTGGAGGACTTATCGGAACTGGGGGTCTCCCCCGGGATTGTGGCCTATGTGGAGCAAAAACACGACCTGATCCGCATCGGCCGGACCTTGCGTGCCGACTACGGTATTGCCCCTTCCATGAAGATCCGGTACGTCATTAAACCGGAAACAGAGGAGGCCGCCGCCTTGCTGGCTTCCGACCGGGATTCCATTGCCGTCATGCTCCGCGCGGAATCCCTGGACATTACCGTTACCTTTGCCCCGGAACGGCTGATGCCCAGCAGTCTCGGTAAACTCGGGGCTATTTTCATGCCGATCGAAGGGGTGATCGACGTGGCTGGGGAAAACCGTCGCCTGACCGAGCAATTGGAAAAGGCGAACACCGCCCTGGCCGGAGTCAACAAGAAGCTGAACAACGTGACGTTTGTTCAGAAAGCGCCCCCCGATGTTATCGCTCTGCAGAAAAACCGCCAGCAGGAACTGCTGGAGAAATGCGACAAACTTCGCCGTCTGCTCGCCGTCCTTTCCGGCAAAACGCCGTGATGCGGAACAACGCTGTCCGAAAAAAATAATACCGCCAGTGTAGGGCCACGCACCACATCAGGTAATATCATTGTAATCAATAGATAGGGCGAATCGTCCCGATGAGCCGTTGGTTTCTTTATTTTTTCTCAGAAGGACTTTTGCAATTGGTTCACATATTCTGAGGCCTTATAGGGTATTATGGCGTCATGGGATTTTGAGAATGGCGGGATCCATTTCGGGATGCCGCGCGGAGCGGATAATCATTCGGGCACCGTGCCGACAGAGTGCCGTCTTCAGCCGGGGATATTTCACCCGCATATAGTCCAGGAACAACTGCGGGTCTTCCGAATTGTGCTCAAACATGTCGTAGTGCATGGGGATGGTCAGGCCGGGACTCAGGGCGCCGGCCAGGTCGGCGGCTTCCTGGTAGGTCATGTTGCCGATGCAGTTGGAAGCCAGGCGCCGGGCATCCCGTCCGTTGATCGGCAGTAACGCCAGATCCAGCGGCCGGCGCGCGATCCGGTTCTGCAAGCCTTCATAGACACAGCAGTCGCCGGAGTGATAGAGCCGGAAGCCGTGTGCTTCGACGATGAACCCGAGATAAGGATAGTGGCCCGTCGCCGGATCCCGGTCGAGCAGTTCGTGGGCGGCCGCGATGCCCGTTATGCGGATGCCGTTGGTTTCGACGAAAGTGCCGTCATCCAGGCCGATGAACCGCTCGGAGGGAATACTCAGATCGTTCGCCAGGCGGGGAAGCAGGAATGCCGGGACGACAAAGAGCGCTTCCGGGGACGCCTGGGCGCTGGCCGGCCACGTCGGCCGGTCAATATGATCGCGATGATCATGCGTGCCGAGAATCAGGTTGAAACCCGCGCATTGGTTCGGCTTCAGCAACGGCGGAATGCGCCGCCGGTCATGCCGTGACAAAAAAAGATCCAAGCCGACGACCGTTTGGCCGAGTTTGATGATCAGGCTGGATTGACCCAGCCACCAGAGGGCGCACTGCCCCTCGCGCAGGGCGCATTTTCGGATGTCGTTAAGCAGTGCTTGACCGGTCAGCATGGTTTGGATTCCTTTCCTGAGACGCCGTCTGTTCTCGTGGAACTTCGGGATTCTTTATCCCTGATTGGATCGTTGTGCCGATCATAGCCTGAACCCCTCCGCTGAAAAACAAAAAAATGATTCGCGTCTATTCAAATGGGTCCAGCCGTTTGAATATCCAGGCGCTCGAACGCCTGGGGTGGGTGTCGCGCTTTGTCGGGACGCTCGGCTCGCACGCCGGATTGCTTCGGCGGTGGCGGCGAGTTGCGGGCCACGCAGAAAAAATGGTGAAAGGACAATTTATAAGGAAGGGCAAATATCGAGAATTTTGGTGTGCTCTTGACATGGGCTGGGAGAATCCCTGTTCAACTATGCTATTTCAACCGCCGGCCGGTATGTTCACGGAAACCAAGGCATATCTGCTTGGAATAGAGCAGAGGATAAAGATTGTGCATCTCATCGTCTTTCATTCCATTACCACAGAGCCGATCCGGATGGACAATGGTCTGGTTGGCGCCATCCATTTTGAAATATTCAGCGACTCAATCCATAAATTTTTTCAGATGTTCAAACCAGGGCTGATCAGGTTGGGTAAGCTGATCCAGACGACAGCCCTGCGCAACGTGCTGATCCTGTTCGACCGCCTGATCAAGGTGGCCGTCATATTGTGATTGAATCTTGTTCTGACCTGATTTCTCCGCGTCGGGCGGCATCTTGAATTCGCCCTTGCCGACATCGTATTTCTGGTCCACCCCCGGGAATATGTTTTCCGTCACTTCAATGTCGTGCGGCATCGAGTTTTCCACGGCAACGCCGTTATGCGTGTCGTAGAAGAACCGCATGCCCATGGACTTCCTCCCACCCTGTCCCCAGAGGTCGCGGAAGATATTCCCGCGGATGATGCCGGAACCGTCCACAATGCCGATGCCCGTGGCGATGTTCTGGAAGATGTTTGCCTCTACGACAAAGGTGCCGTCCATGCCCGTGTGGGTGTCCACGGCCCCATGGCGCATTGTCTCGTCGTCGCCGTCCACCAGATTGTGAACGAACTCCCAATGACACGGCCTTATTCCCGGGGTGTGGCGGAACAGCTTCTCGCGGTAGCCTTTCTCCCAGTCCAACGCGCCGTTGGAAGCCAGGCAATGCCGATTCTGACTCAGTTTGCAGTCGGTCACAAGGACGTACGCTCCGCCGGCTATATGCACGCCATAGCCCATGCCGGCGCGCGCGTTGTGGTGGATGTAGCAGTGATCAACCTGTCCGGCGACTTCCCCGTTGAAGTTGGCGGCGATACACAGGCCGAACAGCTCACAATGGTCCAGCCGGACATTCTGCTGCTTCTTCCCCCAGACATGGAAACCGAAGAGGTCATTCCCCGCGCTGTGTCATATCGGGGCCCTGGAGTACCATCCGGGTAACGCGCCCGTTGTCCCCGGAGACGCGCTGGCAGCCGTTTTTCCTTTTCGTGGTCCGGCAGACCGTCTTGGATCCCTCGCCGAGGAGCGTCAGCCCGCCCGGCACGCTGAGTTCCTCCTCAAAATCGTATTCCCCGGCGGGCAGGAACACGACCTTGACGCCCTCTTTCACGGCGCGCTCGCACGCAGTTCGCACGGCCGCGGCCGTGCGCCCTTCCACCGTGATGCGCGGGGCCAGGCGCTTTCCTTCCGCCTCGCTCAAGGGGACATCCGGCCCCACCGGCCCTCGCAGCCCCGGCGCGGCCGGGACTGGCGGGAGATTCGTCCCCTCGCCGCAGACAGCGAGACTGGACCCCATCAACAACCAGGCCCATACGATTAACTGGACAAACCCTGATTTATTCATTTCTTCTCCTCCAATATGATGACGACCGTCTTGGTCGGGACCTTCGGATCGGACCGATACCAGCTTTCGTCAGGTTTGACCCCTTTTGCGTTGCCGGTAAGTCCGCCCTTTTCCGCCGTTATCGTGTAGGCCATGCTCTGCTGGTTTAACGCTCTCTTGCATGAACCTAAAAGGACTATCGTGTTTACCGGATCGGATGGTAACGGGGTATGGCCGTCGGGGCCGGTCACGGTCGAAGTCAACACGTCGTTCTTGTAGTAGTTTCGTTCAAATGAGCCATTCGATCCGTGAGGGCTCCACTTCTGACTTACGTTCAGGTTCATCGGCAGGATCTTGGGATCGACCTCGTTCTCGATCTTGATCACCGCGCCCGGCACGGGATTGCCCTTGGCGTCCTTCACCAGGACATCCAGACAATAGGAAACGTTCGCCAGCCCGACGCCGGTCCCGGATTCGGCAACCGTCAAGCCGGAATACTTCGCGTTCTTGAGGTTGATCTGGCTCTCGTAACTATTGTCATGCTTGGCGACCTTGATGTTCCGCGCCTGGATGTCCGTCGCCACCAGATACTCGTTGTGCGCCTTGTAGCCCTTGATCGTACATTGATTCACGTTTGCGAACAGGATGTCCTTGTCGAAGATGACGTTGCGAAGATTGAACTTGGACATGAGAAACATCTGACTAGGCTGGCCTACCACAAAATCACTCTGCATGTTCTTGAACGTCACATTCTGAATGTCCAGGACGTACGGCGCCATCGAGGCGCTGAAGCCGGCGTTGTCAATCGTGCTGTCCAGGATCCGTATGCTCTGCGCTCCCACCCTCAGAATGAAACTGCTTTTTGGATTCACCTGATAGCTCTCCGTGTAGCTCGTGTAACCGATCTTGTACAGCGTGGGCGAGGTCACGGTCGACTTGTTCACGTACAGGTTTGCCGCATTCTTCAGGAAAATCCTCTGGGACGGGACGAAGGTGGTATTCTCGATCCTCAACGTCCCGCCTCTTTCGACGAGGATGGGTTTGGAGGAGGTGTACGTTTTGCTCGCCGCGTCGTACTTGAATATGGCCGGATCGGCTATCGCCTCGGCGATCTGTTTGAGCGTCGT
>JAHIJO010000030.1 GCA_018898455.1 Verrucomicrobiota bacterium | reverse complement strand
TGTTCCATCAGCAGCTTCCTTATCTGTTGCTCTGTAACCATCATCGCCACGCGCCTCCCGTCGCGGCGATCATGCTCACAGATCAACTTCTATGGGTAAATGTAATTGTCGCTGATGGGGAAGTGTAATTGTCGCCGGCCACCGGTGTTGCGCGTCAAGGGTACGGGCGTGACGGAAATGGATTCCAATGCGGCGTTGAATGAACTGCGGGATGCCATCCTGGCGGCGTATCCCGGTTATACCGCGACCCAGCTGGTGACCTCAGTCTGGCTCGTCAACAGTCTTTCGGCGATCCAGCAAGACCAGGACCTGCTCGGGGAAACGCGCGATACGCCCTATTTGCGCACGGAGGATTTTGCCCTGACCAACAACGAATTCATCGTGGTTTACGGGCTCAATCATGTCCGGAGCGGGAAGGCGACGTATGCCAATGTCAATGTGTATGGCAACACTCCGGTCGAAGGCGGCACCGGGGAAAAGGAGCTGGCCGGGGTAGCCAGTATCAACAGCGTCCAGGATTTCGCGGGCACGGCCAGTGATTACATTCCCGGGCATGCCCGGGTCGACGATTTCTATGCGTACAGGATTGCCTGGAACAATCCCGCGGAAGATCCGCATTGTCTGGTGATCCCGCCGCCGGCCGGTCGGCTCAAGCTGCAGATCCTGTTCCTGGCCTTCCGGATTTACATTGAGCCGGGGCGGGCCATCGGAACGGCGAGCGAGGAACTGCTCTTTGACCGCGCCATCCTCTTCCGGCCAAAGTGATGACCCGGGCGGCGGGGCGGTATCAGCGATTGTCAATTAGCGGGTTGCTTCCGTTCGATGTCACATCCGGCTTGCCGGATCCGGGGGGGGGCTCCCAATCGGACAATTGACTCCGGGCTGCTCGGATATGGGGGACCAGTCAACGTTCAATAATCACATACTGCCGGACGGGTGCGGGCAACCGCCTGCCTTAACGTATTTGGGCCCGCGCGTACTAAGGTAAAATTGTCACCAGGCCATCATCTAGATCATAACGCGCGCCGACGATGGTCAAGTTGCCCTTCTTGGCCAGGTTTTCCAAGATCGGCGCCGAGGTCTTCAACTGCTGAACAATCATCTTGATATTCGCTCTGACGGCATTATCCAGCAGATCGCCGGGTTGGTTCCTGGCCTTGTCCACGGCCGTTGGATGGCTTTGACCAGACTGCCGATGTGTCCGGGAGTTTTGCCCCCCCCTTGATCGTTGCTTCCACCGCGCCGCCGGGCTGTCTGGTTCGGGTGCGATCGTCTTGCCTCAACGTATCGCGTGTTTCCATCAATCAATTATTGCTGGGCTATCTCACCGCTTACGATCGGGCCCTCCGGGGCGGCCATGGCGCCGGTATCGCAATAAGCCAGTACAAGGAGACCGATCAACGTTGCGTTGGCTCTTTTGATAATTTTGCTCCTTTGCTTAACTGCGGATAGGGGGATGCTTAACTCGATATTATGTCGCCAATGCCGGTCGGCTTATCCCCGGTTGTCAGGGGCAAAACCTTATCAGGGTTCCAGCCTATACCTGTCCCCATAGAAGTCAACTCCGAATCCACCCGGCGGCATTCCATTAAACGGTAAAAATGGAGTAAAAATAGAGTTGCCACGAGACGGGGAATGTATTAATTATTACTCCGTTCCTGGGGTGGCGTGAAATACCCCGGCATGTTTGTAAGGATCGCGTTGTTTTGTGTTGGTGATTCAAAAATTTGGTAATGGAGGCGTGTTTCGAAACGGTATTATCAACAGTAAATGGAAAAGGCGATGGTTATGAAAAAACTGATGGCGATTCTGATCGGTATGATGCTTGGCGTTATCCTGGCGCAGGCGCAAAAACTTGAAATCTCCGTGGCGCCTAACTACGTGTTTCCCAGCGAGAAAGATACGTGGGACAAGGCGTACGGGATCGAAGGCCAGCTTCGGCTGTGGGCCAACGAGTACGTGGGCATTGCCGCCGCCGGTGGTATTCAGCGCTGGGATATCAATGAAACCAGCGACGCCCTAATCTTGAACGACGAGATCCTGGCGGTCACCGATTTTACCGGCAGCGCCAACATGGTGCCCCTGGGCGGATCCCTGCTGATCCGTCCCATCCCCGCGGACTGGACGAAGCTCATCCAGCTGACGATCGAGGGCGGCGTCCGCTACGTGTTCGTCAACTCGAACGTCAAGGGCACGATGGTGGAAACCGACCCCGTTTCTGTGAGTGAAGGCAATGTCGACATGGACAATGGTCTTATCGGCCTGGTGGCTGGAGACGTGGGCATCGTGCCCCTCGAAAACTTCTCCATTTTCGTGGGCGGCGGCTACCAATTCGACCTGTCCAAGGGCAACGTCGATTGGCTGGACTCGAATATCAGCGACAACAAAATGAAGGGTTGGTTCGTCCGTGGCGGGGTGACGCTGATGTTCTGAAATTTGCCGCTTTCTGGTTTTTGGCGGGTAACCTCAATATGCCGTGGTGTCAACGGGGCGAACTGGCGAAGCAGCTCGCTCCGTTGAATTGAAACAACGCGTTTTGTTTCGGCTCAACACGGCGTAACGTGCAGCCGAGGGCGTGCGGGGGTCGGGGGCAACAGATCCGGATCTCCACGGGAAAAGCTCCGGCTTTTTTAATTTTCAGCGGTAGTATCCGCTACCGACAACCCATCCGAAGGATTCAAAGAGGAGCACATAGGATCTCTTCGGTTGAGCTGTGGTTTGTCCCTTCTTTGAAAACCAGCACTCGACATAGCCGCCACCGGCCTTGCCTTTGGCCAGAAATTCCTTTACGTAGCATATGCCCTTGGGGCCCTTGTCCTCAAGCCGATTCCTTCCCTTCCCATCCTTGCGGCCGTACAAAACCACATTGACACCTTCCAGCGTATCAAGGAAATCAGGGTTAGCCCGTGAATCAATAATTAACGTTTGCGGGAGGGGGATAAGTTCGGGGAATTGAGGTTTCGGCAGTCTCTACGGTGAACCTCGAGTGCGCAGGTTCTGAAATAGGCTTATTTGTTATTTTGAGGGCTGATCCCGGTCGCCATGACAACTCAACAAGGCATCAAAAACCGTTGGCTGATTGCCGCCTCGGCGGTTGGTATTCATTTGTCCATCGGGTCGGTCTACGCTTGGAGCGTTTTTGCCAAACCCATCATCAGCCAATGCGGCTGGGGCCTGAAGGACGTCCAAATAACCTTCAGCACGGGTGAGAATCAATATTTAACTGGCGTGATAAGAGGATCCAGATGAAATACATACTTGCCATAGACCAAGGCACGACCGGCAGTAGAGTTGTCCTGTATGACAAGTTCGGGAGGAAAAGGGAAAGCTCCTATGAGGAGTTTCCTCAGCATTTTCCAAGGCCCGGGTGGGTGGAGCATGATCCCCATGATCTCTGGAATAGCGTGAACAACTCCATCCAGAGAGTTTTAAAGAAGGTACCCGGCGCAACTATTGCGGCCATAGGAATTACTAACCAGCGGGAGACGACGGTTCTTTGGGATAAGGATACCGGCAGACCGGTTTGTAATGCCGTAGTATGGCAGTGCCGAAGATCGGCCGAGCGCTGCAACGAGTTAAAGAAAAAATACGCCCAGATAGAATTCTTCAGGAGGAGAACGGGGTTGCCGATAGACTCCTATTTCTCCGCAACTAAGATAGAGTGGATACTCAAGAATATCCCCGGCGCTATGGCCAAAGCGAAGGCCGGGAAGATAATCTTCGGCACTACCGACACCTGGATCCTGTGGAAATTGACGGGCGGTATGGTCCACGCTACGGATTATACGAACGCCTCCCGCACGATGCTTTTCAATATAGCAAAATTGAAATGGGATGACGATCTTCTTAAAGTTTTCAAGATACCCAGGGTAATTCTTCCCGCCGTGAAACCATCATCCGGCATATTCGGCCGCACCATAAATATGGGAAGGCTTGCCGCGGGCATCCCCATTTCCGGAATAGCCGGGGACCAGCAGGCGGCGCTCTTCGGACAGGCTGCTTTTAATGCCGGAGAGATCAAGAATACCTACGGTACCGGATCGTTCCTATTATTGAATACCGGAAAGAAGAGGCCTTTTTCAAGACATGGCCTCATCACGACCCTGGCGTGCGGCCCGTCGGGAGAGCCGGTCTATGCGCTTGAGGGGTCAGTATTTATTGCGGGGGCAGTGATCCAGTGGCTTAGAGACGGGCTTAAGATAATCAAACAAGCGTCCGATTCGGAGAAGCTGGCGCGCTCCGTAAAGGATAACGGGGGAGTGTATTTCGTGCCTGCCCTCGTCGGGCTGGGGGCGCCATACTGGGACCAGAACGCACGCGGCTTGATAACGGGTATTACAAGAGGTACCAAGAGAGGCCACATAGCCAGGGCGGCCATTGAAGCCATATGTTATCAGGCAAAGGACGTAATGATCGCCATGGAAAAAGATTCGGGGCTTAAGATAAAGAGTTTAAAAGTGGACGGCGGTGCGGTTTCGAATGATATTCTATGTCAGCTGCAATCGGACATCCTGCATCGCGAGGTGGTAAGGCCGAAGGTCATCGAGATAACATCTTTGGGCGCGGCGTACCTTGCGGGCCTCGCCGTCGGCTACTGGAAGAACGCAGCAGAGATAAAGGGACATTGGAAGATTGACAGGACATTCAGGCCAAAGATGCCCAGGCGCGTAGCACAGGAGTTGTATAGTGGCTGGCTTTCGGCGGTAAAGAGAGCTCTTTCTTAAGTGCGATCATATTCGACGATGGTTGATGGTTGAGGAGAGTGAAGGTGGAAGGTCGAAAGTCGAAGGTGGAGATTGAAGAGAAGACAGTTGTAGCAGTGAGAGGGAAGCGCCGGGTTGGGGCGAAGCATCTCCATTTGGGCAACCCGCCCTCGATAATCGACACTTAGCGTTCAATGGTATTTATCGGGGCGGGGAGATTCAGCAGGGCGGTTGCATTGTCCCAGAGGATGGCCCTTTTTTCCTGGGGAGTAAAAGGGGTTTGCATCAATTCCTCAACGGCCTGGGCCTGATCCACCCAGGGCGAGTCGGTGCCGAACAGGATCCGGTGCGCGCCATGCCGCCGGACGATGCGCAGGATTTGCTCCAGGGGGCAGTGTCCGAGGGTAAATGATGTGTCCATCCAGAGCGGCAGGCCGACCAGGTGGCGTTCCACCTCTTTCCAGTGCTTCCATCCGCCGAGATGCGCGGCCATAATCTTTAACCCTGGAACTTTCCGGATCACGTTGGCCAACCGTTCCGGTGTACATCGGGCCGGGTCCGGCAGATTGATGTTTCCTCCCGCGTGGATGGCAAGGATCAATCCGGATTCCGCCAGGGCCTCGTAGAGGGAAAACAGGGATTCTTCATCGATAAAAAAAGACTGGTGGTCCGGATGCATTTTCACACCTCGGATGCGGCCGTCTGCCAGGCGCCGGATTTCGTCCCGGAAATTAGGGATTTTCGGATGGAGACTGCCGAAGGGAATGATGCCTGGAATCGTCCGCAGGGTCAGGGCATGACGGTTGATTCCGGGCACCTGGTCCGGGCGTGTGCTGACCGGCAACGTGACGGCATACCGGATTTCAGCCGTAGCCATGGACCGGGTCAACCCGGCTAATGTTCCGTCCGTGGCCAGCTTGATGCCGGAATGCTGTTCCATTTTGGCGACGGCCTTTGCGGCCACCGTGTCGGGGAAGATGTGGACATGCGTATCAACGATGAATAGGTTGGAAGCACGGCTGGGCATAACGTCATTATCGCGAGCGGTATCATGGCGGGGAACTCCCTTCCGTGGCGAACTCGCGATATCCTGAAGCATCCATGTAGGAGCTAATGTTTTCAAGCCGAAAATGTTCTTTTCATTTCAGGACAAGGGGTTATGTTAGAGCCTGAATTCAGTGTGGGACAACGATGCGATCAAGCCTTTTTCCTAATTTGGCAGTTATGAGCAGTACTGGTGCACAACGGCCGGCCGGCGATCTGCGCGGGCTGGTGCTGGCCTTGCTGATCGCGTTACCGTTATACTTGTTTGGCACGTTTGGCCACGACCTCTGGCGGCCGGCCGAAGCTCGGGAAGCCGGCATCGCCCGGGAAATGATCGAAAACGGCAATTGGGTTGCCACCTATCTCAATGGCCATCTATTCCTTGAAAAACCGCCTCTCTACACCTGGGCCATTGCCCTGCCGCTGAAATGGCTTGGGTATCGGGATTGGGTGGTCCGCATCCCTGTTTTTCTCTTCACCCTGGGGACGCTATGCCTGACCTACATGCTGGCGCGTCGGCAATTAGGCATTGCCGGAGCCCAGGGAGCTTTAGTCAGCCTTGCTTCCATGTGGCTTTTCATGGAAGTCAATCACGGGGCCATGATCGATAACGGCCTGATGTTTTTTATCGTGCTGGCGATGCTGGCGTTCTATCGCCTGGGTGATCGTGACCGATGGTATTTCCTTTGGGCTTGCCTGTTCTATATCAGCCTTGGCCTGGCGTTTCTGTGCAAGGGAGGAATCGGGCCGGCGCTGATTCTTGTTGTTGCGGCGGGATTCGTCTTGAGCCATAGGCAGTGGTCGATTCTGCGCTCCTGGCATCCGGCGCTGGGATTAGGAATCCTGGGGTTGATCATCGGCGGCTGGCTCTGGGCACTCTGGCTTAAGGGCGGGGAAACCTATTTCCGGGTGTTTTTCATTGATAATCACCTCTACCGGTTACTGGGTAAAGCGGGCCCGACTCAGGCCTGGTTTTATTATATCCCCTATATTCTCATTGTCGCGTTCCCCTGGTTGTTTCTCGTGCCGGCTGGGCTCTGGGTGGCCTGGAATCAGCGGCGTGAGGAGGGAACCGGGGCCCGCCGATTCTGGAATTACCTGTTCTGGTGGATTGCCGCGATGTTCGTTCTGCTGAGCGTTGCCGGGGGCAAAGATAACCAGTATCTCCTGCCGCTTCTGCCGCCGTTGGCCGTGATCTGCGGCGCATGGGTTGAACGGACTCTCGCGGGCAAACCATATCCGCACTGGTGTTTGAGCCTGATGTGGATATTCACCGTGGTAGTGGTGCCGGGTGTGGTAGTGGCGCCGTTGGTTCCCGTGCTGAACTATCAGAAGATTAATATCGGCAGTTTATTGTGGACTCTTGGGTTGGGAGTGGTTGGGATCGGTGTCTGCCGCGCACTATGGTTCCGCCGATGGCAGGTTGTCTGGGCGGGCATGGCGCTGTTGGTTGTGGGGACCGGCTTTGTGTTGGGGCTGTTTATCGAAAACGTGCTGAACGAGCACAAGACGGCCAAGCCGCTATGCGTTGTCATCCGGGACACCCTGCCGCCCGGCGCGACCCTGTGGGGATATGACCTGACCGAAAACACGGAGGGCTTGCTTATCTTTTACGGCCTGCGTCCAAAACGGGTGACCACCCTGGAAGAGGCCGCCGTGCTGGCGCAACAGACGGAGCCGGTGATTGTCCTGCTGTCGTCCCGCGACCCGAGCCATGAATTTAGAGAACAACTAATAAAAACAGGGCGCTGGCAGGTGGTTCGGCAAGTTTGCATTGGCAATCGGTATTATTGGCTGGTTGGAAATGCGGCGGCCCAGCCGCCATAAGCTATAACATGCGTTTTGCAAGACCGGGTGATCTCGGAAATGTCTCAATAACCTTTAGCCGACAAGGAGGATCTGTCTATGTATCTGATTCTATTTCTACTCATCACGCTGGTTGCCGTTCTGACGCATTTGGGCTTGGATAAACAGCCGCGCAATTCAAAACGAGTGCTTGAAATAATTTTGCTCTATTTCTTTGCCATCCAGGTTGGTGTGGGCGGTATCTGGGCTTGGATGGGTCATGCGTTTATGGCGGATCGGGTCGCGACCCTGATCGGCTGGCCGACCGGGAGTCCGTTTCAGTTTGAAATTGCCGTCTGCGATCTGGCCTGGGGCGTCTGCGGCATCTTGTGCATCTGGTGCCGCAATGGATTCTGGCTGGCCACCGGCATCGGCAATTCCATCTTTTTACTGGGGTGCGCTTATGGCCATATCCGGTCACTTCAGGTGGCGGGGAATACTGCCCCGTATAATGCGGGGCCGGTCCTCTGGCTGGCCGATATCCTGATGCCGGTGTTCCTCCTGGTACTGCTTTTCATTTACCGGCGCCTGGCCCGACCGAGCTTGAAATTGTAGCGCGTCACGGTCACGCGCCGCGTGTGGTTGTCGTGCGAATTTGGAGATAAGACGCCCCGACAGAGCGGGGCGGCTACAGGATGAGTTTTTCTTTGTTATCGTCTGTAGGTTGCAAAAGGCGTGACCTTAGTGTAACCTGCTGATCATTGAATGCCTCTGTGGCAATAATCGGGGAGCCTGATCATGACCGATTTGTCCGTCATTGCGCCGGTATATAACGAATTGGAAAACGTGGAACCGTTATACCGTAAAATGCATGAGGCTTTGTCCCGTGTGGGAAGATCCTATGAAATTATTCTGGTGGACGACGGGAGCACCGATGGAACATGGGAAAAGCTTCGCGCATTGGCTGGAACCTGCCGGGATCTTAAGCTGATCCGGCTCCGGCGTAATTTTGGCCAGACGGCGGCCATGAGCGCCGGGCTGGATCATGCCCAGGGCGAAATCATCATCACGATGGATGCGGATCTGCAGAATGATCCGGAAGATATTCCCCTGCTTCTGGAACGTATGGATCAGGGGTTCGACGTGGTCAGCGGCTGGCGCAAGGATCGGAAAGATGCGTTTGTGCATCGGCGTCTGCCGTCCATGGCGGCCAATGCGCTGATCAGCAGGATCACGGGCGTGTATCTGCACGATTTCGGCTGTACACTCAAGGCGTACCGCCGCGAGGTGATGAAGAATGTCCATCTGTATGGAGACTTGCACCGGTTTATTCCGGCCCTGGCGAACTGGGTGGGTGGTTCCGTGACCGAAGTGGTGGTGAAGCATCATCCCCGGCGTCATGGTAAATCCAAATACGGCTTGGCGCGCATTACCCGGGTTATCCTGGATTTGCTGACCGTTTCATTCCTTCTCCGCTACAGTAAGAGTCCAATTCAGATTTTCGGAAAATGGGGTCTGTTGACCGGTCTGCTGGGTCTGTTTTTGCTGGTCTTCGTGATGGCCGCCAATCTGTCCGCCAACCTGTTTGGGACCGAGTTTGCCGCCGGCTTGCTCAAGCGCCCGTTCTGGGTCATTACCCCTTTCATGCTGATCTTTTTCGGCGTCCAGTTCATCAGTATGGGGCTTTTGGCTGAAATCCAAATCCGGACCTACCACGAATCCCAGGGTAAACCGATTTATGTGATTCGGGAGACGGTCGAAGCCCGTGGATAGGGCTGCCGCGCCATGCATTTTATCGCCGAAATTTCCAATCAGTTCCCTTCGCTATCCAACCTGCCCTTCGGTTTTGAGGATACACCCAACTTGTGGATCCTCGGCGCTGGCTACATGCTGTTCCTGCTGGCGGGATGCGCCATCGATATCATCCTGGGCGTCCGCCTGTTGGTGGCACGCTGCCGTGCGGAGCGCGAGGCCGGCGCGCCCTGGGCTCATTTCGTGGATTGGGCTCGCAGTGTTGATTGTCTGAAAGGCCGGTCATGGACCTGGCGGGAAGCGGGTTGGATTGCGATTGTCCTGCTGACTGCCCATCTGGCGGTTATGGGAATTCATTGGATTCTTGTGGCTTGGGGCGGGGTGTCCATGAATACGGATATGGTGGCGGCCTTGTGCCAGGGGATGTGGTTTCACATGGTTGGGTTGGCGGCGTTGACCTGGTCCATTCGTCGTCGTCGGTTGTCGTGGCACGATGCGTTTGGCATGCGCTGGCGGGAGGCGGTCCGCCGGACGGGGCAGGGGATTATAGGTTATCTGGGGATCCTGCCCCTGGTCTTTGTGACATCGCTGGTGTATCAGGTTGTTTTGTTCTGGTTCGGCTATCCGCTCTCCATTCAGAATGTCGTCCTGTTATTCCTGGAACCGCAGACGGTGGGAGTGCAGATATTTCTGATTATCCTGGCCATCGTGATTGCGCCGCTGGTTGAGGAAGCGCTGTTTCGGGGCGTGGCCCTGCCGCTATTGGCGCGGACCGCGGGCGTTCTGCCGGCGATGGTGCTGACCGCCGCCTGTTTTGCGCTTATTCATTTTCATGTGCCGTCCATAGCGCCATTGTTTGTGCTGGCGATGGGATTCGCCGCAGCTTATATTATCACGAAATCGTTGTGGGTACCCGTAGTCATGCACGCCCTGTTTAACGGCATGAATATCGGCCTGCTCCTGCTGGCAAGAGGTCATTGAACGATGAAACCGGTTCGAACCATTGAATGGATAGCGGACCACCCTGACAGCCCTGTGCCGGGGCATATTCGGATGGTGGATCAGACCCTCCTGCCCAACGAGTTGGTTTACCTTGAAACGCGGGAACTTAGAGAAGTCTGGACTGCCATCAAGACCCTCCAGGTGCGTGGCGCGCCGGCCATCGGTATTGCCGCCGCCATGGGAGTGGCGACCGCGGTCCAGGATTCGCGGGCGGCGGATGGTCGGGCGCTGGCGGTTGAAGCGGGGCAGGCGGCGGACTATCTTGCCACGTCAAGGCCGACTGCTGTCAATCTGTTCTGGGCCCTGGACCGGATGCGAACCGTCGCCGCCCATGAATCAGGCCGCGATCCGGAAACGCTCAAGCGCTTGCTGGCCCGGGAAGCCATCCGGATCTGGGAAGAGGATATTGCCATGAGCCGGGCTATTGGAATGCACGGCGCCGCCCTGCTGAAGGATGGCCAGACCGTCTTGACTCACTGCAATGCCGGGGGCCTGGCCACGGCTCAGTATGGAACCGCCCTGGCGCCCATCTATGTGGCCCAGGAACAGGCGAAGCGGATTCGTGTCTATGTGGATGAAACCCGGCCCTTGCTTCAAGGCGCGCGGCTGACGGCTTGGGAGCTCATGCAGGCCGGTATCGAAACGACGCTTATCTGCGACAATATGGCGGCCCAGGTGCTGAAGGAAGGAAAAATAAATTTGGTCATGGTGGGCGCGGATCGGATTGCCGCCAACGGCGATACCGCCAATAAGATCGGAACCTACGGCGTCGCGGTCCTGGCCCACGCCCACGGCATTCCGTTTTATGTCCTGGCGCCCAGTTCCACCTTTGATCTGACACTGGCCTCCGGCGGGGAAATCCCGATCGAGGAACGCGGCGCCGATGAAATCACGCGTGGCTTTGGCCGGCAGACGGCTCCGGTAAACGTCAAGGTCTATAGCCCGGCGTTTGATGTCACGCCGGCCCGTCTCATCACGGCCATTATCTGCGAAAAAGGAGTCCTCCAGCCCCCCTTCGATCAAACCCTCAAGCAGGCGGTGGGTGGAGGAGAGCGAGCAAGAGATGATCGTGAATCGAAGCAGCACTAAATCCGAAACGGAAACGGTCCCTGCTGTGGCGCGTCCCTCCGCGATCCGGCCCGTGTTTGCGCGCATGGCGATTGCGGAAATGACGAAACCGGGCGTGGTTTCCCGGCATCAGCACCTCGGTTATGAAGTCATTTTCGTGGACCAGGGCCTTTACCGGTGCCGTCATAATGAAACCGATTTGACACTGGGCAGGAACGAACTGCTTATCGTCAAACCCGGCGACTGGCACACCGATATTTTCAATGGCAAGTATCTCCGGTACCTGGGCTTGGGATTCAATCTCCACGTAGTCTCGGGCATGCCGGTATCCATCTTCCGTGACAACACGCCGGTGGCGAGGCAGCATTTTATTGTCAACCGGGCGGATTTCCTGCCCCTGATCGAAAAGATCGGGCAGGAAGCGCGGATAGGTGATTTCGTCGCGGTGCACATCCAGGATGCGATAGTGCTGGAGTTTTTCTATCGCATGGTCCGGGTGATTCCTAGCGATATCCTCTCGGACTGTTTCGTGGCAACCTCGCGCGAAGCATCCTTTTTGGCCAGAATCTATTCGGTTATCAATGAACGGTTGACCCGGAAACTGAGGGTTGACGAGCTGGCTTCAGCGCTGGGCGTCAGCGAGAGTTCCCTGGCGCACAAGTGCCAGGCAATGCTGCATTGCTCGCCGGCGCGCCTTTTCCAGCAAGTCAAAATGGATCGCGCAATGCAGATGCTGAAGTCCACGGATATGTTGGTCAAGGAAGTTGGTGCTTACCTGGGTTTCGATAATCCGTTCCAATTCTCCCGGGCATTCAAGAAGGCTTTCGGGAAGTCGCCTTCGGCCGTTAAAGAAAAACCGCAGCCTGCCGTCTGACCTGTAATCCCACCGAACGTGTGGAATAATCGTTCGGTATGGCTTATTGCTCTGATCTTATGTTTCCGGTTGCAGGATTTGATAAACTATTTGCAGGCCACGCTATTCCCCACGTTCTGCCGCTGCCATAGTATGGCTCGCAGATACGAACACGTCCGGAAAAACCGACGCGAAAGGAGCAATCACAATAATGAAAAGGATAGAGGGAAAAATCAGGATAGCTGTTATTGGAGCAGGCGGGATCTCCGGCGCCCATGTGAGAGGTATGGTGGAGCACAAGGGCCTGGTCGAATGCACGGCGCTTTGCGACGTATCCGAGGAAAATCTTCGGAAGCGGTGCGAACAGTTGGGCCATACCCCGCCCATGTTCTCCGACTGGCGCAAGATGCTGCGGGAGCATGGCGACCAGATTGATGCCGTGGACATCTGTCTGCCGCACCATCTGCATGCGCCGGCGATCCTGGATGCCGTGGCGGCCGGCAAGCATGTGCTCTGCGAGAAGCCCATGTGCACCAGCCTGAAGGACGCAGACCTGATCGTGGCGGCGGTGAAGAAATCGGGGGTCATTTACATGTCGGCGCACAACCAGCTTTTCATGCCGGTGGTCCAGGAGGCGAAGAAAATGATCGCCGCCGGAGCTATCGGACGTATCCGCTGGCTGCGGTCGCAGGATTGCTTCATGGCCGACGCCCAGGGTATGGCCGGCAAGTGGCGCGCAAACGCTAATCTGCAGGGTGGCGGCGAGTTGATTGACACGGGCTATCATCCGACCTACCGCCTGCTCTACCTGGCGGATGCCGAGGTGGCGGGCGTGCGCGGCACCATGGCCCGGTTTCACATGGCCATTGAGGGAGAGGATACGGCCAGTGTGCAGGTGCGCTTTAGCAATGGGGCCATAGGAGAAATTCTCACCTCCTGGGCCTTTGCCAATCCGATCGGTACTCATCAGATCCATGTGATTGGCGAGCAGGGGCAGATCTTTGGTTCCGGAAACACGCTGAATTATCTTCCCGCGGGATACGCCCAGCCGGCCGTGATGAACTTGAAACAGGTTGACACTTTTGCGGAGCAGATGCTTCATTTCGGGCAGTGCCTGCGAACCGGAAAACGTCCGCTTCATTCAACCGAAGAGGGGCGGCAGGTGTTAAAGGTGATTTGCCAGGCAGCCAAGGATGCCGCCGGTTGGCAGAGATATAATACCCTGGCAGGGAAGCCAAAAAAGAAAGGCAGGGCATGATGAGCGTTACCATCACTGGAAAAATCGCGATCGGGTTCCGCCGGATGGGGTGGAAATGGCATCAAGACCTATGGGGGATGTTGTGTTGGGCCCGGGAAAACGGATTCGAGGCCGTGGATCTTGGTCGGGATGGCGACACTGCGGCCGGGGTCGTGCTCAAAGCCGGTCTGCGCGTGGGGTCCGTGGATCTGCCCGAGTGGCAGGGCATGATCTCGCCGGACGCTGCCAGGCGTGCCTGGGCAGTGGCTCGAAACAGCGAATATATCCGGGCATGTTCGACGGCGATCGGACCGGCCAACTACTTCCTGGTAATGCTCCCTGAGAAACCGGATTTGCCGCCCGTGGAGAATTTCCGGGCGATGACGGCAAGCTTCTCGGAGCTGGCGCCGGTTCTGGAAGAGGCCGCCGGGCGGCTGGTCATCGAAGGCTGGCCGGGACCCGGCGCCTTGTGCTGTACGCCTGAAGGTTGCCGGGCGTTTTTCAAGGAGTGCCCGTCCCGAAGCATGGGGGTAAACTACGACCCGTCTCACCTCATCCGCATGGAGATTGATCCCCTGCGGTTCCTCGATGAATTCGCGGACCGGGTTTATCACGTCCATGGCAAGGATACGGAGATTTTTGCCGAGCACCTGTACGAGTATGGCATCGCGTTGCCGCCGATCTTCAAGGAAAAGAAGGAACCGGCTTCTATGCACTGGCGTTACACGATCCCGGGTTACGGGTGCATGCGCTGGACCGAAGCTTTCCGGAAACTGGTATTACACGGATACAAAGGCTATGTTTCCATTGAGCACGAAGATGGCCGTTTCAGCGCGTCTGAAGAAGACCAGAAATTCGGATTGATCGTCGGGCGGCAATATCTTGAAGGCTGTTGAGCTCAAATGGGGTGGGGAATGATTTTGTTGTAGCGCCTGGCAGTTGCCGGGCGATCCTGATCCCAACGCACTTCGCCCCGCGGCGGGGCAAGGGACCACTTTATTACAGACGTGGTGCGCTACGGTCATGCGCCGCGTGTGGTAAATATGACGCTGGGAGATGGATTGGGCTGCCGTATATCGTGCGACGTTACAGTTCATTTCTTCCACCAATGACTGAGGTAGTACGCCGGATACTCGGTGGTCAAGGCGTTATTTTCGGCACAATACGGATCTGGCCGTTCTGCACGGTGATGGACTCGAATTTGGCGATGGCGGCGGATGATTTTTCGTCGGTATTGGCGTCCTTCGCCAGGTTCTCGGAGCGGAGTGGCTTCATGAATTCCTCCGGCACGGGTTTGCCCTTGACTTCCAGAGCGTCAAGGAAAATCAGCAGGCGGCCATCCATGAGTTGGATGGTAAAGACCCCTGTGCCGTTTAAGTAGCGCCCTTTGGCCTTTTGGGTGATTTTTTCAAGCGGAATACTAACCTCGCCCCGGATTTTATTGTTATCTAGGGTGACATTTATGACGCCGGCCATGGCTTTCCATTTCGGATGATACTGGATCAACGCGTTGATATCGTTGGCGGTCAGGACGAGAGGTTCCGCAGGCTGGCCGGCCTGCAAGGCCGCCTGAAACGCGTCCACCCGCGCACAGATTGCGCGTCCCTGCGCTTCCGATATGACCAACTGCGGCAGGTTTCGGGGCTGGGTATCGGTGTATTGGTTCACCAGACCGGTCACAAGCATTTTAACAAAGGCATAAGCCAGGATACTGCCGATGATCAGGATCACGATAACGACCACGCATCCGATGCCGAGCCATTTGCCCATGCCGCCGCGTTTGGGAACGGGAGGAAGAACAGGGTTGGTATCCATAGATTCCCCTTTCATTTCGAGGAGCTTTCTTTGACCGCGTAATCGGGATGTAATGGGATTATGAAATCAGAAAAAAACCGGCCTTTCACCACGGCAATATCGGCATAGTCTTTTCCGGCAAGAAAGGGGATTGCTGTAATTTCTTTACGGGCCCTTAGGATTTCTGTTCTATCAGCGCGACGAAAACCGGCAGGGATTTTTCTTGCCGCCCGTCAATCGCCAGGTCAATGGCATACTGGCCGGGCTTGGGGAACTTCAGGCCATTGAGATTCAGAATCAGGTTGGCACAGACGGACATTCCTTCCGGTGGCATCTTCACGCTGATGTTGCCGTCCAGGCCGGGAAACACAGATTGGCCGTCGTCATCCACTAGGTTGATCTTGACCCGGTGCTCGCCCTCTTCAATCCGGTCGAACCGGACCCTCAGGGCGATGGCGCAGTGGGGATGGATTGTCGGAAGCTGGCGGGTGATGATCCGGTCGAAGGTCCCGAGAATATTCAACTTGCCCGCAGTTTCCGTGGCGGCATCGCACAAGGTGAAAATTTCAACATCCATAATGGCGCAGTCCTTTCTTCAACCGGTCAGAGGTTGATCCTGGGCATCCTGGGTGGGGATATATGGGCCTTGGCCATCAATCCTTTTCCATGGCGCTCAAGCATTCCCGGTTTCATTTTTGTTTGAAATGTTGGCATGATTCCGGGTGGGGGTCAAGGAGATTGTGGCAACAAGGCGGGGTTGCATTTTGGCTCGCCTCAACGCCGTTTTTATCTTAGGGTGCAGGCATGGGAATTTCAATCTTGCGGTTCTACCGAACCGCCACTATCCGTCAGCCGACGGATTGTAGCGGCCATTCGATAGAACCCTAATTTGTCCGGCGTGTCAGCGGTTCGAATGATCCTGTTATCATCCATGCAGCCCACGAGGATTCACATGCATGAAAAATAAATGCTTACAAGATATTGGAGAACTGGCGTTGATTCAGCGTATCTGCCGGAAATTGCCCCAGCGTCCGGATGTTGTCGTGGGGCCGGGGGATGACTGCGCCGTTGTCCGTCCGGATAAGGATTCCGCATATGACTGGCTCTTGAAGTCCGACCCGGTCATCGAAGGCATCCATGTGTTTCCCAAAACACCCGGCCGGCTGATCGGACACAAGGCGCTTGGCCGGGTGTTGAGCGATCTCGTGGCCATGGGCGGCGAGCCGATGTGGGCCCTGGTCGATATCGTGGCGCCGTCCGGGACACCCGCGGCCCGGGTGGACCAGGTCATGCAGGGGATATCCGCCCTGGCGCGGAAGTTCCAAGTGGCCGTGGTGGGTGGAGATGTGAGCGCCGGGCTCGGACTGGAAGTCCATATATTCGTTGTCGGACGCGTGGAGAAGGGCAAAGCGATTTTGCGATCGGGCGCGAAACCCGGAGACAACCTGTTTGTGACCGGATCCCTGGGCGGCAGTCTGGCGGGAAAACATCTGCGCTTCATGCCCCGGTTGAAGGAAGGGCGCTGGTTGTGCCGGCAAGGCTGGGCACGGGCCATGATCGATCTTAGCGACGGATTGGCGACCGATCTCCGGCATCTGATTCATCAAAGCCGGGTAGGCGCCCAATTGTTCTTGAACGCGATTCCCGTGTCGCCTGCGGTAAAAAGACCGAAGAATCTCACTGACCGGATTCGCCACGCGCTGAGTGATGGCGAGGATTATGAACTCCTGTTTGCCGTGTCGGCCGTCAAAACCCAGTCTTTTCAAAAAGCGTGGCAAAGGAGTTTTTCCCTGTCCTGCACCCGGATCGGCACGGTGACGAAACGCCAGGGGGTGATCGAAACGGTGGACGGGCGGGGAGAGCGAAAGCCGCTGAAAGAAAGCGGCTATGAACATTTTAAATGAAGACGCGCACAGTCATCTCGAAAAGCCCGGAAGAAACCCGGGCGCTGGCCGCGTCGCTGCTCACGGAATTGGACCGGGGCGTGGTGCTGGCGCTCCATGGGGAGCTGGGAAGCGGCAAGACCTGTTTTGTCCAGGGGCTGGCGTTGGCCCTGGGGGTACGGCAGGCGGTGACGAGTCCGACCTTCACGCTGATCAACGAGTATGCCGGACGTTGGCCGCTGTATCACATTGACCTTTATCGTCTTCGCGGGGCGGGTGACCTGGCCAGCCTGGGATTGGATGATTATCTGGAGTCGGACGGTATTACGGTGATTGAATGGGCGGAACGGGCGGCCGACCTGTTCCCGGAATCGACGATTCACCTGTATTTCGAAACGCTTCCCGATCCGGAGGC
Organism: Verrucomicrobiota bacterium; assembly: GCA_018898455.1. Lineage (GTDB taxonomy): Bacteria > Verrucomicrobiota > Kiritimatiellia > JAAZAB01 > JAAZAB01 > JAHIJO01. The sequence continues at coordinate 10,151 of JAHIJO010000030.1, read as the reverse complement.
CCGGTCGATTGAGATTGTGGGATATGACGAGGATAGGAAATAACTCGAAAAAGGATTCCCAGTCGCTTGGAAAGAATAGTTCATGACGCAACGCTGTCTTTATCTTTTGCCAGGGTGGATTTTCGGAGTCATACTGATCATGGGAGTTATTCCTTCGTTGGCCCAGGAACCGGTCACGAATGTTCCTGTGGAAGGGATGCGGATCGGCCTCGGAAACGACCTTGACGGTCAAGGGCCGCTGGGACTATCGACGGTACCAGTTGGCCGACAAGGTTCCGGTGCCTGACGGCATTTTCCGGGACCAGCGGGTGAATGCGAGCGTCGAACTCAGCCGGCGTTTCCAGCGCATCCTGGAGCTGACGATCGAGGCGGGAACGTCCATCTATCAGCAGTACAAACTGGAAAACAGCGACGAAGATTCGATTGAAACCATCCAGACCGACCCCCAGGCGTTTCTCGGGCGCGCTTGACCATCAATCTGTAAAAACATTGCTATATTTCGGCATTTTTGTTTTCATGGATGACAAGAAGATACTGATCCTATGAAACATTCCCTGGTAGCCTGGATTGGGATGGCCGCTGCTCTTGCTCTGCTGGGCGGCGGATGCATGTCGTCCCGCTATGTGGACCGCATCGTGCGGGATGTGGTTTCGAATAAGGCCCAGTCGGTGGCGGAAAGCAGTAATACGATGGAAGATGCCTTTGCGAAAATCGAGGATACCAACCAGGTTCCGGCAAGCATCGCCATGGACCTTGCAACGGCGCTTCGGCTGGCCACCCAATACAGCCGGTCGCTTCAGACCAAACGGGAAACCCTGTATTTACAGGGGCTGGATACCCTCAAAGTCCGGCGCCAATTCGGCCCGCAGTATGCCGGCACACTGGATTACGTATTGAACTGGCCCTCGGATGCCTCCCGCAATGGCGGCGGTGGCCTGGGGCTTACCGCCAGCCAGATGCTTGACTCCGGGGGCACCCTGGCGGCGAAGGCCAACTCCACGACGTCTTTTCAAAACGGCGGCACTAATGGCACCGCCGATACCTACCGCAACTCGGCGGGTGTTTCGTTCACCCAGCCTCTTTATCAGGGCGCCGGCTATGAGGCCAGTCATGAGCTCGAAATCCAGGCCGAACGGCAATTGCTGTATCAACTGCGGGCATTTGCGATGGAGCGTCAGGATTTTGCCATCAAGATGATGAATTCCTATTACGGATTGTTAACTGAAAAAGCCAATGTGGACAATACCAGGACCAACGTGAGTCAGGCCACGTTTCTGCGCCGGCGGTCGGAAGCCATGTTCAAGGTGCGCAAAGCCAAAATCGATGACGTCTTGCGGGCGCGCCAGAATGAGTTGATCGCCAGCAATAATCTCTCGTCCGTTGAAATCGGATTGGATGTCAAGGTCAGTCGTTTCCTGATGGACCTGGGCTTGCCGGTGGATACCCGGGTTTCCCTGACCGGAACGGTCCCGGATTTGAGGTCGGATGCCTTGGATGAGGAAACCTGCATCAGGCTGGCTCTCGATTTGCGCTTGGATTTGATGACCGAACGCGAACGGGTGGCGGATGCTGAACGCCATGTGCGGATCGCAAAAAATGCGATGTTGCCACAGGTGGATGCCATGGGAACAGCCGGCGTGGATGGTAATTCCGATGATTCGCTGGTGGACCAGGATTATGAAAATACGTTGTCGGCCGGGGTCCGCATGGTCCTGCCGTTGGACAAACGCAATGAACGGGATGACCTCCGGCGGAAAAAAATCATGCTGGATCAGTCTCGGCGGGCCCTGAGCGAAAAAAACGACGGCATCAAGGTGGAGATTATCGATAGTTTTCGCCGGTTGAAAGTGCAGGAACAAACGGTCATTATGCAAAAGGAAAATACGGATCTGGCCGAACGGAATGTCAGGGCCACCATGATGCGTTTTAAAAACGGAGAAGTGGACAACCTGTCGGTGGTGGCCGCGCAGGAATCGTTATTAAGCGCGAAAAACACGTATATCCGGGAACTGGCGGCTTATGCGGGGCAAAGAGTGCAGTTGATGCGGAATATGGGTCTGTTGGATGTGAGGGCGGAAGGAACCCTGGTCGAGTTGCCGATTCCAAAAGAACAACCGTGATTCCTGAGGCCGGATGACTAAGTACAGTGGTTCATAATTTAATGTTAAGGAATTTTAAAGTCTTTGCAGGGCCGCCGCTTGCGGCGGGCCGTCTTTTTCCGGATCAGATCGGACGGCATCTGCAATCCGCCTTCGCCGCAGCGGCTATGGTGGACAGGGCAGAGGCCCTCCCTGAAAAACCAGTTGCCGCCCTTGGCGGCCTAATTCCCGGAGAACAACGTGGTGCAACGAAACGACACATTCCAGTGTGGCGTTTCATAATCAAGATGGAATCCGGCGGGCGTGAGGGGTGGAGGTGATGATGAAGAAAAAAATTATTGCGGCGGGTATTGTCCTGGCTGTTCTCCTGGTGGTGATTGGGCTTGTCAAGAATATAGGACCGGGCGATACCGCCCAACGCCGGGCCTTGACCGCGGAAGTGAAGAAGGGGCCGTTGGTCATTACGGTCAAGGGGTCGGGAACGATTCAGGCTGTCAATCCCAATAAGATCATTCCCCTGATTAAGCGGCAGGCCGTCATTACGTTCCTGGCGCCGGAAGGGAGTCGCGTGGCCAAGGATGAAGTCATAGCCCGTTTGAATGTGGAAGAAATCGAGCGCGACATCAACAATAAGGAAACCACGCTGATTAAGGCCCAGAACGATCTGGATGCGGCCCGGACGGCCCTGGAAATTCAACAAATGGACAATGTCGTCAACCTGGCCAAGGCAGAGCAGGAACTGGTGACGGCGGAGTTGGAACTGGAAAAATTTCTTCAGGCCGATGAGCCGGTGGACGTCCGGGGAGCGGAGCTCGATATTCAAACGGCCCAAAGCGATCTGGGCCGGGCCCAGGATGCCTATCGCGATTATCAGGATCTGTTTAAGGAGAGTTTTGTCACCCAGGATGATGTTGAAGAAAAACGGATGGATCTTGAAAAAAAGAAAGTCGGGCTGGAAACGGCGCGCATCAAATTGACGGTGCTCCAGGAGTACGGGCTTCCCGTGAGAGAGGCCGCGGCCCAAGGCAGGCTGGACGGCGCCAAAGCGGCTTTTGAAAAAACACGGAAAGAAAATGAGACCCAGTTTCGCCGGAAAAACCAGGAATTGGAAGTGGCGCAAATGAGCCTGGCCCGGGCGGAAAAGGATCTCGCGATGGTCCGCGAGGAAAAAAAAGCCTATGAAATCAAGGCGCCCGTGTCCGGCATCGTGAATTATGGAGATCCGGACGAGTGGTGGCGCCGCCGGGATATTCAAGTGGGGGGGAATATGTATCCGGGCCGCGCGTTTCTTAATATTCCCGATATGTCAGCGGTGCAGGCGGTGGTGGTTATCCTGGAGGCGGATATTGCTAAAATTAAAGTCGGCCAGAAGGCCACCATCACGGTCGAAGCGCTGGCCGGGAAAACCCTGCATGGCGAGGTCAAAAAAGTGCCCGAAGTGGCCAACCGGGGCAGTTGGCTTGAAGGTAATCAATTCAAAGTGGAAATCGTTGTCCTGGATGGCAAGGATCTGAAAACCTTTTCGTGTGACGCGGAGATTGTCACGGAGACGATTGAAGCGGCCATTTACTTGCCTGTCCCGGCGGTGTTTCGCGAGGGGGATCGTTATGTTGTCTATCCGGTGAAAGGGGGCGGGAAGAAAAAAGTCGAGGTCGCGATTGGACGCGCCTCGATCGCCGATGTTGAGATTCTGAGCGGGGTGGAACCCGGCCTGAAAGTTTTACTGATACCTCCGGAAATGGCGGATGAAAAGAAATGATCAAGCTGATCCATGTGACCAAAACCTATTTCCTGGGCGATGGCGTCCAGGCGTTGCGGAATGCCAGCCTGACCATCGCGCCCAACGATTATGTAGGAATTCTGGGTCCTTCCGGTTCCGGCAAGTCCACCCTGTTGTACATGATGGGATTGCTGGATATACCTACAGAGGGAACGGTTATCTTCGAGGGCCGGGACACTGCCCGGCTCTCGGACGTCGAATTGTCCGCCCTGCGCGGAAAATCAATCGGGTTTGTCTTCCAGTTCTACCATTTGGTGCCCCATCTGACGGTGATGGAAAACGTGGAGTTGCCTCTCTATTACCAGGGGTTGGATCCCTGGGAACGGCATGACCGGGCGAAAGTTCAAATCAGCAAGGTCAATTTATCGCATCGCGCCCGCCATTTGCCGGCGGAGTTGTCCGGCGGCGAACGCCAGAGGGTGGCGATCGCCCGGGCGCTGGTTACCGATCCCAGGCTGATCCTGGCCGATGAGCCCACAGGCAACCTGGATTCCCGGAGCGGAGCGGAAATCCTGGCGATATTGGAACAACTTCATACCCAGGGAAAAACCGTGGTAATGATTACCCATGACCTGTCCATTGCCCGGCGGTTTCCCCGGGTCATCAGAATATCCGATGGCGTGCTCCAGGAGGGTTCCTCGGGATGAGTGTGATTTGGATTCTGGAACTGGCTAATGAAGGCGCCCGGAATCTGTTGCGCCATAAATTGCGGTCCCTGCTCAGTCTCCTCGGGATCGTGATCGGCGTGGGCGCCGTGATTGCCATGATGGCGGTGGGCGAAGGCGCCCAGCGCAAGGTGCTGAAGGATATTGGAGGACTGGGACTCCATAATATCATCTTGGATTCTGAAGAACCCTCCGTGGCTAATATTTCCCCCGCATCGGATAACAGTCGTCAAGGCGCTTTTCAGTATGGGCTGATTCCTCGGGATGTGGATCAGTTCCGGGCGCTGTTGCCTTCGGCCACCGTCCTGGTTGGCCATTTGGTGAAACAGAAGATTTTTTATCGCAGTACCCGCGTGGATGCCCCCGTATTGGGAGTGGATCCCGCCTATTTCAAGGCCTTCCCCGTGGAGATCCTGGCGGGACACCTTCTGGCTGAGGTGAACAACCGGGACCGGCATCCGGTGGCGGTGGTCACCGAAGAGGTTGCCCGGACCATCCCGGCTGTCGGGGGAGTCCTGGGACAAATTATTCAGATTGGCGGAAATTATTTCCGGGTTATCGGGGTGATTCGTATGCCGTCCAGTAAAGCGGGGATGGTGTTTCTTCCCTACCGGACGGCGAGAAATCTGTTTGGAATATTAACGATCAAGGATGAAGCGGGGAAAGAGGAATATACGAAAAACGAAATCGGCCGGATTGTGATTCATCTGGAGGATGATGGCGTCGGCATACCGGAGGCGGCTGCCGTCGTGGATAGGATATTGAAAAAAAATCATCCCATGCATGATTATGAGATGACGGTGCCGCTGGCTCAGCTCCAAGTCGCGCAACAGACTCGAAAGACTTTTGACCTCGTCTTGATCGTGATTGCGGCCATTTCCCTGGTCATCGGCGGTATCGGTATCATGAATATCATGCTGGCTATTGTCACGGAGCGGATTCCGGAAATCGGGATCCGGCGCGCGTTGGGGGCGTCCCAGCGGGATATTCTCCTGCAGTTCCTGTCCGAAACAGTTGTCTTGTCCACCAGCGGCGGGATCCTGGGGTGCGTGCTGGGAGTGCTCGCCGTTCCCATCCTGTCCCGGTTGACGGAATGGCCGGGCGTGTTTACGCCGTCGGCCATTATCGTTGCCCTCGTCTTCTCCTGGCTGGTTGGTGTTATCTTCGGCATCGCGCCCGCGATGCAGGCGGCGAAAATGCATCCGGTCGACTGCCTGCGATATGAATGACCTACATGGACTTTGGAATGGTGCTTCGGCTGGCCGTCGATTGTTATCCTGCGAATTCAGCGGATGTCGCCGGATAATTGCGCCTGCCATGTTCCTGACGCCGGATGATAAAGCGCCGGATCAATTTTGCCGTCGCCGTCATAATCATCTGGGGTTGGTAGATAACCGGTCCCGCCGAAGTCCAGCAGCGATGCCGCCGCAAAACCGCCGGCTGACAACATTGCTTGCCATTTTCCGCCGGCTGTTTCATACAGGGCCGGGTCTGTGATTCGATCGCCGTCGTAATCTCCGCTGACGGTCTGGAACTCGCCGGCTGAATACTGGGGGAATTGAGCTGACGTCAACGCATAGTCTTGTCCCGATAACAATGCAAACCAGTAACCTGAGCCGGAGTCAAAAACCGCCGGGTCGGCTTTACCGTCCCCGTCATAATCGCCAGGCGCCGGGCGGAGTCCGGGCCCACCCAGACAGGCAGAAGCCGAAACGCCGGAGTCGGAGAGCAGTCCCAGCCAGGTTCCGGTGGCTTCGTGATACCCAGCCGGGTCGGTTATGCCGTCGCCGTCATAATCGGCCGCTACCGGCATCCAGCCGAAGGCGCCCAGACTGAACGCGCTTAAGGCATAATCCCTGCTTGACAACATAACGAACCATTCGGCTGTTGCCTCCGAGTAGAGGGCCGGTTCGGCCTTGCCGTCGCCATCGTAATCCCCCGGCACGGGCTGATAGCCGGATCCGCCGAAATTCAACAGGGTCAGGGCGTAATCGGCGGACGACAGCCAGAATGCCCACAGTCCCGTGGTTTCCTGATACAAAGCCGGGTCAGTCTTGCTGTCCCCGTCATAATTGCCGGATGCGGGAATACCATAATAGTCGCCGAGTTCGGTTGCAATGGGGCCGGCCCGCATTGCCGTGTTATTGCGTTCATCCGGATCCGTCAGCGTGGATGGTGCCGCATGCCGAACCTTGGCAAAGACGTAATAACTGCCCGTGGCCGCGGTCGGGATTGTTACGTTTTCCGGGGGAATGACGCCGTTGAGATACTGGCCCGATGCCAGCGTCACGTCGGCCGCATAATCGCCAACCCAGATGTCGTCGCTGTCTCCCGGAATTGAATTTCGTGAAAGGTAGAAGTCCAGATTGATGCGGGTGTCAGGCGGCGCGAGGAAGTCAGGCCCGTTATTCATCAGTACAAGCGCAATCGTTTCCGGATGGGCGCCGGGCGCGATCAGGGCAGGCAGAACTTCCAGGCCGCTGAGCACCAGTTCCGCGCTCCCGGAAATAACGTTGGTGGAGAGAGCGCAATAGCCGGTGTCAGGTGCGCTGAACTCGCTTGTGGCGATGGAAGATTTTGCTTTTACCCGGTAATAGAGGGACATTCCAGGTATGGTCGCCGCTGAAGCGTCGTCATAACCAAGGGCAGTCGTATCCGCCAGTTTGACGACGGGATTGATGTCCGGGGCGTCGCTTCGCCAGACTTCATAAGCCGTGGCATTGCTGGCTGCCTGCCATGTGATTCGGACTTTGTTGGTAAAGGTTCCATCGCTGGCGGATACTCCAGTCGGCGGTTCCAGTGTCGCCGGCAGAGCGTTAACCGTCAGGGTCGCCTGAATCGTGGCGGGCGAACTTTCGGCTTCCGGCGCAGTGTTGGTCAGGACCGCCGTGTATATTCCCGCTGATAAACCGGCCGTTTGATAACTGACCACGATCGTGTCGTGCTCGCCGGTGCTGGCGCCGCTGGCAGGAGTGACGGTGAGCCAGTCGGCATTTTCCGTGATCGTGTAGCTCATGCTTCCACCGCCGGCGTTCCAGAGTGCATAGGTCTGGTTTGTCCCGTTTTGTCCCTCAGTGATAGTCTGGGCCAGGTTGGTCGGACTGCAGGTCAGGATGGCCGGAGCAAAGGGGGCGGCATCTACGGTCAGGGAAACCGCAATCAGGCGGGGAGAACCTTCGGCTCCGGCGGCGGTGTTGGTAATGATCGCCGCGTAAACGCCGGCGGATAAATCGGCGGTTTGATAGCCGACCACGATCGTGTCGTGCTCGCCGGTACTGGCGCCGCTGGCAGGAGTGACGGTGAGCCAGTCGGCATTTTCCGTGATCGTGTAGCTCATGCTTCCGCCGCCGGCGTTACAGAGTGCATAGGTCTGGTTTGTCCCATTTTGTCCCTCGGTGATAGTCTGGGCCAGGTTGGTCGGACTGCAGACCAGAATGGTATTGGTAATAAACGTTACCTGGTCCACCCAGCCGGCATCCGATCCATCTTGCACGAAGGGATCCTTGATATAGCTCCATTTCAGTGTATGGATGCCGGTGGCGAGAATATAGGTTTTCTGCTGCCAGCCGGTTTCACCCGAAATAGCGGACTGCTCGCTTCCGTTCATATAAAAGCGCAGGTAGTCGTAGTTGGTTTCCGAGGACACTTTCCACCAGAAACCGAGTGTGCCTGATCCGGCCACGGTGGTTTGGAACCAAGCTTGCTGGTTGCCGTCGATGGGGTCGCTTTGCGCGGCGCTGATGCCGTCATGGGCGGTATCGCCCTGCCCGAACCAGGCCGTGTCGCCGCCATTGGTGATAACCCAGGTAGGCTGATCAATGGCAACGTTGACTTCACAGCGTACCCGCAGGGTTACGGCGATGGTTTTCGGGGATCCGCCGGCACCCGGCGCGGTATTGGTAATGCTGGCCGTGTAGGTTCCCGGTGCGAGCGATTCGGTGTTCGTATAGCTGACCTGGATGGTGTCGTGTTCGCCGGTGCTGGTGCCGGTGGAGGGATTAACCGCCAGCCAGACGGCGCCGGTCGCGATCGTGTAATTGGCTGTGGCGATGCCCGAGTTCCAGATTTCATAACTTTGGTTGACGGGCGCGAGTCCGCCGTTGGTGATGATCTGGGACAAAGTCGTGGGGTAGCATGATAGCACGGGCTGATTGGAACTGATGGTCAGGTCGGCGTCGGCGATGCAGCCGTAAACAGCGCCGCCGGAATTGCCCACCTTGACGTCAAACAGGCCGGAGGAGGGGTAGCCGGACGCGGAGACCGTCACGGTGTTGGTGGAGTTGAGCGGAACGCCGATGATGCCGTAATACCCATTGGTGCCGGTGACCGCGGACACGGCGTCGCCGCCCTGCGGCTGGGCCGTAACCGTGGCGCCGCCCAGCGGCGCGCCGCTGATATCGAGAATGCGGCCGCTGATGATTTCACCCGTCCGGTTCGTGAAGACGTGGCTGGTGACGCTGTCTATGATGGAAAAAGTGACAAAGGTATCGATCACGGGCAGGTTGTAATAAGCGTCGTAACTGCCGGCCCAGCCCAGATTCAGGTGATGATAAAGCGTGCCGCCGGTGTAGCCATAGCCGTCGCAGACGATGGCGTGGCCATCACCGCCGGAAGTGTAAATACCCAGGAGCACGGGCAGGCCGGATTGCAAGTTGGCGTTGATCGGGAGCAGGTAGCTGCTGCCGGTGGTATGGACGACGTTGGAATATTGAAAAACGTTGGTCAGGGCGCTGGCGGCGTCATCCATCCAGGCGCCCGAACTGCCCGCGGTATATTGCATGCTGACAGCCACCCCGGCGTCGTAACACAGGGATCCGATCATCTGCCACTGGGCTTCGTTATACCCCGCCGATGCCGGAACCAGCGGCATATTCGTCCAGACATAAGGTCCGCCCGATCCGTCGCCGCCGCGGGTGGTATTTTCTTGCCATGAGCTATCTACTTTTACCAAGTTGGTGATCTGTCCTATTCCGGAAACGGGAAATTGAAAGTAACGCATGAGTTGGGCCATGGCCGTGGCCACACAGCCGCAGACATAGTTATTGGGCGTGTAATAATTGTAACAAAGCTGTTCCTGGGCCGTGCTTTGACTCCATTGGCTTTGCAGGAGCGGGCTCACGTGGACATCGGAAACGCTTTCGGTGCCATAGGCCTGATCGTCCTGGCTGGTGATGAGCGTGGTCTTTTTTGTCCAGTTGGGCAATGGGTCCCGGGCTTGGAATCCGGCTTTCAAAGCGCGATCCACCAGATGTTGCCAGTGCTTGCCGTGGAGATCTTCCGGCATGGTCGGCGCGGCCCCGTAGGCACGGCGGACTGGGCGCTGAGCCGCGGCGGCCAGCGCCTGCTTCCTGGCGGGCAGGTCCCGCTCTAGCAGGCAGGCGAGCGGATTGGCTGCGGTGCGTTGGTAAACGCCATGGTCGGAAAAGGCGATGATCGGTTCGATGCCGTCATCCGCCGCGATGATGATACTCAAGAGTACCGACTTCCCGGTTAATGTCAATCGGGAATTTTAGCATGCCGCATGCGTAACTGAGATGCTTTGAGCGCGAGATCCACCCACCAATCAATCAACATACGGAAGCGCTTAAAGGTCGCCGTCTCCCGGCG
>JAHIJO010000029.1 GCA_018898455.1 Verrucomicrobiota bacterium | reverse complement strand
TACGTGGTGGGTCGATATGTCGCATGTTGGGCTGTCAGGTGTGTCAAACGATGGGTTACTGGCACAGAATGTTAGCCAATTAAACTCTGTACATCTGCGATAGCATAACTATAATGCCTGCCGTTCATCGTTTTTGACGCCATTGTAGTGAGTCATAAATAGCTTTACATCTCTCCGAGTTAGTTACTAGGTTCCATATCAATCATTCTTGGGAGTTCTGTTCATGACGCTATCTAAAGTGCTGTCGCCGTCTGCATTGCGTTCGAAATATCCTGCCACGAGACCGGCGGTGCTGAATCAGGGGCCGGTGTTCGGGTTCGGCTACCGATCCCCCTGGATCCTGGGCAATATCGTTCAGGCCAAGGTCGCCCGGCAGTACCGGCTGAATGTTATGTTGGCCCAGCAATCGGCCCGCGAGATTGAACGCACAAAAAGGAGTTTTCAGGAAGTGGTGGACAGCGCCACCCTCAGCGCTCATGCCGCGCGCCTGGCCCTGCCGTGGGGTGCCGACGGCGATCACCTGAAGTCCGATGCCGATATCCGCGCGGCCGTCAAAGCGGGATGTACCCATTTTACTTACGATGTGTCACCTGAACTGGCGCAGGGGCTTCAGGCCGTAGTGGAAAAAATCAGCGCCATGTACCGGTTGACGCGGCAGCTGAAGGGGCGTGAGCCGTTTACAATTGAAATATCGTTGGACGAAACGGAGCATGCCACGACCATGGAAGACGTGATTCGCCTGTTGCAGGCCTTGAAGAAAAAGGGGATTACGGTCACGGAAATCGCTCCGCGATTCCCCGGCTATTTCGAAAAAGCGATTGATTATTACCTGCGCATGGAGCAGGGCCGGAGGGTTCATGACACGACGGAATTTGAGCGCTATCTCACCGCCCTGGCGGAGGTGGTTCGGGGTTTCGGGGTGCGGATCTGTGTCCATTCCGGGAGCGACAAGTTTTCTATCTATCCTATTATGGCGAAAGTGTTAAAGAACGACTTTCATTTGAAAACGGCGGGCACGTATTACCTTGAGGAACTTAAAATAGTCGCCCGCCACGACGTGGCGTTGTTCCGAGCTATTTACCGGTTTTCACTGGCTCAGTTCCAGAAAGATCGCGTCACCTACGAGTTGAGCGCCGATCTTTCGCAACTGCCGGATGTTGAAACTTTGGCTGGTCAGGCGCTCTCCTCCCTGCTTCATTCAGGGGGGGGGAACGATCATCTGCGGCAAGTCCTGCATGTGACCTACGGGTCGGTTTTGACGGCGCGCGATGGCGACGGATATCTGCTTTTTGCGGACGCCATGGCCAAGGTGCTGAAGCAGAATGAAGCGGACTATATGCAGGAATTGGAACAGCACCTGTTACGGCATATTCGTCCTTTTATTTCGGCATAGCGGGCGTGTTTTTTACTTGGCGGGTAAAAAAATACATTCGCAAAAAAAGCCGACTGGATATAATAATTCACAATCAAGGATTGGACAGACCTTGTCGCGAGCGATTGGGAGTTCCGGCAATATGTTGAATCGCGGATGAGCTATGTATTCGAAAAAACGATATATCCTGGCATTGGACTGTGGGGGCGCGAATTTCAGGATGGCTGTTTTCGATGCCGCCTTGCGTCGGCTCAGCGAACGCAGTGAAACGCTCCGTTACACGGTGCGGGTTCCGGAACGTGTTGAATTTGACCCGGAAGTTGCATGGCGGATGACCGTGCGCCTTATCCGGGAAGCCTGTGCTCAAGCCGGCCTGAGTTCTGAGGCGATGTGCACGATTGTTCTGACCGGCCAGGCCAATACATTCTGTGCTTTGAATCTGTCGGGACAGCCCTTGATACCGTTCTTGAGCTGGCAGGATCGTCGGGCAGTCAAGGAAGCAGCGCTGTTGAATCGGCGGCTGGGCGCCAGATTTCACGACCATTGCAGTTGGCCGCGCGCTGTGGCTGGTCATCAGGCCGCCATGATGTTGTGGCTCAAATTACATCGGCCGCAAATCATTGAACAAGCCGCCGCCTTTGTAACCCTGCCGGGATTCATTGCTTTAAAGTTGGGCGCTCCAAATATCGTTGACGCCAACTTGGCGGCCATGAACGGGCTGTTTTCTCTGAAAACGGGCCGATGGTGGGAGACGATGATGGGGATTTGCGGCGTGGCAAAGATTCAATTGCCGGCCTTGGTGCCGCTGGGCCGGTCACTGGCGAAGGCGGCGCCATGCCGGAACCTTATTCTTGCGAACAGGGCCAATGTGGTTTTAGCCGGCAATGATCAAAGCGCTTGCGCGTTTGGAAATTTTTGTTCACGTCAAACCATGCTCGTGACACTGGGACCGACCTTGATGGTCTACCGGGTCATGGGACGGCGGCACGGACCTTATACCGCGGGTGGATGCTGGGGTATTTATCCGGGCGGCGGCTATTACGAATTGGTCACGCTCAATCAGGTAGGTTCGGCGTTGGATTGGGCGCGCAGTCGGATGACGCCGGGACGCGACATCCAATCATTCACGGAACTGGCGAGGCGAGCGTTGGCTCGCCGGAAGGGGATGAACCTTTATGACTCAGCCGTCCTGTTTTATCCGGATTCGATGAATACGGAAAAGGCTTGGGTCGGCAGTCCGGACCCCGGCGAGCGGGCGTTGGCCGTTTTTGAGGGGATAGGATTCAGTCTAAAGCAATTGTTGGAAAAGCAATTGCGCGTTTCCTTGCCCATGCCTGAAATCCGGGTCACCGGCGGGGGCAGTAATAACTTGTTTTGGCTTCAACTACTGGCCGATATTCTGAACATTCGCGTGGGGCGTGGCATGGGGGATGCACTCTACGGAGCGGCCCGAATGGCGTGCCCGCGATCGGCGGCATTGTCTGCGCCACGGGAGAATGCGAAAGTATTATGGTTTGAACCTCACGATGCAAAATCCTATAAGGCCCTCTATGCCCGGTGGCTTCAGCAGCGTTCCGGTTAAGTCCAGGCATAGGCATTTTCCGTCTCCGGCAAACCGCATTTTACACAATCCGCCGATAAATACAGCGCGACGCTTTTCGGCCGCGAAGAATTGGCTTCGCGATGGCAAGGCGGCAACTGGGGTTGCCGCACTCTAAATCTCGGTCATCCGTGACTGAAAACCATTTATGAATCATGATCGGCAATATCTGTGGGTTTTGGGCGCTCTACTGGTTTTTGGGGCGGCCGTCCGCGTCTTTTTTGCCGCCTGCTTCCGGTTCAGCATGAATTCCGATTACGGGATTGTCGCGCTGATGGCGAAGCATATTGTCGAGGGGCGGGACTTCCCCGTGTTCTTCTATGGCCAAGCCTATATGGGCAGTCTGGAACCCATGGTCAGTGCGCTTTTTTGCAAGCTGTTCGGCCTGTCCGTATTCAATGTCTGTCTCGGCACCGCGTTCCTGGGAATGCTTCTGTTGCCGGTGATTTATGCCTGGGGCCAGGATGCCGGCGGTCGAACCGCCGGCCTGGCCGCCCTGATCTTTGCCCTGGTCGGACCGGTCGGCTATTTCCATCACCTGGCTTCGCCCCGGGGCGGGTATGCCCTGACTCTCCTGCTGGGAACTCTCATCCTCTGGCTGAGCGGCCGGCTGGCAGTTCGTGAGTTCCGGAATTATGCGGTTTCTCCTGGGGGGTATGCTTTACTCGGATTGCTGGCCGGAGTAGGGTGGTGGACCAACCAATTGATCGCCGCATCGCTGGTGACGGCTGCTATTATTCTGCTGATCGCTTTGAGAACCCGGATTTTCACGTGGCGCCTTCCATTCGGGTTGGCGGGCTTCATGGTCGGCAGTCTGCCCTGGTGGCTCTGGAACTTCCGCCACTCCTGGGAATCGCTTGGTTTCATGGGCTCCCTGGGCCGGACACCCGCCGGTGAAGGCTTAAAACTCTTTTTCGCCGCGCGGTTTCCGGACCTGATGGACCTGGTTGCTGTGCCGTTGTCAATTCGCATCGCCGGTTTGACGGGTATTGCCGTGTTGGTGGCCATAGCCGCCTGGAGTTGTATTCTCTGCCTGCTACGTTGCCGCAAAGGCCGCCTGACGTGGCCCCTATATCGTGAGGAGCCGACGCCGGCATGCGCAGAGCGCTCCGGTGAAGGCATGCTCGCGGCAGTGTCTCTCATCACGGTTTTCTTATTCATTGCGGTGTCCGCTCTATTGTTTTGCCGTGCGCATTTTGCGACGTTTAACACGGCCCGGTATCTGCTCCCGATTATTCCGGCGCTGGCCGTGCTGGTGGGAACCGCCACGGCTTTTCTGGTTGCCCGCGCCCGATACGGGCTTGGGTGGGCGCCGCTTCTATTGCTGTTGGCTTTTCAGGTCTGGAATGCGCGCTTTACACTGGAGATGCATCGCAATCATACTTGGGAAGTCCTGAGTCAGACGCTGGAGCGCTCACTGGCGCCTTTCAAAGTCGAAGCCGTTTTCTGTGATTATATCTACCACTGGATGAATGCCGCCTCCGGCGAACGCTTATGCCTGGTGGATATCATAGGTGAGCGTTATCAGCCCTATGAATGGCGGGGGGAAATGGCGCGTCAGGTCGCTTTTTGTGGAAATATTGGCGAGGTGGCGGCGTTCATCACCAATACCGGCGGTGCGGCGCGCTCTGGTGAGGTGATGACATTTCCGGTCTATTGCGATCTTAAGCCGCCTCGTCGGTGTGCGCTCGTGCCGTCGTTATTATGGGCCTCTGCCGTGGACCAACGCGGCCATAATGTGTTGGCGGCCATCAGCGATGGGAATCTGCAGACCCGTTGGCAGGCGCCGGTATTGACCAATGCCGGGCCATGGATCGAGATTCATTTCAAGGAACCGATTGCGGTCCAGGGTGTGCGGTTTCTGAGTGACAGCGTTTTTTATCCTCCTGCCTGGGTTGTTGAAGGACAAGTAACAGAGGAGTGGAAGCCGCTGACTGCGGTCATGCCGATCAATGGCTATTTCTGGTCCGGACCGCGTCCTTACTGGAATGGGATCGGGTTCCGTCCGGAATGCAGGTTCAAACCGGAAACGGTGTCGCGCCTGCGCGTACGGTTTATGGCGCCGGACCGGGAGAGCGAGGTGTATGTGTCGGAATTGACGGTTTTTGGCGGGAAGCCGGAGCCTGAATCGGCGGCTGAAACCGATGCCTTGGCTTCCCTGCTGGCAATGTTGAGGGAGCGGGGGATTCGGCGCCTGTACAGCGACCGGTGGATTGCCAATGAAGTGGCCGCGGCAACGACTAATGTCATCGTCACCATGCGCGAGCCCGCCGTCGTTGAACGTCATCCCGGAGATCCGGTGCGGCCTCGCGAATGGGTCCTGCCGGCGATCCGTCTGGATCAGCGCGCGGCCATTCTCGCGCTCGCTGAGGAGGCGCCGGTCTGTCGGCAAAGTTTGAAGGCCCGCCGCGTCGAGCTGCGTGAAACGGTCATCGGTCCCTGGGTTCTGTTTGACTTCGCGCCGGATCTATCCCGTCATGAGCAACGCTTGGCAATCGTTGCGCCGGACCAGTGGCAACTCCGGTATGCGGCGGATTCGGGGTTGTTCTGGACCGGATTCAATGTGCTGACGGGAAAGCAGGTGGCCAAACGCTATGCCAGGGAATTGAGGGCTCTGGCGGGGCATGCATCATCGAAGGCCGAGGCTTTGGCCCTGCTTGAGGAGGCGCGGAGAATGGCGCCTGGCTATGCGCTTCTGCTTCAACAGTTGGCCGCTGCATACAGGGAATCCGGCGAGGTCGAAAAGGCGGCGGATTTGGAGATGCAATTTGCACGGTTGACGTTTCCCGGGACGCCGGCCCGCGCTACATTCGGGCGCGGCATCGAGTTTCTGGGAGTGACGCTGAATCCGGTGGAAGCCAGACCCGGGGGAAGTGCGGACGTTTGGTATTACTGGCGGTGTCCGCCTGACCTGGCGGCTGCGCAACGTCCGATTGTATTCGTTCATTTCAAAAAGGACGGCCGCCGGTTCCAGGACGATCATGCTCTGCTGGTAGGCATGAATCCCGACGACATTGCATGCCAGGATGTTGGGGAGGTCTTGATTGAAAAGCGGACCGTTGCCATCCCGCCTGACACGGTGCCTGGCATGTACGAGATCCGTTTGGGATTAATTGACGCCGGCACTAAAAAACGCTGGGCAGTCCGCACCGACCTGTCGACCCGGCATCGCGCCGTGAGATTGCCGGTTAAACTCCAAATCCAATGAAGCGGGATGAAATTCTTATCGCCCCCAAGCGGGGCGGATTTTTTGGAATATGTAGGGGTCGAGCTTGCTCGACCCAAAAACCCGGACGGGCGTAGCAAGCTACGCCCCTACATCGAAAGTTCCTTGCCTGCTGAGGGTGGCGCCGAGCCGCCTGTATCAACTCCGTTTGGGATCAACGTCTGGGCCCCGGAAATATCACCAGCGCCGAATTGCGTTTTAGGATGACCCAACATCCGGCGGCGATATTCCCCTGGTGTGCACTGGTAATACTTCTGAAAACAGCGATGGAGATGACTGGAGTCGGTAAACCCCCAATTCATGGCGATGCTTTTGATCGGTTCATCGGTGCCCACAAGTTGAGCGGCAACGGCATCGATGCGATACCTCAAGGCAAATTCTGAAAACCGGATTCCCATCCAGCGGGTAAACAGGTTACTGAAGGTTTCCCGGGTCATTCCAGATATACGCGCTACTTGGGCGGTTGTCAGCAAGGTTCGGGATTTAAAAGTATTTTCCAAGGCCGGGTTAAGCCGGGTAAAATCATCCGTCTTCGAAAGGGGCGGCCGGGTTTGCGGGAAGTTTCCTTGTTCGTACAAGATCAGTAATATTTCCAGGAAAAGATGCCTCAGCCATAGTGAATGCGCGGTTGGCTTTTTCAATATGACTTGTTTCAGTTCCCTGCCGACCTGGAGGATTTTCATCCTCTTTGCGGGAATCACTTGCGGACGTTGACGAGGCGATACGGTAAATGGCGCCAGCCATGAAACCTGCGGGGGTTCGTCAAATCGAAGATTTGACAACAGGGGCGGCCAAACGATCAGCACGATGCATTCGCATGGTGTTTTCAGGGACTGAAAACCATGAGGTTCCCACATGCCGCAGAACCATACCTGGCCCGGGCCGACCTCCATGGTGAATCGGCGATACTGCCGCCGCATATATCCGGACAGCATGATCCCCAATTCCAGCCCGTAATGCATGTCATAGTGAGGACTGATGGGATGCGGAAGGCGGAAGTGAAATCCCCGGATGGGAGTTGACTCCGACAAATGGAACGAGCGTTTGATAATGGCGTCGTCGAGCCAGGTGCCCGGTGAGGTGCGAGCCGGCGAACGGTGGTTCGTCCGGGATATCCGTATGGGCGGTTGATGATTCATGGCTCCGGCCTCCGTCCGACGTCGGATTAGGTTCCTGGATCTTTGCATCACCAACGTTTACTGTACAATTATTATCGGCGAAGATACAACCGGTTTTTATTGAACCCGGAATCCAATGAAAGTACATTCGCCCCATGAAGGAAAAAATTGTGTTAATCGGAGCCGGAAGCGCCATGTTCACCCGTGGCCTTGTGGTCGATATCATCCGCCGCGGCGAGGCGGTTGATCTATCTCTGGTGGATATTGATCCTGAAGCGCTGAAGGTGGCCGAACGGCTGACGAATAAAATGATCCGGTTCAAAAAAGCCCCCATCACGGTACAGGCCGCCACCGACCGTCGCCAGGTATTAAATGGCGCCACTGTGGTGATCTGCACCATCGGGGTTGGCGGGCGGCGCGCCTGGGAGCAGGATGTGTTCATTCCGCGCAAATACGGCATTTATCAGCCAGTCGGCGACAGCGTCATGCCGGGTGGCACTTCGCGGGCCTTACGCATGATCCCGGCCATGGTTGCCATTGCCCGGGATGTTCAGGACCTGGCGCCGCAGGCCTTGTTTTTCAACTATGGGAACCCGATGGCTCCGATCTGCCGGGCAGTCAGGAAAGCAACCGGCGCGAAAATGGTCGGGCTTTGCCATGGCGTGTTTCAGGTGGGAAACTATCTTGCCCGACTCCTGCGCGTTGAGCCGTCCCGAATCCGCTATACGGCGGTGGGGTTGAACCACCTGACCTGGTTCACGGAGGTGCGAATTGACGGTCAGGACGCCCTGCCGAAGCTTCATCAGTTGGCCGATCGCTATCTGACCAGACTATCCACAACGGGCAGGCTGGGCGGGCAGCCGGTGGAAGATCCGTTCAGTTGGCAATTATTCAAGTTGTTCAATGCGTTTCCCGCCGTGCTGGATCGCCATGTCACCGAATTCTTCCCGCATTATTTTGCCGGCAAGGGCGCATATTATGGAAAAACCTTGGGCGTGGAAAGCTACAGTTTCGAACAAACCATTGCTTCCGGCGATCAGATTTATGCGGAAATGCACACCCAGGCGTTTTCTTCCAAGCCTATCGGACACGATTACTTTATGCAACTCAGCGGCGAGCATGAACAGGTCATCGAAATCATCGAAAGCATCCGGCAGGATGCCGGCCGGATATATTCCGCCAATCTGCCGAATCAAGGCCAGCTTCCCAATTGGCCCGCGGACAGCATTGTGGAGTGCCCTGCCGTAGCGGATGCTTCCGGATTGCGGCCTATCATGCAAATGCCCTTGCCGTCGGGGATTGCCGGCACGCTGGCGACCCGGTTTCAATGGGTGGAAACAGTAGTCGAGGCGGCGTTGGAAGGAAACCGGGATAAATTTATTCAGGCGCTCATCCTGGACGGCGCCGTGGATTCTCCGGCCACAGCCGTCCGCCTGGCAGATGAATTATTGTCGGCTCACGCCCGATTCCTTCCGAAGTTTTCCTTGGCCAGGCGCCGCGGTCCCATGAAAAGAATTCGCCAAAGAGATTGATATTGGAGATGTTTAACTATCCGATACTCTTGCAAAACTCCTTTTGAGAAATGGCAAGGAACCGGACGGCTCGTCGGGGCGATTTGCCCTACCAACAGAATCCAAGGGTGTCATAAGGTGGGGCGAGGCGTCCCTGCCGGGTCGGGGTGGTGTTTTGGGCGTGTTTTGGTGGGTTTGCATGAGGTTCACTACGGTTCAATAAACAAAGCGAGCAAGGGGCAGAACATGAACTACCTGTCACGATGGGGAATGGTGTTGGCGATCTGCGCGCTTATTGTATTCGGCTTAGGATCGCGTTTTGTTGCCGGAGCGGAGCCGGGAAACTTGGCCTTGGTCAAGGACGGCAAGAGCCAATATGCGATCGTGATCCCTGACGCCCCAACAGCTCAGGAGAAGTTCGCCGGAGAGGAGTTGGCCAAGTACCTCAAGCAGATCTCGGGCGTGGAACTGCCGATCAAGTCCGACGTCGCAGGCCGGAAGATCGTGGTTGCGATGGCAAAGGACGGCAAAGGTCCCGGCGGCATTAACTTCACCAGGGAAGAAGCCGAGCATGACGCCTTTGTCATCAAGACCGACGGGCAAGACTTTTACCTGATCGGCAGCAACAAGCGCGGGGTTATCTATGCGGTTTATACCCTGCTGGAGAAATATCTG
>JAHIJO010000028.1 GCA_018898455.1 Verrucomicrobiota bacterium | reverse complement strand
TACGTGGTGGGTCGATATGTCGCATGTTGGGCTGTCAGGTGTGTCAAACGATGGGTTACTGGCACAGAATGTTAGCCAATTAAACTCTGTACATCTGCGATAGCATAACTATAATGCCTGCCGTTCATCGTTTTTGACGCCCCGCGCGCGACCGGCCATTGCAACACTTGGTGATTGAGAAGGTCACGCGGTAAGCTACGTTCTTCGTGTTAGACCACAACACAAGGAGAACGCCATGGCTTATACCCGCGTGACCGAAGAAGAGCGTAAGCTCATCTACCGCTGGCGTCAAGACGATACCAGTAGGCGAGAGATAGCACAGCGTTTGGGGCGGACTGCGAGCAGCATTTGCCGGGAGCTGGTGCGCAACCTTGGGCTGCGCGGCTACCGTCCGAAACAGGCCCACGAGAAGGCGCAGGCCCAAGCCAGGCGAGCCGGTCCCCGGCGATTCACGGAAGAGGTGCGGGTCGATGCCGAGGCGCGGCTCAAAGAGGGCTGGACGCCGGAGATGATTGGCGAACGAGCCCGGCTGGATGGACGCCCGTGGGTGTGCAAGGAAACGATCTACAAGTACGTCTACGCCGACGCCAAGACGGGCGGGGATTTGTGGAAGAACCTTCCCCGCGCCAAGCGTAAGCGGCGGCGGCGCGCTGCACGGCGTCCCGCGAGGCCAGCACGTCCATACCGTTGACGACTTCCGCGTGCATGTTGTTATCGGCAAAGCCGGCGGCGCGCCGCGCAAGACTGCGGATGCCAGTGACTTCATGCTCGGCCCGCCCGGTCATGCCGTAATGGTTGTTCAGAATGATGAAGACGATCGGAAGGCCGAAAGGGTGGTTCGTGATCTGATTGCTGAATTGGCCCATGGCTGCCCAGTTCAGCGATTCCAGCACAACGCCGTTGCCGTAAGCGCCGTCGCCGGCAAAACAGCAGACAACCCGGTTGTTGCGTAAATACCGGCAGGCCATGGCGGCGCCGGTGGCGATGGGGACACCTCCGCCGACAATGGCATTAGCCCCGAGGTGGTTCAGCGTGAAATCGGCGATGTGCATACCGCCGCCACGACCCTTGCAGTAGCCGCCTTCCTTGCCGAAAAGCTCGGCAATGGTCCGGTAGACATGGTCCTCGATCGCCGCTTCCAACAGGTCGTTCAGTGATGCAGCCCGGCAGCCCGGTACCCGTCGCCGAAGACCGTCTTCGCTCATCGCCCGCAAGGCCACGCACCCCTTGGCAATGCTGTCCCCGTGTCCCCGGTGGGTGCTGGTGATATAATCATTGCCCTCAATACCGGCGCAGGCGCCGGTCGAGGCCGCTTCCTGGCCGATGGAAAGGTGGGTCGGGCCGCGATAGTTGAAGTCGGGCAGGGGGCTATAGGCGCCGGAGCGGAGTTTGACGATCATTTCTTCGAATTCCCGGATCGTCAGCATGTCCTCCAGAAGCCGGATGGCCTCGGTGCGGGTAAGATGCCCGGACGCCAGTTCGGAGGCTACCTTGCCCTGATACTGGTAGCAGGGGATAGTGCCGCAATCGGTGCGGCCGGGAGTAAAATCAGGCCTTGAATTGCTTAAATAGTTCGGCATTGAAAATCCTGAATTCATCCCCAAAATATGAAAGTGAAAAGGAGAAGAGCCATGGCTGACAAAATCAATGACGCGCCATTCCGGCCAGACGGTTCGGTTGAAGCGTTGCCCTGCAAGAATCAGTGAGCAGAGTGCTCAGGTGGTCTTTTCGGCCAGCGACTTTGTAAAATCAATTTCTGCAACAATCTTGCCGTCGGCTATTTCCCGGATCGCGATATCCTCAATATCCTCATTCGGGTTATTCGGCTTCACGAGAGGACGCTGTCCGGCGATGATCTGGCGAACGCGCATCGAGATCATATTGATCAGAACCGAAACGCCGGGTACCCGCTGGCGAGCCATGTTCAAAGCTGGTATATTCATAAAGATTCATCTCCATAAAAGAAAACGGGGCATAGTGTATATGCCCCGTTTTTCAATAGCAAGATTAATAAATCACGCTGCGTGATTTATTAATACATATCCATGTCGCCGCCGCCGCCCATGCCGCCGTGGCCGCCGGGCATCGGCGCCGGTTTTTCCTTTTCAGGAATGTCCGTCACCATGCATTCGGTGGTCAACAGCAGGCCGGCGATACTGGCGGCATTCTGCATGGCCGTCCGGGTCACCTTGGTCGGATCGATGATGCCGTCCTTGATCAGGTCCGTGTACTCGCCGGTCGCCACGTTGTAGCCGTAACTGCCTTTGCCTTTCTTGACTTCCGCCACGATGATGGAGGCTTCGACGCCGGCGTTGGCCACGAGCTGACGCAGGGGCGTTTCCAGGACACGGATGATGATGTTGGCGCCAATGGCTTCATCGCCCTTGACATCCAGTTTTTCCAGGGCGGACTGACAGCGCATGAGCGCCACGCCGCCGCCGGCCACCACGCCTTCTTCGACCGCCGCGCGCGTCGCGTGCAGGGCGTCCTCGACGCGGGCCTTCTTTTCCTTCATCTCGGTCTCGGTCGCCGCGCCGACGTTGATGACGGCCACGCCGCCGGCCAGTTTCGCCAGGCGTTCCTGCAGTTTCTCCTTGTCATAGTCCGAGGTCGTTTCCTCGATCTGCTTCCGGATCTGGGCGATGCGTCCCTGGATGGCCGCGGTTTTGCCGCCGCCTTCGATGATCGTGGTGTTTTCCTTGTCCACGGTGAGCCGCTTGGCCCGGCCCAGGTCTTCCAGCTTGATGTTTTCCAGCTTGATGCCGAGGTCCTCGGTGATGCACTTGCCGCCGGTCAGGATCGCGATGTCCTCCAGCATGGCCTTGCGCCGGTCGCCGAAGCCGGGGGCTTTGACGGCACAGCACTGCAAGGTGCCGCGCAGGCGGTTGACCACCAGGGTTGCCAGGGCTTCGCCTTCCACTTCCTCGGCGATGATCATCAGCGGCTTTCCGGCCTTCGCCACGTTCTGCAACAGCGGGAGCAGGTCCTGCAGGCTGGAGATCTTCTTCTCATAGATCAGGATCTGAGCGTCCTCGAGGATGCATTCCATGTTATCCGCATTCGTCACGAAGTACGGGGACAGGTAGCCTTTGTCGAACTGCATGCCCTCGACCACATCGAGCGTCGTTTCGATGGTCTTGGCTTCCTCCACCGTGACCGTGCCGTCCTTGCCGACCTTGTCCATGGCGTCGGCGATGATTTCGCCGATTATTTTATCGCCGTTGGCCGAAATGGTCGCCACCTGGCAAATCTCGGTATGTTCCTTGACCTTCTTGCTCTGTTTCTCGAGCGCTTCCACGACGGCCACGACGGCCTTGTCGATGCCCCGCTTGAGCGCCATCGGATCGGCCCCGGCGGTGACGTTCTTCAGGCCTTCCTGGTAGATCTTCTCGCTCAACAGGGTGGCGGTCGTCGTGCCGTCGCCGGCGACGTCGCTGGTCTTGCTGGCGACTTCGCGCACCATCTGGGCGCCCATGTTTTCAAACGGGTCCTGCAGTTCGATTTCCTTGGCGACGGTGACGCCGTCCTTGGTGATCGTGGGCGATCCGAATTTCTTGTCCAGGATGACATTCCGGCCGCATGGACCCAGGGTCACGTTCACGGCCCGGCTAAGTTTCTGGATACCGCGCAGGATGGCCTGGCGCGCCTCGGCGTCATACTTCAACTGTTTTCCTTTTTCTGCCATAACTCTCTACTCCTTTATTCCTTTGGGTTTAATTTCTGCAACGGGGACTTAGGACTCAATGATGCCGAGGATGTCGTCCTCGCGGACCACCTGGTACTCCACGTCGTCAATCTTGACTTCCGTGCCGCCGTATTTCGGCAACAGGATCTTATCGCCCTTCTTGACGTTCATGGGGATCATTTTGCCATTGTCATCCCGTTTGCCGGGACCAACGGAAATCACCTTGCCCTCCATGGGTTTTTCCTTGGCGCTGTCCGGGATGATGATCCCGCCCTTTTTCACTTCGCCTTCGTCCAGCGGCTCAACCAGAACTCGATCTCCCAGTGGTTGAATTTTCATCTTGCTGCTACCCTCCTTCTGTTGGTTGTGGTTACTGTGTTTATGGCGCGTCCCGCGCCATTTATGGATTACCCGGCTCATGCCCGAGCGATGCGCCGGATCGTATCCTTATTTCTTGTCATCCACCATTTCAAAATCGGCATCAATGACGTCGTCCCCGCCGCCTTTCTTTGTGTTCGGACCGTGGCCCGGGGGCTCCTGCGCATCGGTGGATTCAGGCTGACTGTCATCCTTGCCGCTCTGTTTTGACTGCTGAGAACCGCGGGCTTGTGAATAGAGATCGGAAGACACGGCCTGCATCTCGACGTTGAGAGCATCCATGGCGGATTTGATATCGGCAGTTTCGCCATCCTTGATAACTTTTTTGAGATTCTCAATGGCAGTTTCGACTTTGACCTTTTTTGCCGGGTCGATCTTGGCG
>JAHIJO010000027.1 GCA_018898455.1 Verrucomicrobiota bacterium | reverse complement strand
AGCGCAAGTACGCCCTCACGGCTCAGGGACAAACCTTGACCACCGCGCTCAATGCCATGCTCGCAGCGTCCACTCAACAACTTATGGAGAAAGCCGCATGATTATCTTGTTGTTTTTAGCAGTACCTGACGGATAAGGTAATAACGTGATCACGATCATATGTCCCTCCCATTCAGCATGTAAACTCCTTTTTTCACCTTTTTTTCGCTAACACTCGTGGCGCGTGGCGAGCCATAGGCAAAACTCTCTCCTACTTCAACGTTCTCGTGGCATTGCCTACGGCGCGCAATTGATCCAGGAAGGGATCGGGAATTCGTCCATCCTTCTCGATCGGCACATCCCATGTGACGACACCACCATGCTCGTTCATGTAGCGTGTGTAACCGACCACAAGCTCCGTTGGGAACCGCGGTGGGGGTTGACCCCACCATGGACCAAGGAAGCACAAGACGTGATACTGGGCGCCATTGACCCAACGCTTGATCGGCCCAAAATTACAGAATGAAGGATTGTCGCCAAGTTTCCATCCTCCAACTGTAAGATCTCCCGCAAGTTCCCCCGCCGTATAATCTTCGAACTCGGTGTGCGAAATCACGGGCACCGTCACGCCTGGATTGAAGGCGATGATGGCATCCGGGTTTCCGGCCTTCATGGCTTCGGCGAAGGAGCGAAAATTCGGCGGCTCCGGATGACGGTACATGTCGTCGGCAAAGTAGCATCCGTCCACCCACCAGCCCGAGACCTTCCGTCCCCAGCGCAATGACCATCCGCGAACCACTTCCTCGTAGCGGCGCTGAAAATCCGTCAGTCGTTTGTCGGTCCTTTTTTCGGCGGGCCCGGGTTGCCATCCCAACCGCTCATAGGCGATCACGTCTCCCCATGATGGGTCGCTGGGGATATATACGAGCAAGCGGATGCCCTTGGGGGCCAGGGCATCGTGGAGGTCGGCCACCAAGTCTCGGCGCGAGCATTTGCTTGGCATGATCCGGACGTGCTTGTCATACGCCGAGTTGGGCGAGCAGTAATGGCCGGAGCCTTGACCAAGCGTAATGAAATAGTACAGTGCGCCGATCCCTGCAAGCTGATCCGCCAGTCTCTGGGTGTCGAACCCGTCCACTTGGCGGTTCCACTCATCGACAGTTGTCTCCGGTTTGACGAGATAATGGGTGAACACCCCCCACTTGCAGTCACGGAACCAGTCAGTATCCGCCCGCTTCCATGCGTTAACCACCTTGCCGCTCTGGCTCATAGAGCTCTCCTTGAAAATAGCAAACGTAATATCTGCTCTACCCTATGCCTTATATAGGTAGAGCCGGTTTCATACCGGCTATGGTTTGTTTTTTCAATCCGTTAAATTCCGACCCGCCACGGGGCGGGCTAACTTAATCCTATGGCGCATTCGGCACGACACGGCAGACAATCACCAACCTGCGTAGAAAGGCAGCCGCAGCCTTGGACATGTTGCGGCCCCTGAACGCCAGCCGGAACGAGTTCTTGCCCTTGACGCGTGTGGTAAGGTCCAAGCTGTGATCGGCCACCTTGTCCAGACGTGCAACCTCGGCAACGTTGTTCCACGCCGCAGTGTCACAGAACGTGACGGAACCATCGAAAGCCTCATTCAGGAGGAGATTGACTTGGCACGTTTCGAAGGCGCAACCGGCTGCGGTCGTGAATAGGTACCACACGTCCACGGTGCGTTCCTGTTTCGGGCCGATGCCGTCATTGCGTAGTACGGCGCTTCGCGCTCCGGCCGAATAGACCAGGAGCGGCATGCTGCCGCTCAAGGCATCGGCCTCGATAACGATCCGGTGTTCACCCCGGGGAATCTCATTCAGAGGATTCCTGACCAATAGGCTCCTGTAACGCTCGAATGCCGGCGTGGCATCCCGGTACTTACCCGTCGACCAGAAGCAGTCGCCATCCCGTGCGATGAGGGGTTCGATTCCGGCAAGGTCCCGCGGGTGGGTCCAGTTGCAACCGAGCATGCCCAGAAACTTTTCCGTGGCGGTCTTTACGCCGTACTCGGAGAACATCTCGGGGTTAGCCAGGGCGTACCACGGGCAGCCTACGGTGCGGAAGCCTTCTTTCTGGAGATAAACGAGTGTAGGGTATACTGGCGCCGACTCGTAGTGCCAATCCCACATGATGATGTCCTTGGGTAACAGTCCGGCGGCGCGACCGTGGCAGTCCGGTGGCCCGCCGAAGCCGTTGATGATGCAGGGGAACCCAACGAAGTTCTCTTCATTGATGAGGGCGTCCGCCCAAACGGCCATTTCTGCTCCGCGTTCCTTGATGTATTGGTGAAATCGGTTCAGGCAGAGCGCCAGCCATTCGTGCGGTGCGTGCTTGTCCCGCTGCGCCTTGGTGTAGATGCTCTTGCGTGCGGTATGGTCGTAAGCGCTGACCATCTCGTCAGCTCCGATACAGAGCACCTTGGGCTGCAACAGGTCAATCGCCCTTTGGGCGGGGCGCATGATCTCGGTGAACTCCATGTCGGTTGCCTCGACATACCGGACGACACTCTGGTGTGCCATTCCCAGAAACGGATGGAGAGGGACGGGCTCAATGAAGTTTACCCGGCAGAACTCGCCGAACTGCCGCAGTCCTTCGTCGCTCTTAAACGATTCGCTTTCGAACGCGATATGGTTCAGTTTGTTAAGCGCCATAGCCTCGACAATCTTGCGTAAGCAGATTGTGTTGTCCGGATGCTGATCGAACCTGTGCCCGCCTGCAAACGGCCCGAACCCGCGGAAGGTCATGTCCGGCCAGTCTTCGATAGTCAGGCTCGGGATCTGGTTATGTTGTGCGCCCTGCAGCATCTGGCACAGCGTCATGACACCATAAAACAGGCCGGGCATATCCTGGCCTCGGATGCAGACCTTCGATGGGATCACCTCCAGGAGATATCCCTCACTCCCGCTGCGGGCGTGCTGAAATTCCGGAACGAGCAACGCGGGATTTTGCCCGGGCGGACAGATCACCAAGGCAAAGGAGGCGTGCAGACCGCTTTGTGTCAGAGGCCGTTGCCCCGTTGCTTTCTCGATGCTTGTTGCGAGGACTTCGAGAGTGTTTTCGTGTCGCGAGTCCGTGGTACACGCGAAATGGACGACAAGCCCTGTGCTCAGCGCGAAGACGCCACTGTGTGCCGTACAATATTGCGGTGTCGGCCGTAGTCTGATCATGGACAAGTATCCTTAACCGATCCGGCGCGGTAAGATCAGGAGTCGGCCCCTGGCCGTTTCCACCGAAATGGCTGAGCTTCCCCCCATTGGTTGGACAGTTTTCCGGTTAAAATAAGAGATAGTTTCTTGTATGTCCACCTCCGTTTTTGCTCTTGTTTCCACGCTTGGTAATGGTTCCCCACGCCGGCTATTTTTGGAGGGCGGGCTGGGAGT
>JAHIJO010000026.1 GCA_018898455.1 Verrucomicrobiota bacterium | reverse complement strand
AGCGTCTCAGACGCAAGGAGGTTAATCGGAATAATATGGGGTTGACCGAACCCCGGGAAAAGATCATAAACAACCCAGGTCAGGAGGCACTCTGTAGTGTAATTCCATGACCTCTGGTCTCATTGTCAAAAAAACGGCCCGATGGCGTATGTGCTGATCGCAGGGGTTGACCCGCCGTCGCGAAGCCGCTATGGTGGGCAAGCTCTACTACGCTAAAGCTTCGCAGGTTAGAGGATTCGTTTGTAAAGGAGTGCATTGCCTGATCCTATTTTTAGATACTATTCCAAGGCCCGTGCTTTATTCTCCGTGCGTAAGGCGATATCTCCTTCAAGTACAAAGGGAAGTCTGGTTCTTGTTGCGGGAACCTTTCCCGAATAATGTTCGTCTAACCTCCGTTCAAGATCATTAGTGGATCCAATGTAAAGCTGATGATCCTTCGAGCTTCTCAGAATATAAATATGCCACATGGAATAGCTCCATCAAGAGGTATTAGTGCGAC
Organism: Verrucomicrobiota bacterium; assembly: GCA_018898455.1. Classification (GTDB taxonomy): domain Bacteria; phylum Verrucomicrobiota; class Kiritimatiellia; order JAAZAB01; family JAAZAB01; genus JAHIJO01. The sequence goes on along the minus strand of JAHIJO010000026.1, from coordinate 23,539 downwards.
AATCTGGCGCAGGTTGATTATAAACCATCAGCCGCGTTTTTTTTCTGCCCCCGTTTTCCAGTTTAATTTGCCCTTCTACAGAGGGCCTGCCCTCTGCCGAAGCGGCCTCGCGTAGGGGGGCGGAAGGGGTGGGATTCCACGTCGCGGTGCAAGTGGCAGGCCACGTCGCGGTGCAAGTGGCAGGCCACGTCGCGGTGCAAGTGGCAGGCCACGTCGCGGTGCAAGTGGCAGGCGAACCCACGGCACCTTGCGGTGCGCCGGTTTTTCCCGTCGCCCCGATCACGCACAGCGGATCGGGGCAAGGGACCACTTGCCACGCGCGGTGCGCGTGGCGACGTGGCAAGACCGGTGCTAAATAATCTTCATCTGTTTCAACCACCGCCAGCCGGCTCGTGTTTTGAAAAAACGTTCGCGGATTAGCGCTTCTTGATGCGTCGAATATTGTTCCGTATACAAGATTTTCCATGGCCGCTTGGCTTTGGTGCTTCGGACCTTACCGGCATTATGAGCCTGCATGCGGGTCGGCTGGTCGGATGTTGATCCGTAATAGAAGGAGCCATCTGTTTCGCTTTTAAGTATATAAACGGTCCACATAATGAATGGGGCGGATTTGTCCACCGAAGTGTTTTGGCGAGGGCGGAAGGGGTGGGATTCGAACCCACGGCACCTTGCGGTGCGCCGGTTTTCAAGACCGGTGCTTTAGTCCACTCAGCCACCCTTCCTCAATCATTAACGTTTCATTAACGGCCGGTTTTTCCCGTCGCCCCGATCGAAATGTCGATCGGAGCAAGGGACCACTTGTCACGCGCTGTGCGCGTGACGACGTGGCAAGACCGGTGCTACCTGCCCCTTGGGTTTCCCGAGAGGGAAATCCCGACGGGGTCGTCCACTCAGCCACCCTTCCGGAAGTCATCGCTCCTTGGCAACAAAGAGTAAGCAATCACCGACCTTGGATCAATCGAAAAGCGATTTAGAATTGGCGGATACCGTCAGGAACGCGCGCTCCGGTGCCGGCGCCATTCACCGGGCGGCATGTTGAAATAGCGGCGAAATATCCGTGACATGGCGTATTCATTGCCCAGTCCCGTCCGCGGCGCGATGTCCTTCAACGGCAGGCTGGTGCTGAGAATCAGTTCGCGGGCGTAATTCGCCCGGATGCGGCGCACGTCTTCCATGGGGGTCCGGCCGGTCCAGGTTTTATACGTCCGCGCAAAATAATATTTGCTCAAGCGAGCTTGTCGGGCGAGAATTTCGAGAGCCAACGGTTCTGCGATGTGGTCCTGAATATACTGCCGGGTGCTGAGAACCGTCGGCTGATCCCGGGGTTGCGCGTTTCGGACAAATTCCAGCACGATTGCTTGAAACAGAATGCGGCGTTCCTCCTGAATATAAGGAACGCTGGAATACTTGTCCTCGTCGAGCCAGCGGACCATCTGACGGATTCGGCCCTCGGAATCCTGGATCCTGACGACGGAACGACTTTTCAACGATTTGGCATGGAAACTGAAAAACAGGCTTTCGACCGGCGCGGTGGCGTCCGACCATTCCGCGTGAATGATTCGGGCGGGATACAACAAGGCATCCCCTGCGATTGCTTCAATCCGGAGATTGGCTGATTCCACACGCATTTTGCCCCGCATCAGCACGATAAGTTCATGAAACGGGTGCAGGTGCGGCCGCATTTTCCATTGAGGATTCGGTAAAATGTGCCCGTTGCCAAGCAGTTGGACTCCATGAATATTCATAAGCAATAAATGGTAAAATAAAGCAATTTAGGCTATTGTTCCCGGCACGCCAATTTGCTATATTACGCTCTGTTATAAGTAGAATTCAGTCAAATGAGGGTCAGGTTACTGAAAATCTGTAACTTAAGCAAGAGGCAATATCTGGTAAATGCGATGAAAGGGAGGGTGTATTTATGGCTAAAATCACGATGATCGGAGCGGGCAGCCGTATTTTTTGCAAAACCTTGGTGGCGGATATCCTGGCCACCGATGCCTTGAAGGACAGCGAAATCTGCCTGATGAGCCGCACCAGGCCCAAGCTGGATCGGATGGAGCGGTTCGTCCGGCGGATGATTGGGGAGAACTGTCTGCCGGCCAAAGTCTGGTCCACTACCGACCGCCGTGAGGCGCTCAAAGATGCCCGCTATGTGATCGTCATGGTCCAGGTTGGCGGCTTGGATGCCTTCAAACTGGACTACGAAATTCCTTTCAAATATGGAGTTGATCAGTGTATCGGCGACAGCCTTGGCCCCGGTGGCGTCTTCCGCGGCCTGCGCACGATCCCGGTCCTGGCGGAGATCGTCAAGGATATGCAAACTCTCTGTCCCGAAGCCCTCTTGCTGAACTATGCCAATCCCATGGCCGCCTGCTGTCTGGCACTCGGCCGTCTATCCGATGTGCCCTTTATCGGCCTGTGCCACGGTGTCCAGACCACTCTCGACCTGATCAGCCGCTATGTCCAGATCCCGAAAGATCAGATCGACTTCCTCTGTGCGGGCATCAATCACATGGGGTGGTTCCTCTCGCTGCAGCACAAGCGCACGGGCGCCGATCTCTATCCGATCCTGCGCGCGAATATCGAGAAACCGGAGTATTACGTCAACGAGAAGGTCCGTGGCGAGGTCATGCGCCAGTTCGGCTACTTTATGACCGAGAGTACCGGGCATCTCTCCGAATATGTCCCCTGGTTCCGCAGTTCCGAGCGGGCGCTCAAGCGCTATTGCGATCAGCCGGCGTTTGGCGGCGAGTCGGGTGTCTACTATAAGTACAGCCGGATGCTGGCGGACAAGTACAAGGACGTGGATTACCTGGAACTCGAGTCGTCTAAAATCACCCGCCGCAGTGTCGAGTACTGTTCCTATATTCTTGAGGCGGTTGAGACCGATCGCCCCTTCCGATTGAACGGCAACGTGCGTAACGACGGTTACATCACCAACCTGCCGCCGGGCTGTTGCGTCGAGGTGCCAGTGTTTGTTGACCAACGTGGTCTGCACCCCGTTCGGGTCGGTGCTCTTCCGCCCCAGTGCGCGGCGCTTAACCAGAGTAATATCTCGGTGCAGGCCCTGTCCGTCGAGGCCGGCTTGACAGGCGACCCTGAGTATGCCATGCACGCGATAGCCATGGACCCGCTGACCTCCGCCGTCTGCACGCTCGATGAGGCACGGCGAATGACGTCCGACCTGTTGGAGGCCGAGCGCGAGTGGCTGCCGCAGTTCAAGGGCAGGACGTTGCGACCAACCCCCGTCATCTCGATCCCGAAGGATGTCAAGCCGGTGGACGTGCCGCTCGATCCGGCGCTGGCAATAGTCCATCGCTTTGGAACCCTGGCTACTCAGGCAACAGGGAAGGGAACAGTAGGGGGAAAAGGTCGAAGGTCAAAAGTCAAAGGTTAGCGATCAGGGAGCAAAGGACAGGTTAACACATCATGCAATCGGTCTTCACTCCAGCCCTCAAACAGAAGGAGAGAAAGCCATGGCAGATAAAATAATGGAAAAAAAAACCGCTAATCCTAAGCCGCGAAAAGTCCGGATTGGGTTTGTCGGCGTCGGCAGTATGGGCCAGTGTGCCCATCTCAAGAGCTATGTCACCGTGCCCGATTGCGAAGTCGTGGCCCTGGCGGAAATCCGCCCGGAGCTCGCTAAAAAGGTCGCGGCAAGATACGGTGTCCCGACGATCTATGCCTCGCACGATGAGATGCTTGCCAAAGAGAAATTAGACGGGATCGTGGCTTCCCAGCCATTCACCCGCCATGGCACCTTGGTGCTCGAACTGCTCAAGGCCCGCGTGCCGCTGTTCACGGAGAAACCACTTGCCGGCACGATCCAGATGGGCGAAAGGATTGTCAAGGCCTTGGCCGATAGCGGCACCTGGCTCATGGTCGGCTACCACAAGCGAAGCGACCCCGCCACGATGTATGCAAAGGATACAATTGAAAAGCTGAAGGCGTCCGGCGAAATCGGCAAGCTTAAGTATGTCCGGATCCTGATGCCGGCCGGCGACTGGGTCGCGGGCGGTTTCAACGACCTGATCAATTCCGGTGAGCCGATGCCGCCGGTTGCGTGGGATCCACCCGATCCCACCATGGACAAACCGACCCATGACCAATATACCTCGTTCGTGAATTATTACATCCATCAGGTGAACCTGATGCGTTACCTGCTGGGCGAGCCGTACAAGGTGCTGTTTGCCGACCGGACCGGTGTGGTACTGGCCGGTGAAAGCGCCGGCGGTGTGGCTTGCATCATCGAGATGACGCCCTACCAGACTACGTTGGACTGGAATGAGCAGGCGCTTATTGCGTTCGAAAAAGGTTATATCAAACTAGATCTACCGGCCCCGCTGGCCAGCAACCGACCAGGCCGGGTTGAGGTGTTCAATGATCCGGGCAATGGTAAGATGCCGGAAACGTTGATTCCCACTTTACCTTGGATCCACGCGATGCGTCAGCAGGCCATCAATTTCGTACGCGCCATCAAGAGCGAAATCAAGCCGCCCTGCGAAGCCCCGGAAGCCCTCGAAGATCTTAAGGTGGCCTTGCAATTCCTGCAGTGCTGGAAACAATCGGTGGCCGCAGAGGCGAAGAAATGAAACCTGGCGAACGTTTTATCCGCTGTTTGACCGGCCTGCCGATCGACCGTGTTCCTTACGGCGTCGGCATCGGCTGGGCGCCCTGGGGTGAGACCTTGGCGCGTTGGAAGACCGAATCCGGCCGGCAGGATCTGGACCCGATCCGCGAATTCGGGTTCGATGCATCCTGCGCGCATCCGTCGGTTCATGCGGGGATTTTTCCTGCGTATGAGCGGGTACTGGTGCGTGACGAAGGCGAGTTGATCGTGTACCGCGACGAAAGGGGGATCACGATGCGGGGACGCAAGGACGGAGGCTCGATGCCCGAGTTCCTTGACTATCCGGTCAAGACGCGCGCGGATTGGGAGCGGCTCAAGGCCGAACGGCTGAACTCGGATGTTCCGGGGCGCATCCCACAGGATTGGCCTGAATTCCGCGAAAAAATCCGGATATCCGGCGAAGCGGTCCAGGTTGGTGCGTTCCCGTTTGGCGTGTTCGGAACACCCCGCGACCTGATGGGCGTCGAGGCAGTGTTGATTTCGTTTTACGAAGTCCCGGACCTGATCCGGGACATGATGGAACATCTCACTACCTTGTGGTTGACGCTCTGGACCCGGGTGGCCGGCGATGTCCGGATTGATCATATCCATATCTGGGAGGATATGTCCGGTCGCCAGGGTTCGCTCATTTCCCCGGCTATGGTCCGGGAGTTCATGATGCCCCAGTACGACCGGATTGCCCGGTTCGCCCGCGAGTTCGATGTGCGCGTTGTTTCGGTGGACACGGATGGGGACTGTTCTGAACTGGTTCCCTTGATGATGGAGCACGGCGTCAATATGGTTTTTCCTTTCGAGGTCCAGGCCGGCAACGACATTCGCGAGTACCGCCGACGCTATCCGACCCTGGGAATCATGGGCGGACTCGATAAACGCGTCCTGGCCGGTGCCCAGGCGAATGTTGATCGCGAGGTGGTCCGCGCCGCCGAGATGGTCCGGCACGGGCGTTATATTCCGGGCTTCGACCACCTGATTCCGCCTGACGCGTCCTGGGATAATTTTCGTAACGCGGCCGAACAGCTGAAGGCGGTGTGCTATGGACGGCGGCCGTGAATCAATCCTTTTTTAAAACAAGCAGAAGATAACAACCCATCCCGTTTCGGGATGACAATGTTTCTGCGGTCCTCCGCGGAAACATCGAAGGAGGCGCGGTATGCCGGTCAAATGGAAGAAGGTCTGGGTGGCGGACGAGTGCTATGAGTCCTGCGGTGTCTTTGATGTCAACAATGATGGCGTTCCGGACATTGTCTCGGGCGCCTGGTGGTATCAGGGGCCTGACTACAAGAAAAAACACTTCATTGGCAAGGTGAGGGCTGAGGGTGAGTACTACGACGACTTTTCCACCATCCCGCTGGATGTCAACGGCGACGGCTGGCTTGATTTCATCACCGGTGGCTGGTGGGGCGACACCCTCCGTTGGCGCGAGAATCCCGGCGCCAAGGGCGGCGAGTGGCCCGAGCATGTGATCGCGGAAACCGGCAACATCGAAACCACGCGCGCCTGGGATATCGATGGTGATGGCCAGGTCGAAATCATCCCTAACACGCCCGGCGCCCGCAATGTCAAGGTCTTCAAACTGCGTCGCGATACACAAGGCAAGGGCACCGGTAAATTCGATACGTTTGTGATCCACGAGTTTTCCGAGGGGCAGAACCAGGGGCACGGGCTCGGTTGCGGCAATATCGCGGGCAACGGTCGCATGGATGTTCTTCTGAACAAGGGTTGGCTCGAAGCGCCTAAGAACCAGCTTAAGGACAAATGGATTTGGCATCCCGACTTCGATCTCGGCTGTGGTAGTGTGCCGATGCTGGTGATGGACGTCAACGGCGACGGGTTGCACGACCTGATTGTTGGCCAGGCGCACCCGTTCGGGCTCGACTGGTGGGAGCAGAAGCTGGTCAGCGGCAAGCGCTCCTGGATCAAGCACCCGATTGATCCGTTTAATGCCCAGTATCATGACCTGCAGTGGGCCGATATTGATGGCGACGGCCAATGCGAACTGGTGACCGGCAAGCGGCATCGCGCCCACTGCGGCAACGAGCCGGGCGAGTTCGACGATTACGGCATCTATTACTTCAAGTGGAATGGCGAGTCGTTTTCCAAGCAGGTTATTGACTACGGCCCGTTGGGCGAGGCAAAGGGTTGTGGTATCTTCTTTGCCCTGGCCGATCTGCGCGGTACGGGCCGGCTTGATCTTGTCGCTCCCGGCAAGGACGGGCTCGTTATCTTCTATAATGAAGGCGCATAGCGTGGATTATTTGCAAAGCACGAAGACACAAAGAAGATTGAAAACTTTGAGGAACGCGACGAACGGGATGCGGACGTCCCGTCTCCAGTGGAAATGAGCTTGGCTCATGCATCGCCAAGTTTGTTCCACAGGAAGTCATAGGCACGGCGCCCGCTGATCCGGTGTCGGCCCTCGAAGTAATCGGTCTCGATGGCGTCCTTTGCCCCGAAGACCCGGTAAACGTTCCGGGCGCGGAAAACACTCCGGCGCACGGCCGCAATCGGGAAAATTGGATCATAGGAGCCGGCTTCAATCAGGATGGGGCGGGGGGCGATCAGTCCCACCAGGTCATACATTTCCCCGAATATATGCTGGCCGGGCACAAAGTTGCAGGCGCAAGCGTACATGGCCAGGATAGAGTCGCGGAACGTGGAATAATAACCGCTGATAACGCAGGCCTTGATCCGCGGGTCCACGCAGGTGGAAAAAAAGGTATGCAGGCCGCCGCCGGAAATGCCCATGGCGCCCGCGCGCGACGTGTCGAACTCTTTTCGGATCTGCAGGAAATCCAGCAGACGCCGCGCCTCCCAGACCCGCAGGCCGATGACGGATTTGCCCAGGTGAAACGCCAGCATGGCCGCGTGGGTGCAGGTGGACGGCGTCGCTTGGCCAATTGTAGCGTTGAGATAAGAAAACTCGGTCAACCGTTCTCCGAAGCAGGAGATTTCCGGCGCCGCCACGGCAAACCCGCGCCGGCAGAGGGCCACGGCAAAATCCCGGTGATAGCCGTCCGGCGAATTACGTTCCTGCCCGTCTTCCCACAGGCCAACGATATCCTTGACGCCGTACCCATGCCCGTGAAACGCCAGGATCACCGGAAATGGCTTACGCCCGTGTTTCGGATACAGGAGATAGACCGGCATGAGAGAAACGGGAGACGTCCGGATAATGATTTTTTCCCGGATGTAATCACCCTTATCCACCCGCTAGATTTGGTGCGGGGCAGGGGCGACCCGGGGCAAGTCCTGGAAACCCATGGTTTCCACCAGGGCTTTACGCGTTTTCGCCTGCCATAGCCGGGCTTGAGGGAGGTGCCTGGATTTGAATCGGAATGGCGCGCGTTCCGGATGATAAAAATTCCATAGTGTAGTGGCCGGTTGGAGTTCTTTCATTACGGTAAAATCAGTGATTTTCGTTGCCATGGAGCAAGGTCTCCTTAGTAGTGAATAATGAACTGGCTCGGCATCATCATCCGATCGTTCGGAGTTGTCAAGAAAATGTCCGCCCACGTAAATTATTGAGTTGGCGAAACCGGTCAATCAATGTATAAATAATACGTTTTTTGCTAAAAGCCAGTTAATAAGATGAAGGAGTGATCATGCCAGCCATCGATATCCAGGAAATCATGAAGATTGTGCCCCATCGCTATCCCATGCTGATGGTGGACCGCATCCTTGAGTGCGACGACGACAAGAAAATCGTGGGAATGAAGAACCTTACGTTCAATGAGCCGTTTTTCCAGGGGCATTTCCCCGGCCGGCCGATCATGCCGGGGGTGCTTCAGTTGGAAGCCATGGCGCAGGTGGGGGGGGTACTGCTGAGTCGACGCACCGGATTGAAAGGACTCATTCCGCTGTTCATGGCGGTGGACAAAGCCCGTTTCCGGCGGATGATTATCCCTGGCGACCAGATGCGCATTGAATTGGAAGTCACCAATGCGCGCGCCCGGGTTTTGCGGCTCCAGGGTAAAGTCCTTGTGGAGGGTCAGGTGGCCGCGGAAGCCGAACTGCTTTTCATGGTCACCGATGAGAAAGCCGAGTGATGACGAAAATTCATGCCACGGCGATTGTCGCTTCCGGCGCCGAGTTGGGCGTCGATGTTGAAATCGGCGCATATTCGATAGTCGGTCCCCAGGTGAAAATCGGGGATCGAACTCGCATTATGCCGCAAGTGTTTCTTGACGGCCGGACTACGATCGGCGCGGAATGCGCCATTTTTCCGTTTGCCAGTATCGGGTCGCAAACTCAGGATTTGAAATTCAAGGGTGGCACTACGTATGTCGAGATCGGCGACCAAACCACACTGCGGGAATATGTCACGGTCAATTCGGGAACCAATGAAGGCGATGTGACGCGGGTCGGTTCCCGTTGTCACATTTTAGCCTATTCCCATGTGGCGCACCAATGCATCATCGGTAATGAGGTGATCATGTCCAACGCCACCAACCTGGGGGGGCATGTGATTGTGGAAGATGGCGTCGGGATTGGCGGAATGTGCGGCGTCCATCAGTTTGTCCGTATCGGAACGATGAGCTTCATCGGCGCGTGTTCCAAGGTGACCCAGGACATCCCCCCTTACATGTTGGCGGACGGCAATCCGGCAATGCCGCATGGGATCAATATCGTCGGGCTCCAGCGCCGCAATGTTTCCGAAGAGGTGCGAAAAATGCTAAAGGATGCCTACAAGATACTGTATCGGCAGAACCTGACGACCAGGCAGGCCTTTGAGCTGATCAAGACGGATATCCCGGTTTGTGCCGAGCGTGACCGGCTGGTGGCGTTTGTGGAGGCTTCGGAACGCGGGATCGCTCGATAATCAGTCTGGCTTTATTCTTCTCCCTGCCTTATATTACTTGCCATTGATCAAATAACTGTGCCGGGTATATCTACACAGTTTGAGGTGCTCCATGAATCAACGTTGTATCCTTGCAATCATGTTCCTGTTTGCCTGGGCGGCATCGATGGCCGCCAACCAGGTCCCTCCGCTGCCGGCGGCTTCCAAGGCGTCCACGCTCCCGCTCCCGCCGCCTCCGGTCGTCACTTCGCCGGCCGCGTCTCCTGGCGATCCCTTTGTTAATTTCAGTTTTGACCAGGTGGATATCCGGCTACTGGTCAAGCTGGTCGGTGATTTGACGGGCCGCAGCTTTGTCATCGACAAAATCATTGACTCCAAAATCACAGTAGTGTCGCCGCCGCAAATTCCCGTGAGCGAAGTCTATCCGCTTTTCCTTGCCATTCTGGAAGCCGGTGGGTGCGCCGTGGTCGAGCGGGACGGCATTTATCACGTTGTCGCCCGGGAGCCGCGTTTGATACCAGTTGCTCCGGTGATGGGGGCTGGGGAGCCGATCCCACGGGACGGAATTATCACCAAGGTGATTCATGTCTCGAACCTGAACGTGGCGGACCTGAAAAAAGTGCTGGATCCCATGGTGGATCAGGGCAAGTCCGGCGCCCTGGGATTGCTGGAGGCCACCAATCACCTGATTATCACGGATTCCGCCGATAATATCCGCCGGATCGAGAAAATCATCGAGCAGATCGACAAGCCGGGGATGTCACGCGGCGCCGAGATCGTGGCGCTCAAGTATGCGGCGGCCCAGGACATGGCCGGCGAATTGAACCAGGCAATAACCGGCGTGGCGGCGAAGCAGGACACGCCGGGTAATCGGTTGAGACAGCGGCTTCCGAAGCCTGACGGCAGTCCTACGATGCCCAGCGATGCGCTGGTCATAGCGGCCCCGCATTCCAACAGCCTGATTCTGGTGGGGACCCCCAGTCAGGTTGCCGATTTGAAACGCATCATTGAGCGCATGGATACGGAACCCCAGACCGGCCATGGGCATTTGAAGGCTATTTTTCTGAAGTACCTGTCGTCCGATGAGGCCGCCAAGAGCCTGACGTCGTTGCTGGCCAAGGGGGTGGACAAGCCCCAGAACCAGAAAATTTCCATCGAATCCAATCTTGCCAACAATGCCCTGCTGGTGGATGCCGCGCCGCAGGATTTTGAAATGGTTCGTGAGCTTGTTTTACAGCTCGACCAGCCGCCCCAGCAGGTTCTGGTGGAAGTCATGTTCGCCGAGCTGACCATGGAGAAGGGGAGCGATATCGGCGTCGAGTTCATGGCCGGCGGTTCGCCGGGTGCGGACTCGGCGATCGCCCTGGGCGGAATAAAGACGACGGAAGGCGATGATGAACTCGCGACGAAGGTTATGAGTGGTATTATTCCGAACGGTATGACTTTTGGCATCGCCAAGGGGAGCTACACAAAATCCGATGGAACGGTAGTTCCCTATTTCCCGGCGCTGATCAACGTCAATGCGATCAAGAATAACGGCAAGTTCAATATTTTGTCCAATATCCCCCTCCTGACCCAGAACAACCAGCAGGCCAGCGTGACCATCGGCAAGAATATCCCGATCCTGAAATCCACCGTCTCGGCGGGCGCCGGTACGGCCCGCGATTACATCGAGAACATCGATCGCATCGATGTCGGGATCAAGCTGACGGTGACGCCGCATATCAACCCGAACGGTGAAGTGCTGATGAAGCTGAATCCGAGCATTGAGGCGATTCTGGAGGAATCGACGGGCGGCAAACCGTTCACTCCCACCATTGCCAAGCGGGAGGTGACCACTACCATGACGGTTCCCAATAACGACACCGTTGTCATCAGCGGCCTGATCCGGGAAGATACGGTCAGCAAGGAAAGGAAAGTGCCGATCCTGGGTTCCATTCCGCTCCTGGGGTGGTTGTTCCGGCATAACGTGGAGTCCGTGGAACGGACCAACCTGCTCATTTTCGTGACGCCGCACGTTGCCACCAATCTGTATGAAATGGCCGAGCTCTCAAGACGCATCCAGACCCAGACCTCCATCGGGGGGACCAATTCTGCCCCCATAGCGCCGTCAATCCCGGGAGAGATAAGTCATGGCCCCTGACGTTCTTACGCCCGGCCCGGCCGGCGATCCCCATGACCTGGACGTGCTGGGCAGGAAATTCCGTCTGGATGTTGTGACATCCGTGACCGAGGAGATGCTCGACCCAGAGCTGGTGGCCAATCTGCCGGTGGAATGGGCCCGGTCCCATGCCATGCTTCCCGTTCATTTCCGGAGTCAGATTGCCGTGCTGACCGCCCAGCCCGATGACCTCAGCGGGCAGAAGCACCTGGAACTCCTGCTGGGCCGCGAACTGCTCCCGGTGCTGGCATCCCGCGAGACCATCACGTCCGCGATCGAACGATGCTATTTCAGCCGGCAGGAAACCCCCCTGGAATTTTTACGGGATATGGATCCCTTGGCGGCGACCGTGATCGTCGAGTCCCGAAGCGACGACCTGCTTCAAGTGGCCGAAAATGCGCCGGTGACCCAGTTGATCAACTTGATCCTGCTGGAAGCGGTGAAGGGCGGCGCGTCGGATGTGCATGTGGAACCGTTCGAATCCCGCCTGCGGGTGCGCTATCGCATTGACGGCCAGCTCTATGAACAGGCCTCGCCTCCCAAACACCTCGAGCCGGCCCTGATTTCACGCCTGAAAGTCATGGCGCATATGGACATTTCGGAAAAGCGTCTGCCCCAGGACGGCGTGGCGCGGGTGCGTATCGGAGAACGCGAGATCGATATCCGGGTTTCCACGATTCCGGTGGCGGAAGGCGAACGGGTTGTCTTGCGCCTGTTGAACCGGAACACCGCGCTATTGCCCTTGTCCGGCCTCGGGTTGTCCGACGCGATGCTGGCATCCCTGGGATCCATTCTCCAGGAATCGCACGGTGTTTTCCTGGTGTGCGGGCCGACCGGAAGCGGCAAGACCACCACGCTGTATGCCGCACTCCAGCGGCTGAACAAGGATCGGACGAATATTCTGACGATTGAAGATCCCATCGAGTATCAGCTTCCGGACATCGGCCAGATCCAGGTCAAGCCAAAGATCGGACTCACCTTTGCCGCCGGCCTGCGGCATATCCTGCGCCAGGACCCGGATACCATCCTGGTGGGGGAGATTCGCGACCTGGAGACCGCTGAAATCGCGATCCGTGCGTCGTTGACGGGCCATCTGGTTTTCAGCACGCTTCATACCAACGACGCTCCCAGTGCGGTCATTCGCCTGATCGACATGGGAATCGAGCCCTACCTGCTGGCGGCTTCACTCCGCGCCATTATGGCCCAGCGGCTGGTGCGGTGTCTATGTCCCGTGTGCCGGGAGCGCGTGCCGGCGGAGAATCCAGCGCCGGTCTTGCCGGCCGCGGTCAAAGAAAAGATTGGGAAAAAACCAATCTGGCAGGCACGGGGATGTCCGGCTTGTCTGGATGGATACCATGGGCGCACGGGATTATTTGAGTTGATGATGGTGGACGCGGAAATGGCGGAGGCCATCCGGACGGCGAGCAGTGACAGCCGGCGTATTTACGAGTTGGCGGTTCGTCGGGGTATGATCACACTCTTGGATGATGGCCTGGTCAAACTGGCGGATGGCGTCACCAGCCTGGCTGAGATCATGCGCACCCTGGGTAAGTTCGGATGACTATGCGCAACCAAGACGCCCGGTGGCTATGGTACGCCAAAATATGATGTCAGGTATCCTTTGGAGTGCGGTAGCCCGCGCTGGCGCTAATAGGAAATTGATATGTAGGGGCTGAGCTCTTGTCACGCCGTAGTGCGCCACGGCGAACGAAGTGGGATGCTCAGCCCGAGGCTTTGCAACCTACAGGCGGGTTCAGCCACGTCGCCTCGAAACGAGGCAAGTGATCCCTGGGTCGCCGACGGGACAAGCTGAACCCTTCCATATATGCATAGGAATTTCAAAAAGGTAGGGCCGTCCCGACCTCTCGGAGAGTCGGGACAGTCCGGCCGTCCGAATGGTAAAAACGTGGCGGGACAAGGCTGTCCCGCACTACCTTAGGAAAAAGTTGTCGCCCCTGGCGGCCTAATTACTTCTTAGAACAACAATAGTCGTTTCTTCCTATGACCACGTTTGAATACAAAGGATATGACGCTGCCGGCCAGGCTCAAAAAGGATTGATTGAAGCGCCGGATCTTAAACATGCGAGAGAAAAACTGGTTGAGGCGGGCGTTTTGGCCGAGTGGATCATTCCGGCGGGTTCCCGGCCCGGACGCCTTTTTTTCCGAAGACAGCGATTTTCCGTCGAACATCGGATTGAATTCTACCAGGAACTGGCGGCTCTGCTGCGTGCCGGTCTCCCGCTGGTTCCCGCCCTGGATATCCTGATCCAATCGCCGGACATGGGAGTCAGGCGTCCCTTGTTGGCCAATGTCCGGGATAGAATCCGCGAAGGCTCTTCGCTGGCGGAGGCGCTTGTCGGCGCCGCGTGCGGCATCAGTCCGCATGAAAAAGCGGTCATTGCGGCCGGGGAACGGGCGGCGGCCCTGGACCAGGTGCTGGAACGCCTGGCCGAATTCATGGAGGAACAACAGCGCCTGCGTGAAAAAATTCTGACGGCTTTGATTTATCCGGCCATCCTCTTCGTTGTTGCCGTCGGTATTGCCGTGGGGTTGCTGGGCTTTGCGGTGCCGCGCCTCGGCCGCCTGATGATGGACCAGACGCATGTGGCCATACCCTTGTTGACCCGGATCATGATTCAGGCCGGCCATCTCGTGGCGGTCTGGGGAATTCCTATTTTGGGATTAATTGTGGCGGCGCTGGCGTATCTCGGGCATCGGATCCGCCGGGATCCGGTGCGCCAGCGCGAGGCGGATCGGCGTTGTTTTCAGTTGCCGATCGTCGGCCGGGGCTATGCCATTCTGATCAATCTCCGCTTTGCCCGGACGTTGTCCCTGCTGTTGCGCGGCGGGGTGCCGCTCATCGACAGTCTCGTCCTGGCCGGGCAATCCACCGGCAGTGTCTGGGTTAGCGAATTGGTCGTCAAGGAAGCGGAGGCGGTGCGGCATGGCACGAGTTTGGCGGAGGCGCTGCGGCGGATTCCGCCGTTTGCCGCGTCGCTGGCCAGCTGGATTCAGGTCGGAGAAACCGGGGGCTCGTTGGACCGGATGATCGAAAACGCCGCCAAGCGATTTCAACACCAGTGGGACCGGTACCTCACGCGCCGCCTGACGTTTCTGGAGCCGGCCTTGATTATTCTCATCGGGGGATTTGTTCTGCTCGTGGTGCTTTCGATTTTACTGCCGATTATGGCCTTGAATCGGTCATTGATCTGAAATCATTGTCCCCACGGCCCGATCGGCGTCGCGCAATACAACGACCACATGACCAGCGGCTCACCTTCGCATTTGTTAATCACAACCCGCGCGGCATCGGCAGTGATGTCGGCAATTCGATGCAGATTGCGCTGGCCGATCGCCGTTCCGAGCGCGACGGTTACCCAGGCGCCGTTCCGGCGCGCCTCGACGTGATATGACCTCACGCGCTCGCCTTGCGCGATGTCTTCCTGAAGGTTCACGAGATTAAATGTTCGCGCGCTCCCGAATTCGACGGCCTCGCTCGCAACGCCTTGGGCAATTTCGTTTGCGAATAAGCCGCGAATCGTCCTGCCGAATTCATGCAGGCGCAACACATCGGGCGCCGCAAACTGGCCGCGAGAATCTGGCGGAACGTTCAAAAGCAAAACCGAATTGCGGCCAACGGACTTGAAGTAAATGTCTGCCAGGTGTTCAAGGCTCTTGACTTGGTCGTCCTCCTGCGCGTGATGAAACCAGCCGGGCCGGATCGAAACATCGCATTCGGCGGGATGCCAGACCGGCCGGCCCTGGCGGGTCTGCACGCTCGATTCTCCTTCGCCCGCGACGCCGGATTCGTTTCCGACCCATCGAATATCCGGACCCATAATGGCGATGAGCGCATGCGGTTGGAGTTTGCGGATCAGCGCCTGATAAGATTCCCAATCGTATGTCTGTTTTCTGCCGTTCGGGCCCTCGCCGCATGCGCCATCGAACCAGACCTCATCCAGCGTGCCATAGTCGGTCAGAAGTTCCGCGAGTTGGTTGCGGAAATAATCGTTATACGCGTCCGTGCCGTATGTTTTCTCATGGCGGTCCCACGGGGAGAGATACAGCCCGGCCTTCAAGCCATCCGCGCGGCAGGCATCAACGAACTCGCGCACCACATCACCGCGCCCGTTTTTCCAGGGCGATTTTCTTACGGAATGTTCCGTGAACTTTGACGGCCAAAGGCAAAACCCGTCGTGATGCTTGGCCGTCAGGATCAGCAGTTTGAACCCGCCCTGCTTTGCCGCGCGCGTCCACTGCGAGCAATCAAGATCAGAAGGGTTGAAAATCGCTTCGTCCTCCGTGCCGTCGCCCCACTCGCGGTCGGTATATGTGTTCACGCCGAAATGGCAGAACATCGTCAGTTCCATCTTCTGCCACGCCAGCTGATCCGCCGAAGGCGCCGGTCTCTCGGCGCATGCTTGATTTGCC
Organism: Verrucomicrobiota bacterium; assembly: GCA_018898455.1. Taxonomy (GTDB): domain Bacteria; phylum Verrucomicrobiota; class Kiritimatiellia; order JAAZAB01; family JAAZAB01; genus JAHIJO01. Next base: position 7,519 of record JAHIJO010000026.1, on the reverse strand, counting down.
ATCCGATCCTCCTGTGCTGTTAAGTGCCGCTGATTGCCAAAAATGGCTAACGATAGGCCTTCGGGACTGTCGAGGTCAAGACGAACTCGGATGAATGTTGAGATGCAGGTTGATCTTCCGGCCGCAGGTGCGGTGTCCGGTGCCCGGATCGAACTGGGCTGAGCGGGCGAACTGTTTTCGGTCCACATGGGTTGCGGCACGGATAATGGGCTTGGACATATGCGAGAAATGTGTTGATATATTGGATGAAGGGGGGGGGCGTCGCGAATTCAGGCTTATGAAGACTCGGCGAACATCAGGCTGGAGGGCATTTTCCTGTGTCCCGGAAATTCACTCGATGGGGGTGACTATTTTTGATCCTATCTGGTCCCAGCGCCCGCATGCCAGCCGCCTGACCATAGAGCTCCTTCATGTGCTGAAAGGCCGCTTGCGCCTGATACTGCCGCGTCATTGTCTGGTTGCCGAACCGGGCGATACGTTGCTGGTTCCCACCAATGTTGTGCATCGCGACGAATTCGATTTTCACAACGGATTGGAAATATTCATGATTCATTTTCGCTGGAAGGCCGAAAAGCTGTTTTTCCAGCGAGTTCCGCCACGGGGGATGCCGTCCCTGCCGGCTAACGTTAAGACCGAGATCGGCATGATCATGGATCATCTGCGTTCGGACATCAGCCGCGGAACGGAAGGAGACCGGGTACTTGCCGGTGTTCGGCTTATGACAGTGCTGCTGTTATTGTTGAGAACTGCGGCTGAGTGCAAGACCGGTCGGCCCATGTTGTCCAAACAGAACGATATCCGCCAGGCTCGGCGCCGTCTGCTGATGGCGCAGGCCAGGGAATATTTGGAACAGCGCTTTGCGGAACCGGTTACCCTCGATCATATCGCCAAAACGCTGGGGGTCAGTTCGTATTATCTTTCCCATGTCTTCAGCGAGGAAAGCGATTTTTCGCTATTTGCCTATCTCACGACGCTACGCATGGAAAAAGCCAGGGCCTTGCTGGCGGATCGGCAATTCAATGTCAAGCAGGTGGCCCATGCCGTCGGCTATGACGACAGTAATTATTTTTCACGCGTATTTCATCGCTATTTTGGTTTCCCGCCTCATTCCGCCCATAAGCTTTCCGCTTCCCGCCCCCGGCCCGGAGCAATAAAATCCTCGAAATAGCAATTTTGTCCTCTTGTTCATTACTCGGTGATGCGATTTAATCCAGGGCATAGGGCGACATCCTGATCGTGAATCGGGCGATCTCTAAATGGAGGAATGATGCCATGACGAAACTGGCGATTCTTGGCGGGAACAAAGCGGTGCCGGAAGGTTTGATCAAGAAATGGCCGCCTGTGGACGCGGAAGACGAAAAGCTGGTCCTGGCCTCCTTGCGTAGCGACAATCACGCGTTCGGGCCAAACTGCGAAGCCCTGGTCCGCGAATTCGCGGAATGGAACGGCAATAAGTATTGTCTCTTTACCAACAGCGGTACTGCCGCCCTGCACATGGCGCTGGCGGCCTGCGGCGTGGGCGCCGGCGATCACGTGCTGGTTACGGCCTACTCGTGGAGCGCCAGCGCAACGTGTATTCTGCATCACAACGCAATCCCCGTGTTCGTGGAGATCGATTGGGCCACCATGATCATGGCCCCGGACAAGATCGAGGCGGCCATCACGCCCAAAACCAAGGCCATTGTGGTCGTCCACCTCAATGGGCTCATGGTCAACATGGAAAAAGTGATGGCCGTGGCCCACAAGCACAACCTTAAGGTGGTCGAGGATGCCTGCCAGGCGCACGGTGCACGGTATGCCGGGCGGAAAGCCGGCACTTGGGGCGACGCGGCGGCCTTCAGTCTGAACCAGAACAAAATGCTTTGCGCGGGCGAAGGTGGGTTTCTGGTGACCGACAACGAGGAGATTTACAAGGCAGCCGTGCAGATATGGAATTTCGGTGAAAATCGGACGCCGGCCCAGTCACGCGATTATCACGCCTATGCGCTGGGTTGGATGTACAGGGGTAACGATCTGACCGCCGCTTTTGCCCGCGCCCAGTTGAAGCGATTAAACGTTCATATTGACATTGCCCGTTCCAACGCCCAAGGGTTGAACCGCGAACTGGCCGGCCTCAAGGGTGTGGTATTACCCGTGGAGCCGCCGAACCATTTCCATAACTGGTACAACCACACCTGCCGGGTGGACACTCAGGCACTCGGATGGACGGGTAATCCGTCCGCCTTGCGTAACGCCATTCTGGATGCCTTGCGGGCGGAAGGAGTCACGGCTGGCGTATATCAGCACTGGACACTGCCGGCCATGACTGTGTTTCAAGCCCAGAACGCCTACGGGGGCGGATGCCCTTGGACTTGTCCCTTGACCAATCTGAATGGAGTGGACTATAGCCCCGAGCGTTTCCCCATCACCCAGCGTCACGTGGATACGCATTTCGGCATCGCCACCCAGCTTCGCGCTCCCAACGGTTCCGAGGTCGTCCGGGCCATTGCCGAGGCGTATCAGAAGGTGCTTGCCAATATCAACAATCTGGAAATTAAAGAATGACAATTTTGACGTGATAAGTTTTTATCCGTAATTCTTTATTTCAACGCGACACGCGTCGCATCAATAGGATGCAGCCATGACCATTTCCGCATTTTCCTACAAGACCGACTGGGCGCGCGCCCAGTCCCGCTGGGATGCTTTCTGGGCGCTGGACGCCGTGGATCGCCCCTGCATGCGGGTGTTTGCGCCGCGTCCGGACGGGAAGAAGATTACATTTTCCGAGCTTCGCTCTTTGGAAGATAAGTGGATTAATCCCGACTATGTGCTTGCCGGCGCACTCCATAATCTGGAAGGCAGTTATCTGGGCGGCGAGACGGTTCCCGCCGCCTCCCATTTCATGGCCGGCACGACGACGGGGTGCGACGGCCACCTTCATTTCCATGAGGGCGGCATCTCCATCCGCCCGACCATGGCTGCCATGGACGAACCCTTGAACTGGTACCCGGGGCCGCAGGATCCATGGCGGAGCAAAGTTGATGCCATCTGCAACCGTTTGCTGGACGAAGCCCCAGGCCGGTTCATTGTGTCCTGTCCCGCACAGTTTGATCACGTTGATCTCCTGAACATGCTCCGCGGAAATGAGGAAATGTTACTCGACCTGGCCATCAACCCGGACCAGTGCGCGGCACGCCTGCATGAAATGCGCGGCCCCTCCGAGGAGAACTGGAACCATTTCCGCCAACTGCTCGATTCGCGCCAGGGCGATGTCGGCTGGGTCAGTTGGACCGGAATTTGGTGCCGGCAGTTATTCCGGTGCGCTCAGGCCGATGTCGCCGCCGTGATTTCACCGGAAATGTTCGAGCGGCTGGTCCTGCCCGAGCTGGACTGGCAGGGGGAACGATACGAGCGGCTGCATTATCATACCTGCGGGTACAAGCAGCACTTGGAGCTGTGCCTGAGTCGGCCGTATATTCGGGTCATTCAATACTCGCCCAATATGAAAGAGCCGCCCAACGGTCCGGCGCACATGGAATTCTACCGCCGCGTTCAGAAGGCCGGCCGTTGTCTGGACATCGGCATCGGGGCAGACGTGGCTGAATTCATGATCCGCCATCTGCGTCCGGAAGGATTGTGCCTGAGCATCCCGGTCAAGACCGTTGCGGAAGCGGACGAACTGCTGACGCATGCCGTTAAATGGTCCGGCACCCACATTCATCAAGCGGCATTCTGAGTTCATTATCATGAAATAATAAGGCCGCCTTGCGGCCAGTAGGAGGTTATGAGCCTGTATTCCGGCGCCAGTACCTGTGTGATCAACTGCGAAATCGGCGATGACCTGTCGGGGCAGATGTACCATCGTCCCTGCGAACGCATCCGGGATAATCTGGAAGCCAATTGCCTCTACCTGGCTGACGACCAGACTGGTATTCTGGTCGTCAGCCTTGACCTGCTCGCGCTACCGGCGAAGGATGAAACCCAGTCGCTGTGTGTTGCCATCGGCAAGGCGTCCGGACTACCCGCTGACGCCGTCATCCTGTGCTGTACGCATACCCATACCGGCCCGGAATTGACCGGCCTGCTGGCCGATACCGGACCGAATCGCCCTTATCTCGAACGTCTGCGCGCTTGGTTGCCGGAAGCCGCCCGCGAGGCCGTGGCTCAGGCGCGTGAAGCGCGTGTGGGCTGGGTTGCCGGCCAGGCGCACATTGGGTTTAACCGCCGGATGTGCTGGGCCGACGGTACGCATACCATGTATGCGCCGGCAGGCAGGACCGACTTCACGGGATTGGAAGGGCCCGACGATCCAAGGCACATGCTCCTGTCGGTGACAGACACCGAAGGCCGGCTGATCGCGCTGGTGCATAACAATGCCTGCCATGCCACTTGTGTTGAAACAGCCTGTTATGCGTCCGCTGATTTTCCTGGCGAGGCACGCCGTCTGATCCGCGAAGCGCTGAATGTTTCGTCCCTGCCGGTGTTGTATCTGCAAGGAGCAAGCGGCGACCTTTCGCCCTGGAACATGGTGGGCCGCCGTCATTATGACCGTGAACAGAGATTAAAGGAAGTCGGGGCGCTGGTGGCCGGTGAAACCCTGCGACTATTGTCCAACCTAACCCCGTTATCGTCCGCGCCCCTGCGCCACGCCCATGAAGAACTGACGATCGGGGTCCGGCTCCCATCGGCCGGGGACATAAAAAAGGCCCAGGCCGTCGTGGCTCAAGGATTAGATAAGGTCGGTGCTGTTTATCATCTGGAAGCCAGCGTCCTGCGTCTGTACGAAGAGTTTAAAGATAATCCCTATGATACGGTGCCGGTGCATGCCGTGCGGATCGGCGACTTTGCCATTGCCACCAATCCATGCGAGTTCTATTGCCAGTTTGGCTTGGACATTCGGCGCCGCAGTCCCGCGAAAATAACGGCGATTGCCCAACTGACCGATAGTTTCAGCGGCTATTGTCCAACCATCTATGGTTTGCTGGGGGGCGGGTATTCAGCGGAAACGATCTATTGGTGCCGTTTGGAGCCGGATGCGGGTTATAAAATTGTAAATGCCAGCGCGCGGCTCTTGCATCAGGTATTGGAATCAGCAGACCATAGGGAACAACAATGAAATTATCCATGATGTCTTATACGTTGGCGCGCCAACCGGGGTTTAGTCTCAAGACCATGCTGGATCTCACGCAGGAACTGGGGCTCACAGGCATTGATTTTGTGTCACTGCATGGCGCGGATCCCCGTGAGCTGAAAACGATGGCGCAGGATATTGGCGTCGCGGTCGTCTGCTATACATTTGGCGCTGACGTCAATTATGCCAGCACGCAAGCCCGTGCCGCGGGAATCGATCAGATCAAGCAGGGCATCGAAACGGCAGTCTTGCTGGGTGCGCCGCGGATCATGTGCTGCGCCGGCGGCAAACCTGAATACACCTGCGAGGAGAGTCGCCGTCACTATCTCGACGCCTTTGCGGAAATAATGGATTTTGCCAGGAAGGCGGGGGTAATGTTCTCGGTGGAAAACATGCACGGAAAGACAAGCCCTTTTGTCACCTCCGCCGATATGCTTGAGGCCGTGCGAGCCGTGCCGGGATTGAAAATTACGTTCGACAACGGAAATTGCATGACTGGGGGAGAAGAACCGGCCGCATCTTTCACGCGGTCGGCCGACTATGTCATTCATGCGCATTTTAAGGATTGGAGCTTATGTGCTCCTGGAGAGCAGGCCGGCATGCCCGGCAAGGATGGCAGGCATTACAAGCCGGCCCTGATCGGTGAAGGCATTGTGCCGCATCGCGCCTGCCTGGCGGCAATGAAGCAGGCCGGATACAAGGGGTATATCAATATTGAATACGAGGGCAATAAATATCCGCCAGATGATGCCACGCGCCGGGCGGCGGGTTACTTGTACGATTTGATACAGGAATGACACGTAAGCGATGCTGTGTCCAAATTATAAACAATAATAGAATCAAAATATGACAGCAATTAATTCATGCAATCTGCAAATCGAATGAACGCGAACTGGTTGAAAAAACTGTGGAAACAATCAATTCTATGTGGGATTGAATAAATGGCGGTTGCCGGCTAAAAAAACATGAGTTTTTTCGGCTGCTCTCGCTTTCATCAACCCATGGGGTAAATTTAAGTATTATAAAAAAACAGGAGGAAACGGTATGATGACCAAGAAACTACTGGCCGGCGCTGGAATGGTGGATATTACGCCTGAGAAGGGAATTCAAATTTCAGGCGACATCGGCCGCTACCGGCCGGTTGAGGAGATCCGCGAACCGTTATTCGCGCGCGTCCTGGTGCTGGAATCGGGCGGTACGCGCTGTTGCCTGTTGCAGCTTGATCTATGTGTAACGACCATTCCCTGGGCTGATGAAATCCGGCGCCGGGCCGCGGCGCGCACCGGCTTGGCGCCGGCCGCCATCATGGTGCATTGCGCACAGAACCACGCCGCGCCCTCGCTGGGCCATTTCATGATCCGGCCGGAATCCGGATTGATCCCTCAGGAATATCCCTGGCTATGCGGCGGCGACGATCGCTATAACGAGCCGACCGTCCGGAAGATTGTTGACGCCATCGTGCAGGCGGCGCGTTCACTTCGTCCCGTCACGCTCGCGGTCGGGCGCGGCGTGGATGGCCGCGTGGTCTTTAACCGCCGGTTTATCATGCGTGACGGCAAAGGGCTGACCCATCCCGGCAATTGCAATCCGAACGTATTGCAGGTTGAAGGGCCGGTGGATCCCGAAGTTGGCGTGGCCTCGTTTGTGGACACCAAAGGCTACACCGTGGCCTTGTTGCTCCATCACACTTGCCATCCGGTACATGGTTACCCTTGCCGGTATATCATTGCCGGATGGCCGGGCGTCTGGGCGGAAGCCATGCGTGGCGGAGGCCCTGCACCCTGCCTTGTGCTCAACGGGGCCTGCGGCAATATCCATCACTACAACCATCTCGACCCCGATTACAAGGACGATCATATCCGGATGGGCCGTATGCTGGCGGAAACCGCGCAACGAGTGCTCAGCCGTCTGCAGCCGATGGAAGGTGTTCCGTTGAAGTGTAAACGCGCATACCTCAACCTGCCTTACCGTCATCTCAAACCCGCCGAAATCCGCGCGGCGCAGAAAATTCTGAAGCGTCAGCCGACTCCGGATTGGATCGACCCGGTCAAACGAGACGCGGTGAAATGGGACTGGATGTATGCCGCCGCCACGCTGGACCTGCACAAGTACACGGAAACCCATCGGGTTTTCCCCTACGAAATCCAGGCGTTCCGCATCGGCAACCTGGCCCTGGTAAGCTGGATGGGCGAACCCTTTGTGGAAGCCCAGTTGGCGCTCAAGTTGAAGTCTCCTGCGCCTTACACGTTTGTGGCGCATTTGAGCAACGGCTATGTCGGCTACGTGCCGACGCGGCTTGCGTTCCGACACGGCGGATTCGAAACCCGCACGGCCAACTGGTCCAAGCTCCAACCTGGTGCGTTGGAAGCCATTGAGAAAAAAAGCGTAACCCTATTACGGAAGTTGTTT
>JAHIJO010000025.1 GCA_018898455.1 Verrucomicrobiota bacterium | reverse complement strand
GGGACAGCCACTTGTGAAAAAACCCTTACCATGAATTAAAGACAAAAGATTCTTAATGCTGTTTTTCAACCGACACGGTTTTTCCCTTGTCGGGCCAAGCTGGTTTTTTCTAAAATACGCGCTATGGGATGGCAGTGAATTTAGATTTTACTTCGTGGCATCTAACAATTCCAACGAAAACACGGACAGGATGATCGTCGCCTCGATCTCCCCTTCTTGTACGCCTTCGCCCGCCGGCACAATTTCGATGGACTCCATCCGATATCCCAAGTCCCAGTCCATCAGGCTTTGCATGAATTTGACTAATCCGGTATAAGCGCCCTTGAGCTTAATCTCATGGGTAATGAAACTGGCCTTCTGCTCCCGGCCGCGGACGGGCAAAGCATCGGTTTTCCGGTCCTGCTTTGACGCGCTTATCATTTCCAAGCCGGCGATCGACGCTGATTTAACCACCGCTTTGACCAGTTGGGGCGATTCGTAATCTTTGCCCGCAAATTTGCGGGTGATAGCCTTAATGTCGCGTTCCATCATTTCCAGCCTTTTTTCGTAATCGGCATTGAGACCGGAATAGGACTGAGCGCCGGCCATCTGAACGCACAGGTCATCACGGGTCATGGTCAATTCCCGTAGGCTGAGCGCCCGGCTTCGGAACCACAGGCCGGCGCCGATCACGGCCAACAGGGCCAAAGCAACCGCCATCAGAGATTTCGTGTAACTGAACATAGGTGGAACAATCTAATGAACCAGCTCGCACTGAATTTCAAAAGTGCCCAGCATGGATTTGGATTCGGTCCCGCCAGGCTCCCCCGAGGCAAGCCGCCCAGGTGAGCCGGCTTTGGCATTGATGATATTGACCTGCTTAAAAAACACCGAGGCGCTAAGCGCCGGCAACAGCGCCGCCATGGCATCATCAAAACCGGCGGCGGCGGGAAGCACCTTGCCCTCAAGGATAATCACATTCGGCCGGCCGGGATCGAACCCCGCGTCGAACCGGGTCAGAACGATATCCGGAGGCAGGGCGTCGGCCAGGGCGTTTAGAATACCCGGCCAGAGCGGATTACGACCGACCATATTCTTGAGGGCATGAAAATATTCCGACGATTCCTGAAACTGTTTCTGGAGCACGTCCAGACGCTGACGTTCCTGACTGGTTTGTTGTAACTGTTGCTGATATTGCCGCGTCTCAGATCGGACCGATTGAATCGAGACTACCTGGCAGATTCCGGCAACTAGCAAAGGAACAAAACCCAGAATCAGCAAGGCCGCGACCAGCCGGGGCATGAAGTCCGTAAAACGCTTCATAATCTGTATGGCTTTAGGCAGAAGACTGAGCGCGGGTTGTTTCGCCAAAGCCAATCCCGTGGCCATGGCCAACCTGGTTTTATGCTTGTCCGCGTATTTTTGAATGCCTGGATTCGCAAAAGTCAGGCCGGCAAAGGGATTGATAATCCGGACCGGCAAGGCCGACGATGTTTCCAGATGGGTCCGCAGGACTTGCAAGCCTGCCGTGCCGCCGGTCAGGAACACCGCGTCCACTTTCTGACCGACATTATCTTTGAAGAATTGAATTGATCGTATGATTTCGGAAGTGATCCGTTCCACCACGGGCCGCACCAGCATCTCCACGTGTTCGACCTGTTTTGTTGCAGGATGCCCCGACGACGATTCCGCATTCGGCCCAACCGCGCGGGAGGTCGGACCAGAACGGTATTCCGGCTCCTTCTTTCCGGCGACGGGCAGATAGCCTGTAATTTTCACATCTTCCGCCTCGCTATCGGCCAGACGAATCAAACCTCCCTCGGTAGATACCTCCGTCATCAATAAACGGGTTATGGCATCTCCACCCACCGGAATTTTCCGCATGAACCTGACCGCTTGGCGATCCAGGACGTAAAACGAGGATGCGCTGGCGCCAAGATCAGCCACCAGAATAAAGGGGAATTCATCAGCCCAACCCTGCGCCTGGCTTAACGCCTGGTAGGCACATGCGCCAAGGGTGATATCGTCAATGAGACTTCCGCTCCCTTCAATCAGCCGGCTCCATGCCTTGACGGCTTTCCAATCAGCCAGTCCGACCAGGTAGCCCACCCGATCCCGGAGAAACTCAGATCCTTTAAAAGCCACTACGGGATTTTCAATGTCCCAGGATATTATTTTTTTGGCCTGGAGCAGGATGGCGCTGTCGGCCTCGGCCTTGCTCATTTTAGGCAGAATGACAAAACAACTTTCGGTCGCGCCGGGCGCGACACACAGCGTCTTACATCCAGTCAGATTTTTATGAATAAGAAGCTGACGGGCGGTCTCCAGGGGCGGACGCGCCTTTCCATTGATCCGCGACTCAAACAGGACTTCTTCGATGAAGATATTTTCCACCTGATTCGCGGCATGGCGGCGGCTCAGCAGAACCATCTTGGCCCCCGTGGTTCCGCATTCAAATCCGCCTCGGCGTTTGGGATGAAATTGAAACATAGCTAGTCCGGAAATCACTGAAGATTATGGATAAATCGGGATTGAAGGCAATGAAAATCAGCGCGTGTCTCACGAGCCCAGGACTGTGTCATTCTCAAGCAAAAACCGGCTTTTACCGCCAACTGGCGGATTCGCCCTTTTAAGGAACTTGATTCTTTCTTTTTGCCGTAAAACTTTGTTTTTCAATATGGAGGGGTCGAGCTTGCTCGAATCCGAAAATCCGGACGGGCGTAGCAATCCCGCTGCTGCGGGATAAACCTACGCCCCTACATCGAAAGTTCCTTGCCTACCAAGGGCATCAATCACCACGCCGCCTGATTTTACTCCATAGGAAAATGCCCTTGCCTGGCCTTGCACATGCAGTGGAGGGCAAGGCTGTGCCAAGCTGAGAATTACAAGCCCTGCACGAGCCCGCGTCAAGCGTTTTCTCTCAGATAACGTAATACCTCAGTTACAGGCGGGTGTAGATGCGGTTCGACAGAACCGCTGATGGCCGTTCTGTCGAACTGGCCGCTACAACTGAAGCCCTCCGTCCAATTCGGTTGTGCCACATTCCCTCTGAAACTGAGGCATTACCAGATAACCGTGATGAAAACGACACGAGGGGGAGATGGCTCCCCCTCGCATCGAAACTAATATTATATTGACCCAAACATTATCAGTTCGCAATGGTGTTCCATTCGCCGTTAGTCGGATTGTAAGAAGCGCCATTGGTGTAGTATTGCCAGGTACTGGTGCCCGACATACCAGCCCAAACCTCTGCGGCGCTCGCCGGCCACATCGGGGTTTTTTGATGTACGGCATTACTGGCATACAGCATATGGGTAGTGCCGCGCAATCCCGCCAATAGGCCTTTGTCAGACGCCTCCTTGGCTTTGTCCGTTATATCAATATACTTCGGAATGGCAACGGCCATCAGGATACCCAATATAACAATCACAACCACCAACTCAATCAATGTGAAACCTTTCGATTTCATGATATTTCTCCTCTTGCCGGATCTCACGGGAACCATTTCTGCCCCCGTAGCCGGATGTTTCTTTCTTATATTTCGGCTCCGGACGACATCAGTTATTGAACCTCACCTTCATGCGACCCTGGTATGGCACAGGGCCTGATTTGAGCCGCATGTGTTTGGTAAGGAGATTCCAATCCTTATCCGCCTACGGCGCAATCTCCTAACTGGGTCATCCCCTTGGAAATTTCAAAACTATTGCCGGTTTAATCGGTGTCGCAACACCCCCTTTCCATCGTGCCCACCATCACAGGACACGGATTTCGCCATGACACAGATTCCTCAATCACCTTCACAAGAGCAGGAACCTGTTATTACTGAATGCTCAAAACATACTTTCTTTACATCTATTACTGAATGCTCAAAACATACTTTCTTTACATCTTTGTAATTACTATGCCCCAACAATCGTATCCTGTCAACATTTTATTTACCCATCATATCAAATTGCATTTCAACATGTTACACATCAATTGCCACGTTCCTGTATGTTCGGCAGGGGCGGAGTACCAGCAATTTATGCCCCATGACCGCCTGAAGGAAGGACAACATTCCCGTCCCAACCCGGATCGGGATTGAACGTTGGATGTTGAGCGTTGAACGTTTTTTTCCTTTCCGAACGAATAGCGTTTTATCCCAAGTGCTGCGAGTATACCGCGCTGGCGTGGGGAGCCAAGCGATTTTCGAGCAGCATTTGGGATAAAACGT
>JAHIJO010000232.1 GCA_018898455.1 Verrucomicrobiota bacterium | reverse complement strand
GGAATGGGCTAAAAACACGCCCATCGTTATACCCCGTTTTGCGGGAGTTTTAGCGGCGATATGTGAAATTGGAATTACCCGGCCGGAAAATGTTATCTGTTGGGGTATTGATCGCCCAGGGGGTATCTAAATTTATTCCCCCGTGGGACAGGCTCTAGATATGTGTGGGTCTTAAGCCACGCATGAACATTTTGATAATGGTTGCCTGACTCTTTTCGTTGGCTAAGATCATGTCAGTTTTCCTGAGACCGTGGCTTAACGCATGGTCGTCAGACTAATCTGAGCGCAAGATGCCATACTTCTTCAGCAACTCTGCTACGAGCGTGGAACGGTCTGCCATCCCCAGCATATCGTCGTGTGCCTCCTGCGCCTGTTTCTCTTTTCCCTGACCAGCCAGAGCCTGTTCCAAACCCCACTGGGCAAAGACATGTCCTGGAAATCGAGCCAAAAGCCCCTTGAATACTTTCTCTGCTTCCATGAAACGCTTTTCTCTCAAAAAAAGGTTGTTAAGAAAATTAATCCTGATATTGGCGTCATACTGGACCTGTTTGACCTCTTCAGGCGAAAACTCAGGGGTCTTAACGCAACAGCGACCATACACGTGCTCGCTCATGTCGCCGATCAGATACCCCTTATCATGCGCGCACGCATACATCTCGCTGCCGACCAGCGGAGTGAATATCTTGACCTCAGCCCAGTCGATATTCAGACTCAGAGCAAACTGCACCGTCTCCTCCATCATTTTAAGTGTCTCGCCGACAAAGCCGACGATAAAAAAGGCGCGTACCCCGATTCCATGGGCCTGAAAAAGACGTATGTTTTCGCGTACGCGTGTCAAGTTGAGATTCTTCTTCAAAATATGCTTCTGGACATAAGGGCTGCCGCTCTCGACTCCCACCGTTACCGAAGACAGACCGATCTTCTTGAGCTTGGCGGCCAGTTCATTGTTAAGATTCCATATTGCGAACCCGTTGGGGAACTCGATCGTGAAATGGTTTCCGTACCTTTTGTAAACAGCGTCGCAAAAGGCACATGAACGCGATATGGAATAGTTGAACATATCGTCTTCAATCAGCAGATGGTTGACCCCGTATCGAGCCACCAGAACGTTGATGCATCTCATCAGGTAGTCTATGGAATGCGCCCTGACTTTCCTGCCATGGACAGCGAATGAAGCGCAAAATGTACAGTGCATCGGGCATCCGCGGGTGGTAAAAAGAGGCGCTGCCTTGATCGTCTTTCCAGCCAACGCTACCCCGACCCGTTCGGCATGTAACGAAGCAAGAAGATACTCATCCCGGTGTGGCAACATGTCCAGATCAGGCATGGGTAATGCGTCTAGGTCCTGAACCACTACCGCCCTGTGGTCATAAGCAGAAAGCGCCTTTGCCTGAACAATGCCCGGAGAGGCCGCGAGAAGAGCGTCGCGGTCGGGATCGGTAAAGTGATCGCATAAAAGAGCGAACGACTCTTCCGCCTCTCCAAGGAGAATATAGTTAGCGCTACCATCACGGACCAGAGCGGGATACTCACTGGTAGGGTAATGTCCTCCCATGACCACGGCCACTGATGGAAAGAACTGTTGGCAGCGCTGCGCAAGATGAAGAGCCGTGCTTGACGAAACGTTGAACAGACAACTCAATCCGAGAATATCCGGCAACATGTCCCGCACCGTTTCATCAAAGAATTCCTCAAAGAAAGATGGCAACGTGTGGGTGGCAAAATAGCCATTATCGCGGCATTGCTTAAAAGCTCTGTGCAAATCAAGAATGCGCACTTCATGGCCATGCGCCCGGAGGTTTGCCGCAATATACAAGATCCCGATGGGAACGGATATCCCCCAGTCAACGCTCTTGGTGAAATCACCTTGGCCGCCGCGAGCAAGGGCGGCATCTTCTTCTAGCATTTTGATCGAATAATTTGGGATAACCAGTAGCAGTATAGTTGGCACGAGTAGGGCACCAGGTTTGCAGCCATCAAGCGCGTCGCTCAGGCGATACGCTTGAGAAAACCGCCTTGATTATGGGATACATACAATTTATCGTAGGAAGTATCCACCGCAAAGGTTTTGTGGAGATTGAGGAACTCGGCGACGGCCTCTTTCGGGCCATTATGGCGCCATTCGGGACCGACGACCCCATGCTCCGCCAACATGGAACTGCACGTATCAAACACAACTAGGTACGACCCGATATCCACGAAATGATGGTACCGATCAAGTTCGCGGAGGACGTGTTGTTTCGTGTGATCGGCGTCGAGACAAACAACCGTGCGTTTGCCCTCGGGGACCAGGTCTCGCACGGCTATCAGCGTCTCGTCAGAAACGGAATCTCCCTCGATCATCACGATTCGCTTTCTCATGGCATGAGCGTCTATCACTGCGCGGTTATTTGGCCTGATTTCCCTGTCAATGCCAATGACCAAGCCCTTTCCGATGAGTTCAAACAGCGAGGCATAGTAGATGAGGGACCCGCCGTGGGCGATTCCCGTTTCGATGAGGATATCCGGTCTCACGGTGTAGAGAAGTTCCTGCATCAAGACCATGTCTTCCGGTGTCTGAATAATTGGAACACCCAGCCAGTCAATTTCATAGGATAATTTGTTCTGATGAGCGAGACATATCCATTGTCGAGCTTGCGTCTGTAAAGCCAGCTCGTCTTTATCTTTATTAACAGCAACATATTTTCGCAGGGGTGAAATGTCGTCGCGCATGGTCATCTCCTTCAAGGAACCAACAGGTGGTACGTATTACCAAACGTGTTCGTTTGTTCCGTTATCTCGTCATAATAGATGGGGTTCATCAAAAGGATGACGCGTACTTGCGTTTCGCCGGCCAAGACGGAGGGTGGGACAATCAGCTTGTCCGTGCCGGGGCAGTATTTTCTCTGCTTGTTCGGATTCATATCGATCAAAAAGGGGATTTTGTCCAGCTGATCTTGATCGAGCAGATTCACAAAGGTAACTCCCTTTCCGGCTACTCCCCAGATGGTAAACTGATCGAACTGCCCCAGCTGATGGGTAATCGACGCACGTTTTTGTTCAAAGGTCCTGAGCTTCGGGCATAGAGCATGTTCGAATTCCTTCTGCGGGACGGGACGCTGACAAAAAGCGTGCGGCAGTCGGGATCGTTGGCGAGCCTTGCCGACGGCGAGCAAGTACTGGCCTTCGAAGACATTCTGTACATCCATAACCTCTATCCCCGCTTGGTCGAAGAGGAAAGACAAGGATTCCCTGGTAAAGTAATTGCAGTGCTCGTATGCAATATCCCAATAGGCGCCAGCGTCAAGGATCCAGGCAAAACAGGGAACTTCGACAACGACACTAACATCATCCGCCGTAACCAGGCTGTCAAGAGCAGCTTGAACAAACAGCCCTGGTTGTTCAATGTGCTCCAGAACGTGGCGAAGGATCAAGGTGTTGTAGGGCGTCGTTTGCCGGCCCGGAACAAATGGGGCGCGCACGAAAGATGTTGCCCCGAACTGTTCAGGTCCCTGATACGCAGGGTCATACCCCGCTCCGCTTGATTCGCTCACCTGTGTAAATAGACGCAAAAAGTCCCCCTGGCCGCATCCCACCTCGAGAACATTTTTTCTTGTCAGCCCATACGCATTCTTGAGGGTCGTCGTCAATTCGTCCAGATAGCGCCGGTACCGCGGAGAAGAATCCCGGCGGTTGTCGTAGTGCGTATCGTAAGCGATCTTGCTCGAATCAAAGGAGGGGTTGAACACAAGGCCGCACTGCCGGCAGAGATGCAGGATAACAGGTTCTTTGGCGCATGCAATGGCTTCGGATGCCGTTCCGTACACGGTGTTGCTGACAAGCGGCAGAGCCTTCTGGTGGTATATCTGTTCATGCCGCGCAGAACCGCACAGCGGACACAGGGCCGTCATGACCATCTCCTTATGGGGCAACCCTTCGCCGCAGCGGCTTTCGTACGGGTGATCCTCTGTTCAGGCTGTCCCGCGTTTCATAGTTATGTATTGTTCGAGAGCTTCTCCCCGTTGGTTGGACAGTTCCGATTGCAGGATACGCTAATGGTTGCTCGTTGTTCCACCTTTTTATTTGCCTTTCCTCTCCGTCCATTGTGGGTGGTCGGGGGCGGGCGCAACTCAATCTCGACGGAATATACCTTCGGAGGTGTTCGTTTGTCCAGTGCCTGATGAGGCCGCTACCTGTGCATGCCTTCTATTGTGTGCTGGCCCTGACCCTCCTTCATGCTTCAAAGAACCGCGGCCAAGGACCGGCTCGATATGAGTCTCGATTCCGTTCTGGATCAGTTGTTCGATATTTCCGAGATCATCACGCTCTATTCGTCCGAGTCATATAAAACGGACCGATGAATGTCAAGCTTGGGATGGCCTTGGCAAATTCCATCAGGTATACATGGGAAGGAATCGCGGGACGATTCGGTCGTATTTTGGCCCTGTGTCGTCGAAACCCTCAATGGCTGATCGCCATTGCTTATGGAGGCGGATTTTGCTGTCAATCCGCAGACGCGTCATATAGAGTGTGCACGGATTGATTGTCATGGGCAAATGTGCGTGCAGCGCTTCACGAAAAGTACCTAAAAGTCCGACGGATGAAGCCGGCTATTACAATTCTGATTCCCGTCTATAATCAGGAACGGTTCGTTGGGAAGGCGATCGAGTCAGTGCTTTCCCAGTCGTTCGCCGATCTACAGATTGTGGTTTCCGACAACGCCTCGACGGACCGCACGCGTGACGTCGTTCGGTCTTTCTGTGGCGATAAACGGCTTGTAATGATTGAAAACGCGCGAAACGGCGGCTTCGTTGCCAATGCCAACCGATGTCTGGAACAAGTCCGTACGCCCTATTATATGATGCTGTGCAGTGACGACATATTGTTCCACAAGGAGGCATTGGCGCTGGCCTTCGCCATTATGGAGTCCCACCCGGAGGTGCCGTCAGTCTACTGCGATCTTGCCTACATTGACGAGGAGGACCGGATCGTGGCCGTCAGGCGATTCGGGCGCTCTGGCTTGGCGGATTCCCGGTCGATCGCCATGCAGTGCTTCAAGACCACTCGGAACTGGTTCGGCATTCCCCTGCTGATCCGCACTTCATCCATGCGGGGGCAGTGTTATGATCAGACGATCTGCTACACCTCGGACATTGACCTTTCGATAGCGATCTGTCGGGAGGCGCCAATCTACCATATCCCGGATTTGTTGATCGGCAACCGGTATCATGGGGCCAATGAGACGGTGCGATACGCGCCAATGGCGAGGCGCTACATGCTGATGACGGCGGCCAAACACGGTGTGCATCTGATCCCGATTGAAGTCGCGTGGATGACCGTTCACTTCGCGTTGACGCTAATCGAAAAGAGACTTTTCTTTATATACCTGGCCTTGCGGAGACGCTGGCGCGAGAGGAGGACGGCCTCCACGCCGTGAACCGGGATGGCGAACATGGATACATTCCGCTACAACCTGAGCAGTGTGGCCGCGGAAGGGCTTAACGGCTGTTTTCAGCAGTTGATCCAGAAGTCCTGTGGTTACAGGAATCGCAATCGATTTAAGCGTGATGCGCTCTGAGTTGAAGGCGGCAGATGGGAAAGATAGAAAAGGCTGTCATATTGGCGGGAGGTCGGGGGGAACGCCTGCGGCCGTTAACGGATGAATTACCCAAGCCCATGGCCCCCGTGCATGGCGTTCCTTTTACGGATTATCTGCTGCGGTCTCTGGTGGATGCCGGGATTATGCGGGTGCTTTTTCTTGTCGGTTATAAGGCCGAGAAGATCATGGCGTATTACGGGGATTGTCTGGCCTGCGGTGTCCAAATCGAGTATTCCGTGGGCACGGAAGAAGACCTTACGGGACGCCGCCTGCTGAATGCGTATGAGAAGCTAAGCGACCGGTTTCTGCTGTTGTATGGCGACAATTATTGGCCAATACCTATGGAGAAAATGACCGCAAATTATGAGAGGTTAGGCCTTCCCGTTACAACAACCGTCTTTAGCAATAAGAAGGGGACAGGCGAATACGGTCATGAGAACAATGTCATTGTTGATGCCTCCGGCAGGGTTGGGGCGTATGACAAGACCCGGCGCGCGCCGGGATTGAATGGTATCGATATCGGGTTTTTTATTGTCGAGAAGAAAGTTCTGGATGTCTCGGAGACAGGGAATATTTCTTTTGAGAAGAAGATCCTAGCGCAGCTGGCGGCAGAAGGGCGGCTCGGCGCATTCATGACAGATGAGCAATATTATTTTATCACCTCGCTCGATAGTTTAAGAAATTTTGAGGCCGTGACCCTGTCGAAGGGGTTCCAGAAGCTTGAGCAGAAAGATATAAGATGATCTTTATAGACTATTTTGACGGGATATGTGTGGTGATCCGTAGGGTGGCTAGGGAAAAAATATTGGACCGGGATATCTCTTAAACAAGCCCGACGATCTTAATTTCTTGGTCGACAGCAAAGAATATTATATCATGGAAACGGCCCATTAGACATTACTGTTGGTATCTATCAAATAGGAAGCAGGAAGGTCTGATATGAAGGTGCTGGTTACGGGAAATCAGGGGTATATCGGCAGCGTCCTTGTGGATATGCTTTTTGCGAAGGGGTATGAGGTCGTTGGATTGGATGTGGGTTATTACAAGGATTGCCTTTTGTATCCTCATAACCCATCGATCGTCCAGATATCCAAAGATATCCGGGATATCAAGGCAACCGATATGAAAGGATGTGACGCCCTTATCCATCTCGCGGCGCTTTCCAATGATCCGTTGGGTGAGCTCACGCCTGGATTGACTGAAGAGATCAACCTTGGTGGAACGGTCCTCGCGGGAAAAGCGGCCAAGAAGGCTGGCGTGAAGCGGTTCATCTATTCGTCCTCACAGAGCATGTATGGCATTTCCAGGTTGGATGCTGAGATCGAAGAGGACAACAGCGCAAAGCAGCCTTTGACGGCATACGCCCGTACGAAATGGGATGCCGAGTGCGAACTGAGGAAGATGGCGGACAAGAATTTTCACGTGATCTGTTTCCGCCCGTCCACGGTGTTCGGGGCCAGTCCGCGATTACGTTGTGATATCGTTTACAACAACCTTGTTGCCTGTGCTTATACTACGGGCAAAATAGAGATCAAAAGCGATGGAACTCCATGGCGTCCTGTTGTCCATGTGCACGATGTTTCGAATGCTTACATTGCCGGACTTGAAGCCCCGCTGGATATTGTTTCCGGCCAGGCATTCAATGTCGGGATCCCGAACGGGAATTTCATGGTGCGCGATCTGGCCGAAGCCGCTCAACGCGCGGTCCCGGGCAGCTCGCTTGTTTTTACCGGCGAACATGGCAATGATTCGAGGACGTATCGCGTGAGCTTCAAGAAGATCTTCACCGTTCTCAAAGATCATTTCAAGCCCGAATGGGGCCTTGATCGGGGAGGGAAAGATCTCACTGACCTGTTCAAGAGGATCAATTTTACAGAAGAGCATTTCCGAGGCCGGATGTGCATCCGGCTGAAGCAGATCCATCACCTGCGGTCGGAAGGATTGCTGGGTCCGGACCTTTCATGGGTGGATAAAGGGAAAAGATGAAGCACGCCGAGTTTGAAACGATCAAAGAATGCCGTTCTTGTTCTTCGGCGAAACTTGTGGGTATTCTTGATCTTGGACCACAACCGCTGGCCAATGCGCTGTTGGGTTCGGCAATAGAGCAGGCTCGACGTTATCCGTTGCGGACAGCCTTTTGTTTGGATTGTGGCTTATTTCAGCTCAAGGACACGGTCCGCAAAGAACTACTATTTGATTCGTACGTTTGGGTCACGGGGACGTCTTTGGCAGCGCGGGATTACGCAAAGGTCTTCTTCGATCGCACGGTGAAACGCACGGGTTTGAAGGTGGGAGACCTCGTCGTCGAGATCGCCTCCAACGACGGCACGATTCTAAAGTCCTTTGTTGACGCGGGGCATTCCGTACTGGGTATTGAGCCGGCAAAAAATATCGCCAAGATCGCAGAGGAAGCGGGTGTTCGGACGTTATGCGCTTATTGGAACCGAGAAACCGCGGCTGATGTGGTCGCCCAACATGGCAGAGCCAGGGTTGTGATGGCGCGCAATGTCATCCCGCACGTGAGCGAGCTCCATGATGTCATTCTCGGGATTTCTGATGTCCTGGCGGATGACGGGGTGGGGATTATCGAATTTCATGACGGTGGCATTATTGCACGTGAACTGCATTATGATTCGATTTATCATGAGCATCTGTGTTATTTCACGACCCGGTCCATGACAGCGTTTCTGGGCCGTTTTGGCTTGTACCCATTTCATATGGATGTCAGCCCGATCAGTGGTGGGTCGAATGTTATTTATTTTTCCAAGACGCAATGTCCTGTTAATGGGTCGTATACGGAAGCCTTTGCGGCTGAAGACAAGGCAGGAACAAATACCGTCGCTGGCTGGAAGGATTTTGCCCTGAGGAGCCAGGAACATAAAACGAGAACAATCGAGATCCTTCGTGAGTTTAAAGGGAAGACCGTCGTGGGGTTCGGCGCATCAGCGCGCAGTTCGACATATTTGAATTTTTGCGGGTTGAGCACCAAGGAGATTGCAGCCATCATTGATAATAATGGGCTTAAACAGGAACGATGGACGGCGGGTTCCAATATCCCCATCATTTCCAGAGATAAGGGCTTGGCGCTCAAGCCGGATCTTGTTTTTATCATTGCCTGGAATTTCAAGGATGAGATTATGCGCGAATGCCGTGGTTCGGGATATGCGGGGCCGTACCTTGTCCCGTTCCCGAAAACGCCATTCTTGGTAGAATGAAAGGAAGATCCTGTCCGTGGAAAAGATCGCGTTAAAGGTTCCCGGCGCTTTCAGGATACGATTGGATATCCATCGTGACAACCGAGGATTCTTCACGCGGACTTATGATAAGGAGTTTTTTGCGCCCCAGGGACTGCCCGTGGACTGGATCCAGGAAAGCCACTCCTTTTCGGCCCAAAAGGGCACGGTGAGGGGTTTGCATTTTCAGCGTCCTCCTTATGCAGAAACAAAGCTGGTCCGTATTGCCCATGGAAAGGCGTTCATGGCTTTTGTCGATTTGCGCAAGGGGGCGCCGACTTTTGGTTCATGGGACGGCGTGACCCTCGTCGCGTCCGATCCTGAGCTCTTGTATGTGCCGAAAGGTTTGGCGCTGGGCATGTGCACGATGACCCCGGATTGTTCTTTGTTGTACAAAATGGACACAGCCTATCATCCGCAAAGCGCCGGGACCATTAACTGGGCCGACAGGGACCTTGGGATTCCTTGGCCGTTGGAAGGGGCGCCGATCATTTCGGACAAGGATGTCGGGGCCATGAGCTTTTCGGAATTCGTAGTGAAGGAAAAAGGGTTGGAGTGTTGACGGGGATACGATGAAAGTACTGATTACAGGCGTCACAGGGTTTATCGGTCGCCGGTTGGAGAAGTTCATTGATCCGGCGGATGAGATTTACGCCCTGTGCCTTCCAAGTTTGGGTTCACTGGGAAGCGGTGTCAAGGTGGTTTTGGGTGACCTCGCGGACTTAAGCTCTTTTTCCGCCAGGCTGGCGGAGATTAATCCGGATGTGTGCATCCATCTTGCCTGGCAGGGTCTCCCCGATTATGGGTTTGAGGCGTCCCGAAAAAACCTGGAACAGGGAACTGCCTTGTTCCGTTTCCTGGCCGAGGAATGTGGATGTTGCAGGATCGTTGCATTGGGAAGCTGTTGGGAATACGGCAAGTCCTTAGGTTCCTGCCGTGAAGATGATACGGTGGCGACCAGTAGCTATTTTGTCTGGGCCAAACATGCCCTGTGTGATATGGGGCTCATGCTTGCCGCAAAATACCAGTTGTCATTCGTCTGGATGCGGTTATTTTATGTCTATGGCCCTGGCCAGCGGTCAGAGTCCCTGATCCCGACGCTCATCCGGTCTTTGAAGCAGGGGGATCTCCCTGTTGTTAAGACTCCGGCCAATGCAAACGACTTTGTTTTTGTCGATGATGCTGCCAAGGCACTGCTGCTGGCAGCGAAGAAAGATGTTCTGACAGGGATTTATAATGTGGGGACTGGTTGGGCTTGTCCTGTCTGGAAGGTGTGTGAGATACTGGAGCGGTCGATGGGGAGGAAGCCGGAATATGCTCAACAGTTGCGCGCTTCAACAGCGGCTCCGACCGCTGAATTTTGGGCCGATATGTCCAAGACCGAGAAGATATTAGGGTGGCGGGCAGGTGTCAGCCTTGAGCAGGGTCTTCAAGAATGCATTCATTCATGGGGAGGTGAACGATGATTATTTCGCGAACTCCGTTGCGGATGAGTTTTGCCGGGGGCGGATCAGATCTGCCGGCCTATTACAGGCAGAAAACAGGCTCCGTTGTTTCAACAGCGATCGATAAATACATATACATTACCGTGAACAAGAAGTTCGATGACCTCGTGCGCGTCAGCTATTCCAAGACCGAGCTTGTCGGATCAACGGATGAAGTCGAACATAACATTATCCGTGAGGCCTTGAAGATGGTAGGGGTCAAGAAGGGGATCGAGGTCGTTTATATGGGGGATGTTCCATTGGGATCGGCGGGCATTGGCCTTGGATCATCGAGCAGCTTGGCGGTAGGTGTTCTTAATGCGCTGCATGCGTATCAGGGAAGGCATGTCTCAGCAGACCAGTTGGCCCGTGAGGCCTGTGAGATCGAGATTGGGATATTGAAGAATCCGATCGGCAAGCAGGATCAATATATCGCAGCTTACGGAGGGTTCCAGTATATCAAGTTCAACAGTGATGAGAGCGTTTTTGTTGATCCGGTCATTTTTTCCAGCGAGACAAAGAAAATCCTGAATGATAAGCTCCTGCTTTTTTATACAGGCACAACACGGGTATCTTCGACAATCCTCAAAGAACAGGGTGAGAACACGGAGAAGAATATGGCTCGTCTGGATGATATTGTTGCATTGTCTCATAAGCTTCTCAAGAAACTTCAAACGAATGACCTACACGGATTCGGGGAGATCCTGCATGAGGGCTGGCTCTTAAAGAAAGACCTTGCGGGCGGCATCAGCAATCCTGAGATCAACGGGTATTATCAGAAAGCGTTGGAAGCTGGGGCAGTCGGAGGAAAGCTTCTGGGAGCTGGCGGCGGGGGATTCCTTCTGTTCTATTGCGAGAAAGAGCATCAGGCCAATGTGCGCAAAGCTCTTTTGGGTCTTAAGGAAACCCCGTTCACGTTCGAGCCTCAGGGCGGTAAGATCATCTACGTTCAAGATTAATAAGGAGATGGTATTGAAGCATGAAGCGATATCTGTTGTCAGTCAAAGATGAGTGAAGTAAATTAATCAAATATACTGTGAGCCCCCCCCCATCCATTGGACAGGTTTTCGGTTAAAATGAGTATAAATCCAAGATAAATTTGCCTTCGTTCAATCAATAATAACAGATGGTCATTGAAAAAACATGTGAGCACGCTCGCCGTCAGGACAAAATGGTGGATCGTTGCGTTGATCGGTGTTATCGCTTTAGCCGCGGGCTTTCGCCTTTATCATCTGGGTGTTTCCTCGTTTCGCGCTGACACCATGCTCTTTTTTGATATCTGCCACCGTCCGGTGAGCGGCTGGGTAGTTTTTACCCAGTGGATGGAGTTGATGGGGCGTACGGCCCAGTTTCCGTTTTCGCCGGCAATCACCAAGTTGTTGATTGATCTGTTCCATCTGGCCCCGCCGGCCTTCATCATTTGCCTGCCGAATGCGCTCTTCGGTATTCTGACTGTGTTTGGTATTGCATAAATTTCACAGCTCACAATTAGTCAGAAGACAGAATTCCGGCTCCTGAATAGTTGCAAAGATCCTTGAATATTCGGATTGACAATCCGAATATTCAAGGATAGATTGCAACCATGATTCCTCGCAATGAGTATCAGAATCGCGTTGAAACGGCTTTGCGACGTTCTCCGGTTGTGGCTTTGCTGGGGCCGCGCCAATGCGGGAAAACCACGCTGGCGCGAATTATTGCCTGTCGGCGTAAGTCTGTTATTTTTGACTTGGAATCCATTCAGGATGAGCGGCGGTTGCAGAACCCCGAGTTGACGCTCGGCGCGTTGAAGGGGCTTATCGTGGTGGATGAAATCCAGCGTCGGCCGGATTTGTTTCCAATTTTACGGGTGTTGGTCGATCGTCCCCGCTTCCCTGCGCGTTTTCTGATTCTCGGCAGTGCGATGCCGCAACTGGTGCGCGCAGTTTCCGAAAGTCTGGCTGGGCGCGTGGAGTTCGTCGAAATGGGGGGGTTCGGATTATGGGAAACGGGAGTGGATCAATGCGAACGATTATGGGTGCAGGGAGGTTTTCCAAGATCGTTTCTGGCAAAGTCGCCGGAGAATAGTGTCGCCTGGCGCGAGGGATTTATCAGGACGTTTCTTGAACGGGATTTGCCCCAGTTGGGCATTCGTGTGCCGGCGCCCGCCATGCGGCGATTCTGGACTATGTTGGCGCATTATCACGGGCAGATTTGGAATGCGTCGGAGGTTGGCGGCTCCCTGGGGCTCAGCGATAAAACGGTGCGTGGTTACCTGGACGTGCTGACGGAAACTTTCATGGTGCGGCAGCTGCAACCGTGGCACGAGAACCTGAGCAAAAGACAAGTCAAGTCGCCGAAAATATTTTTTCGCGACAGCGGTCTTTTGCACAGTCTGCTGGCATTATACAATTACGATGCATTGGCAAGTCATCCCCGGGTGGGTGCGTCATGGGAAGGCTTCGCGCTGGAGCAGATATTGAGGATGTTGCGTGTGCCAGAAGCTTACTTTTGGGGCGCTTATTCCGGCGCTGAATTGGATTTGCTGGTGATGGGCAACGGGCGGCGCTATGGGTTTGAATTCAAATACGCGGAAGCGCCGCAGGCCAGCCGTTCGGTTTATACCGCCCTGGCGGATCTGAAACTGGATCATCTGTGGATTGTGCATGCGGGACGGCATTCCTTCCCGATTGCCGAACGGGTATCTGCCTGCGCTTTGCCGGCGGCGCCTCGCGAATGGCGGGCGGCACTGGCGCGGGAAATTGCTTCGCATCGGGCAAAATGAAGCCGGAGTGTTTATTCGCCAGGGCATGGTTCTCACCAGGACAAGTTATGAAGGACGGCAGGGCATGGCGGTCGAATGGATAGCCTTCAGGGCATTAGACGCTTTCCCGTAAAGATACACATTTTTGCGTGTATCTTCATTCTGGGTTGCGGGCACAATCCGCGTTGGTGATTGAGGTCAAGCGTTTTGCACGGGTTGGCGGCCGTCATATTCGCGGACTCCGCGCGCTCATGGGAGAACCCAAACCGGCGAAAGCAATTGTTGTTTGCATGGAGAATGCTCCGCGGAAAACGGAGGACGGAATTCACGTTTTGCCGGTTTGCCATTTCTGCGGGTAACTCTGGTCGGGAGCGCTGATGTGAGTATGAATAATATTGTTACAGCGAGAAAGAAATGGCCGGTCGTTGCCCTGGTCTTTATCGTGGCCCTGGCCGCGGGCTTTCGCCTTTATCATCTGGGTGTTTCCTCGTTTCGCGCCGACACCATGCTCTTTTTTGATATCTGCCACCGTCCGGTGAGCGGCTGGGTGGTTTTTACCCAGTGGATGGAGTTGATGGGGCGTACGGCCCAGTTTCCGTTTTCGCTGGCCATTACCAAATTGTTTATTGATGTCTTTCATCTCGCTCCAACGGCCTTCATAATTCGTTTGCCGAATGCGGTCTTCGGTATTCTGATGGTATGGTGTATGTATCTGTTAGGCCGTCAAATGGCGGGGCGCGTCTTTGGACTGGCGCTGGCATTGTGGCTGGCGGTCAATCCGTTCCATATCCAATTGAGTCGCGAGGCCTACTTTTATTCCGCGATGCTGTTGGGCGTGACGTTGCAGGCGTGGGCCTGTCTGTGGGCTTTTCGGCACCGCAACCGGCGCACACCCTTCCCGATCAGCTTTCACCTGCTGACCCAGGTCGGTTTTTTCCTCATGACATACAGCCATGTTTCGGGCTGGTGGGTCGGAGCCTTATTTGTTCCGTTTCTGGGGTGGATTTTAGGGCGTCGGGCATGGCGTGAGCCGCAGGCACGGCCGGATTTCTGGTGGTGGTTGATCGTTACGGTTTTGCTCGGCCTCCCGTTGCTGTTTATGGCGTGGGGATTGCCGTACTTTCTGAAAGACCAGTTAAGTCCAGAAACGAAAGAACAGGTCAAACGTGTTCACGGGCAGGTGAAGACGCCCATGGCGTCATTCGTATGGCAACTCGTAAAAAGCGCCTCTTGGGGCGCGACCCCGTGGCGGGCGGTTTTCCTTGTGGTTACCGGTGTTCTGACGATCATGGGATTGCTATTCAATCGGATGCGATATCGGCGGGCTTGGATTGTGTTCCTGTTTATCCTGGGCGGGTTTTGTGTCTATTATCTCTCGCTGATAGCAACCGGATCGTTTGCGTATAGCCGGCGCCATGTAGCCTTTTTAATGCCGCTATATATAGCCATGCTGGCCTATGGCGTTTGGCATGTGTCCGCCATTCCCTTTGTTCGCCGAATGATCAAATCCCCGGTTTGGCGGCGGGCGCCGGCTTATGGTATTACGGCGATTGCCGTGGCGCTGAGTCTTCAACCCGCCTGGTTTTGCACCCAACTGACCGGCAAACCGGCGCCATTCAAGGAAATTGCGCAGTGGTGCGACTCGCATCTGCCTCCGCGGACTCTCGTCCTCGTCGAGCGCTGGTTTGATCCGTGGAATGAACTGCGGGTGCATAATTCCACCAATGTCTATTTTACCTTTACGGTGCCGTCGGAGCCTGAAGATTTATTCAAGCAGTTCAATTGGCCG
The DNA here is from genome assembly GCA_018898455.1 of Verrucomicrobiota bacterium. GTDB lineage: Bacteria > Verrucomicrobiota > Kiritimatiellia > JAAZAB01 > JAAZAB01 > JAHIJO01. Next base: position 18,007 of record JAHIJO010000232.1, on the reverse strand, counting down.
GCAACGGCTAAAGTATTTTTTGAAAAGTTCCCCGATGCGGCCTATTTGGAATATTGCAATAGCGAGCGAGCGCGGATGGGGGTGCTTACCAATTGGCATTTCGCCCGCCAGGTCGTTTTTACTAATCTGGCCGGGATCAAACTGGCAAAGTTGGGGCTGGCATATCGCGATGATTTTTACGATCCTGCCACGAATAGAATTATTTCGACCATTTTTTACAATACCCGCGACGACGTCATTCAACATGCGCGCGAGCAGGGGCGGAGTACACTGGTGTTGTATGCTCCCTCCTGGGGCTATGTCAAACTGTGGCAACAGTTGAAGGACTTCCGCGATTGGCGAATCCTGGAAGACAAGGCCACGCTGGATGTGTATAATCTCACGCCGCAAACCAATATCGTCACGCTGCTCATTCGCGGTATGGCTGCCAATGGGGCCAAGCGCGTGCGCTTCGGCATGTTCAGTCAGGCTGATTTCCAGAACCTGCAGTTGGTGGAATGGCGGATAGAGCGCGTTCCGCTGAAGCCCGGTTTGAACCAGTTCGTTCTGACAGATGCGCTCTGGTCCTTGGCTAAAATTCCCTTGCTGGTGGATCAGGTGGAAGCAGTGGAAGCAGATATCAGAGGTCAAAGATCAGAAGTCAGCCGGAGATGAAAACCGGATGGCAGATGACGGACGACCGGATGTAGCGGCCGTTCGTCAGAACGGCAACGGCTGAATTTGTTCCGTATTGCGCGGGACAGCAGATGCATTCCATGCAGTACGTTCAGTCTGGCCATCCAAATCAACAACCTTGTATCTGTTCGTGCGGCCGTCAATCGAATCGGATATGCGCCAAGGCTTTCTGCAGGCGGTGGCCGCGCAGATTCATGCCTTGCAGATCGTTCAGCCGGCCTTCCCGCCGGCGGTCCAATAGCCGGGCCACCGTCAGGAGGCCCAACCCCGGCACGCGCAGGAGCGTTTCGCGATCCGCCTGGTTTACCTTGATGGGATAGAATTCCGGGTGAAGCGCCGCCCAGTGCTCCTTGGGATCCTGGTCGAGGCTGAGATTATTGCGCCTGTCAAACGGGATGTCCTCTGTCTTGAAGCCGTACTTGCGGATCAGAAAGTCAACCTGGTAAAGCCGGTGCTCGCGCCGGAGCCGGTCTTGCGGATTGAGCTCGCCGCCGGTTTCACCGGGAATATCGGGGGCGCCCAGGCCGGCTTGGTAGGCCGAAAAGTAGACCCGGTTCAGGCGCAGGCGGTCATAGAGCCCGAACATATAGTTGACGATCTCGGCGTCGGTCTCGTCCGAGGCGCCGACGACAAATTGCGTGGTGGTCCTGATCCGCGCATAGCGTTCTCCCTTGGCAGTCAGCCGTGCCACGAGTTTGAGCGGATGAATGATGTCCTCCAGGAAACGCTTCCGGCCGGACAGCTTGCGGCAATGGGCCTCGCCGGGTGTTTCGATATTGATGGAAACGGCGCTGGCCAGGGAAAGGGTTTCCCGGATGGCTGCGTCGGAGGCGCCGGGAATAATTTTCAGGTGAATATAGCCCCGGAACCGGTGTTTGCGTCGAAGCAGAGCAGCCACGGCGTTCAATTGCTCCATCGTCCGGTCCGGCGAACCAATCACGCCGGAACTCAGGAACAACCCAAAAATATTACGTCGGGCGAGATAGTCCATAAAAGTCCGGGCCGTTTCATCCGGGTTCAATGCGCAGCGCCGGATGTTGGTGTCACGGCGCAAGGGGCAGTACTTGCAATCGTTGGTGCAGGCATTCGACAGCAGCGTTTTGAGCATAATTGCCCGTCCGCCGCCGGCGAGGGTAACGGGGTACAGCCATTTCCCATCAGTGCCACGCCGGCGGTGGTCCTGGTCATGCGTCCCGCAGGCGCAGGCCAGGTCATATTGCGAGGCCGCGGAAAGAATTTTGAGTTTAGCGAGCGTATCCATGATTGGGAGCCTTGGTGGCCTAATTGAACGTTTTTTTTTATTAATCGGATACCAGATCCCGGTCGGCGCGGCGCGGGATATCGTCCAGGACAACATTCGGCCAGACGACGGCGCCGAGCACAAAAGATTGGGGCGCGGTCTTGAGGGCCCTGGCGCTCATGAATTTCACGCCGATGGTGGAGTGGATCGCCAGACGGTCTTCGTGAATGAGTTGTTTTTCCTGTTCGGAAAGGAACGTGCATGTCAGGCGCATGGCTAGACCTCTAAAATGACACCTTCTTGACGATCGCGGCGCCGTCGCGCTGGACGGTGCGGCGGAAACGAATGGCGGGATGTCCGAAGAGCATGGCATAATACACCTGATCGGCCGGCAGGCCGATCAGCGGTTTCAGTTCCGGCAGTGTTTCGAGGACCATCTTGAGCATGCCCCACCAGACTGTGCCCAACCCGGCACACTGCGCCAGGAGCTCGAAATAGGCGACAGCCAGCGCCACATCTTCACCGGGGCAGGGGGCATCGGGCGGCGCGGAGACAATCAGGGCGTGGGGCGCGCCGCGGAAGATGATGTCCACCTTCCGCTCGGCATAAGCCGGCGCCGCTTCCTTGATAAATGCAAATTGTTCCGGGATGCGGTTGGCCTTGGCTCCCGCGGCGAGCGCTTCCAGGGTCTTCTCCCGGAAGGACTGCATGACGGCCTTGTCGTCAATCAGGGTGAAGGTCAGTTCGCGCTGGTTACAGCCGGTGGGGACATTGGCCAGGGTGGCCAGCAAAGTTTTAATTAAAGCCGGGTCCACATTTTCATCCTTATACTTCCGGATACTGCGCCGGCCGCGGACCAGCCGGATCATCTGGGTCAGCTTGGGGAAGCTTTTGACGGACAGCGGGAAGCTGTCATCCGGATTTTTGCCCAGGATGGAAATGGCGGCGACGGGACAGATGGCCAGGCAGTGCTGGCATTGGAGGCATTCCGCTTTCTGGTCCGGTTGAATGGCGGGGAGCGCTTTGCCTTCCTGTTTGATGATGTCGGCGGGACAGTCGGCGGCGCACAGTCCGCACCGGGTGCAGCGTTTATCCTTCACGGTAAATTTCAGCATGATGGCACCTTGTTTATGGATTATTCATGAAAAGGGCGTTAATCCGACAGGTTACTATGGTGTTCGGTGTTCGGGGATAGCATCTGTTTTCAATGCTGATAAGGATAGCATCCCAGCCCGAGCCATGCAATGAGTCCGATATTTACCTCTTGCCGATAACATTCCCAAACGGTATCATGCCCTCCAGATTTTTTATCGTCAACATGTAAGGGGTGTTATTATGGAAGCCTTGAATGCATGGTGGGCCGGCTTGACTACGCTCAATCATGGGTTTTACATTGCCGCGCTGTTTTTCAGCGCCTTTTTCCTTTGGCAACTGATCATGGCGGTCATCGGCCTGGGCGCCGGCGACACGGTCCTTGATTCCGCCGCGGACCACTCCTGGGAACATGACTCGCCCGCCGATGCGCATGACACGATGTTCGTCTTCAAACTGTTAAGCATCCGCTCGCTCATCGCGTTTGCAACGCTTTTCTCCTGGGCGGGCGCGCTTTATATTGATCATGGTATACCGGTTTCCACGGCTTTGACCTATGCCCTGATCTGGGGTTTGGCCGCGATGGTAGTCGTTTCATTGCTGATGCATCTGCTGCGTCGCATGACCGAAACCGGGAATATGCAGATCGATTCCTGCCTTGGCTCTACGGGCAGCGTGCATCTCGATATTCCCGTCGAAGGGATGGGGGAAATCCGCGTCGCCTGCAGCGGAGTCATGACGCATTTCAGGGCCAGAACCGCCGGGGGCAAGCCCCTGAAAGCCGGCGCTGAGGCGCGGGTGGTGAAAGTGCTTGGCCCCAATATTGTCGAGGTCGTTGCCGTAAGCCCGATTGAAGGAAAGGATAATTCGAAATGAACAATCTGATGATTCATCTATTCACCCTGGCCGCCGCGCCGGGAGTTCCCGTGGCCGCCGACGGTTCTCCCGTCGGTATTTTCCTGACGCTGCTCCTGGCCCTGATCGTGCTGGTTTTATTCATCACCTTTGTGCGCCGCTACCGGCGCTGCCCGTCGAATAGAATTCTCGTCATCTATGGAAAAACAAACAGCGGTGCGGCCAAGTGTATCCATGGCGGCGCGGCGTTCGTCATGCCCCTTTTTCAGGCCTATGATTACCTGGACCTGGAACCGTTCGTGGTGCCCATCGATCTGGCCAACGCCCTCTCGCAGGAAAACATCCGGGTATCGGTGCCGACGACTGTTACCGCCGCCATATCCAACCAGCCCGGGATCATGCAGAACGCCGCGGTGCGTTTACTGGGCCAAAGTACCCAGCAGATTCAAGCCCAGGCGCAGGATATTATTATCGGCCAGATGCGCGCCGTGATTGCCACGATGAAAATCGAGGACATCAATCGCGACCGGCAGTCATTTATGTTGAAGGTGAATGAGGCCGTGGCCGTGGAGCTGGAAAAAATCGGGTTGACGGTGATCAACGTCAACATCCGGGATATCGACGATGAATCCGGCTACATCAAAGCCATTGGGCGGAAAGCCGCCGCCGAAGCCATCAACCAAGCCAATGTTGATGTGGCTGAACAGGAACGGCGCGGACAAATCGGTGTGGCGGAACGCAACCGCGATCAGCGCGTGGCCGTGGCCGCGGCAACCGCCGATGCTGAAATCGGCGAGGCCACTGCTTCGAGAAACAAGCGTCAGCAAGTCGCCAAACTGGATGCCGAAGCCGTCAATTCCGAAACTGCGGCCAATGCCCAGAAAGCCGGTTACCGGGCCACACAAAAAGTCGCCGAAGAAGAAGCCCGTAATAAGGGCGAATCCGCGGCCAAAGATGCCGATGGGGCTATCCGCGTGGCCCAGGAAATAGCGCAGAAGAAAGCCGAAGACGCCCGGGCCCTGCGCGAGCAATCGCGGTTAAACGCCGAAATCGTTGTCCCGGCGGAAGCGGACAAGAAACGCGTAGTTATCGCCGCTGACGCCCAGAAGGAACAGGCGATCCTCATTGCCCGGGGACAAGCCGAAGCCACCATCGCCCGGATGACCGCCGAAGGCAAAGGTATCCAAGCCGTGCTTGACGGTAAAGCCACCGGTTATCGCAACCTGGTGCAAGCCGCCGGCGATCCCCAGGTGGCTACAGCCCTCTTGATGATTGAACGGTTGACCGAAATCGCCAATATTCAGGCCAAGGCGATCCAGGATCTGCCGATCGAAAAGATCATTGTCTGGGACGGTGGCGCGGAAGGCGGCGGTATGTCCGGGCTTGGCAAGAAGATCATGGGCGCCCTGCCGCCGATGCATGAACTGGCGCGCCAGGTGGGCTTGGATCTGCCCGAATACCTTGGCAAGGTGGGGGCCGGCAAAACGAAGACCACCGAGCCGACCATCGCGGAACCGCCCAAACCCGGAGCGCCGGCCCAGATGCCGGTGCCCAGCCAGCCTAAAAAATAGGGATCTAAATTTTTCCTGCAAAGCCAGGAAAATAACGTCCCGCAATGGGACGACGGAAGCCGATATATCCGGATGAACGTTTGTCGTTTCTCATGTATTCAACATATTGTTGTTGATAATAGGAAAATTGGTGTTTGTAGAGCGCCAAGAGAGACCATGCGCGATGAATTCAAATAATTCGTCAATGAAAACCGGCATTTTGGGCGAGCCGCTCCGGATAATCAACAGGCTTCTTGCCGAGAAGGTTATTCTGGAATATGCCATTGCCGGCGGAGTGGCCGCTCTCTACTACACCGAACCTGTTCTGACTTACGATTTTGATGTTGTCTGCCGTTTTCCCGGCGAGGGGCCGTTGATTGATCCATCGCCGATATTCAAGAAACTCGGGGAATGGGGCTTCAAATTCGGCAAGGAAGATCGCGTGACAATCAATGGTGTGCCGGTTCAGTTTATTCCGGCTTCGCCTGGTTTGATGGAAGAAGCCTTGAATAAGGCAAAGCCCGTATCCGTTTGCGGCGTAAAGACCAGAATCCTGCGCGCCGAATATTTGGCCGCCTTGATGCTGGAGCTGTATCGGCCCAAGGATCGCGCCAAATTGGACTTGCTGACAAGCAACGAAGGGGTGGTGTTTGATAAATCTTTGTTCCTTGATATTCTGAAGCGGTATAAACTCGCAGAGAAATGGAAACGGTACCATGAAGGTTGAATCAATTGGTGACACCAAACAACGCGTTCGGAGGCAACTGGCATCCCTGCCTTTTACCCGCAAATTGGATGCCCTGATTTGCCTCCAGCGGACCGCCCGTGATATGGCCCGGGCCTCCGGAAGGCCATTTGGAGGCGTTGTCTGGCCGGCTCGCCGGAACGAACGCTATGGCAAAGCGTAAAGGCGAACTTGATCTGACATGGGTGAGGAAGGATGATTCGCAATGGCTCAGGAAGTCAAGGTTACATGAAGAAGACATAAAACATGCCAGTACCTTCTGAATTTCTAGCTAAACTCGATGCCGAGACCCGTAAGGCTCTCTAAAAGCGCCTGCTGGATCGGCAGACAGGCAAGTGCTTCATCTGCGACGACCCGATCGATTTGTTTCTCAGTATGGGCCAACTGGACATTGACCATATTGATCCGTTGGAAGTCAGTGTTCCAGTCGGTCAAAGCCAGGGGCGGCCCGCAGTTCTTCCAGCATGGCCAGGACGTCGGCCAAGCATTGCAGGGTGGATAATTTTTTTCGCCACGCCGCGCTCTTTTTGAAGCCTCGGATATAGCCGGCCAGATGGGCCCGGAAATGAAGCACAGCGTCCCGTTCGGCATTGCAGCGCCGTGGGCGTTGCTTGGCCCGGATGGCCTTGTCCTTGTGGGCGATGAGCAGGCGAAGGTGTTCCTCGATGATGGCCCGGTGTTCCCGGACCGAATGCGGCAGCGGCCGTTGGCCTCGCAGAACCGACCAGGTTTCGCGGAAGATCCACGGATTCCCGATTGCCGCCTGGCCGATCATCACCCCATCCACGCCCGTTTCGGTCAACATCAGGAGCGCGTTGTCCGCCGACGTTATTCCGCCGTTGCCGATCACCGGGATCGTGCGTTCCGATTTGATGCGCGCGAGCGCCGGCCAATCGGGCGGCCCCGCATGGCGCCCGTCGGCAAACCGGGCATGAATCGTGATCGCGCTCCCACCGCTTTCCTCCACCGCTTGGGCAATCTCCGAGATGTTCATGTGGTCGGGCGCCAGCCCCAACCGGGTTTTAACGGTGACCGGTAAGGAGACCGCCTGGGTCATGGCCCGGACGATCTGCGCTATTTTGTCCGGATGCTTCATCAAGGCGGCGCCGGCGCCCTTGGACACGATCTTGGCTACCGGACACCCGCAGTTAAAGTCAATTACCTGAAAGCGGCCCGTCTGTTCTATGATCGCCGCGGCTTGGGCGAGGGTATCCGGGTGCGCTCCGTAAATGTGGGCCGCCACCGGCCGTTCCCCGGGCGTGGTTTCGAGGATGTGGATTATCGGTTTGGAACCGCGCACAATGCCTTCGGCATTGGCCATTTCGGTAAACGCCATGCCGCAGTGATAGCGCCTGGCCAACGCGCGCATGACGGCATCGGTATATCCGGCCATGGGGGCCAGCAGGACCGGAAAATCCACCTTCACGGCGCCGATGCGGAGCGGCTTAAGCGTCACAGCAGTCCCTCCCGCTTCAGCCACCCGGCCACCGGTTCTTCGGGAAGCCCCATGATGTTGGTGCGCGAACCGGTGTAGGATTCCATGAGCGTGTCGCCCAACGCGTCAATATCGTAGGCCCCGGCCCGGTCTATGGGGTTCACGCGGGCAACGTAGGCGCGGATTTCATCTTCGTTCAAAGAGCGGAACCGGACCACGGACTCTGCCAGTACCAACTCCGGATCGGCCCGCGGATGCGCCATGGCGACTGCCGTGTACACCCGGTGTGTTTTACCGGAGAACATTTGCAATATGGCGAGAGCTGCTTCCGGTGTTTGGGGTTTGTTGATGCACCGCCCCTCGAACTCGATGAGTGTATCCGCGGCCAGGGAGTAGCGTTGGGGATGGCGCGCCCGACACCAAGCGCTCTTGCGGGCCGCATTTTCATGCGCCGTGCGCCGGGCGTCGAGCGCATACTGCACTTCCTCGACTTCCGGAATCACCACGTCGAATGCCACGCCCAGCGCGGTCAGAATTTTCCGGCGCCGCGCCGAAGCCGAGGCCAGGATCAGTTTTGATTGCATATCCATACCGGGAATTGTCCCGATGTCCTGCCGCTTCAGGCCCGGACTTCCACTTGAACGACATGTTCTTGGCGATCGTCCACGAGATGAATTGTCAAGTCGGGTTGTTCGACGTTGTCCACAACCAGACGGCGGACCTGCAACTCCCGGGGTTCCGTTCGAATAACCTGGATGTGATAGAACGTGTTTCGGTAACGGTAGTGAATCTTAAACTCAAGCCAATCCGCGGGAAAAAGCGGCGCCAGGGTCAGCCGATCCGCTTGCAACTTCAATCCGAGGAGCTTCTCCACGAGGAGTTGATACATCCACCCGGCGGCCCCGGTATACCAGGTCCAGCCACCGCGGCCCTCCTGGCCTTTGGCCGTATAAATGTCGGCCGCCACCACGTAAGGCTCCACCTTGTAGATCGCCATCTGCTCGGGCGTCATGGCATGGCGGATCGGATTGAGCAGGGTGAAGCAGTCCCAGGCTTCGTCGGGGCGCTGGAGGGTAGCCCAGGCCATGGCCGTCCAGACGGCGGCATGGGTGTACTGGCCGCCGTTTTCCCGAACCCCGGGGATATACCCCTTGATGTATCCTGGATCCCACGGCGCCGAATCGAAAGGCGGGTCGAACAGTTTGATCACGCCGAGCTTCCGGTCCACGAGGTGTTTGGAAACCGATTGCATCGCCTGTACGCCTCTCTCGGGAATGGCGGCGCCGCTGAGGACGGCCCAACTCTGAGGAATCGAATCAATTCGGCATTCGGGATTTTCCGTCGCTCCGAGAGGCGTCCCATCGTCAAAGAAAGCGCGTTTGTACCAGGCCCCATCCCAGGCCTCGGCCTCGATTCGACTTTGGAGCCGTGTTGCCTGTTCACCGCACAGCTGGGACATGATCTCGTCCCCGCGCTGGGTGGTCAGCGCAGTAAATTTAGTGAGCACGTCGTGCAGGAAAAAAGCCAGCCAGACACTTTCGCCCTTTCCCTCGCGCCCGACCCGGTTCATGCCGTCGTTCCAGTCCCCTCCCTGCATAAGCGGCAGGCCGTGATCACCGAAAGCTAGACCATGTTTGATCGCCCGAACGCAGTGCTCGTACAACGAAGCCCGATGGTCGCTGATAGTCGGCCGGTCGAAATTGGATTCCTCAGCCGCGTCCAGGGGTCTCGCATCCAGGAAGGGAATCTCCTCATCCAGGATTCCGGTATCCCCGGTGACCGCAACGTACTGGCAGGTAACATAGGGCAACCACAGGTAGTCGTCTGAAATGCGCGTCCGGATACCGCGGCTGGACGGCGAATGCCACCAGTGTTGCACGTCGCCTTCGCCGAACTGATGTCCGGCCGCAATCAACAGATGCTGGCGGGTCAGCCCCGGGTATCCGTACAGGAATGCAAGGGAATCCTGCAACTGGTCGCGGAATCCGTAGGCCCCGCTGGATTGATAATACCCGCTACGCCCCCAGAACCGTGATGTCAACACCTGGTACAACAGCCAGTGATTCGCCAGGAAGTTCACCGACGAATCCGGCGTCTCGACATAAATACTGCCGAGCTGGTGCTTCCAGAACTGCCAGACCCTTTCCAGCTCCTGCCGGGCCCCATCGGTTCCGCTGAAAGACCGCAGAAGCGATCTGGCCTCCGATTCGCTCGGCGCTGCGCCCAAAACAAAAACCACTTCCCGTTGTTGAGCGGGCGGAATTTCAAGATAGGCCTGGATGACTGCGCAGGGGTCATACCCGGCGCCGACCCGGTTAGAAAGGTGTTGGTAGCGCATTCCATCGGGCGCGGCCGGGGATCCGTTCCGTCCGATGAATTCCGCCCGGTTGCCTGTCAGACTGCGATCAGACTCATTGCAATGCAAGAAGGCCGTGTGGCCGGAAAAATCGCCGTTGAAGGCATTCCGGGCAAAGATAGCGCCCGTCTGCGGATCGAGCCGGGTGACCACGTGCATGGCGCACTGGTCTCGCAGTTCGCCCAGAACCCATTCACAGTAACCGGTGACGCTGATCCGGCGGGTGCGGTCGGATAGATTGCGCACTTTGATGGTAGTGAACTTGACGGGTGCTTCCACGCCCACGTAGGTAGACATCTCCGTAAAAAGACGGTCCTGGGTATGCTCGAACACGGAGTAGCCAAGTCCGTGCCGGCACACGTAGGGATTGATACCCCGGGCAGGTCCCGGCGTCGGCGACCAGAACCGCCCCGTTTCTTCATCGCGGATATAGAAAGCCTCGCCGCTCGAATCACAGACCGGATCGTTGTGCCAGGGTGTGAGCCGGAACTCATGAGCATTGGCGAACCACGTGTAGGCACTCCCTGTTTCGCTGATAACCGAACCGAAAACGGGATTGGCTATAACATTAACCCAGGGGGCCGGAGTTACCTTGTCCGGATACAGGAGGATCACGTATTCCCGGCCATCTTTGGTGAATCCTCCTAGCCCGTTGAAGAAGACCAGGTCGCGCTTCGGAATCTCCCGTTCGCCGGGAACCAGTTTGGCCGGCGCGAGGTCAATCAGCGCGTTTTCGAGGGTCGCTTCCGATCGAATTCTTCGCTCGAGCTGTACGCTCAGGCTGCCGAAGCGGTCGCCGAAAATGAGGCGGGCGACTGATTGGATCAGCAAGCGATCATCTTCCGGAACCTGGTCAATGTTCCGCACGAAAATCCCTCCGGATTGATCGAGGGTCAGTCCTTCGGGCCCGCCATGGACCAGGCCGATGATGGCGTCGAAAAGACTTTGGCGGTAACCGGAGAAGGCTTCGGCCCAGATGACCAGGTCCACGCGCAGCCCTTTATGGCGCCAGTAAGCATAAGCATGGATCAATTCACGGGCCAAATCGAGATTTGCCGGGTCGCTCATGCGTAGCAGGACGATGGGCAAATCGCCGGAAATGCCATAACTCCACAAGCCTGACGATCCTTTGCGGTTCCGGGCAATCAGGCCGGGATTGGCCCGATAGCGGCCATCGGCGTAGAGGATTGAGCTGGCCAGTCTTCCGAAATGCTGAGCCTGGGCTTCGCTAATCCGCAATTGGTGCAATAGAACCTGATTATGGATCCAAGCCACGTCAAACACCCGATCGGCCAGGCGATGGTCATGGTATTTATCCACCAGGGAAATAGCGCCTTCCCGGCTCTTGTCAACCCCCAGAATGGCATCTACGACGATACTTTCCCCGGGGTGGAGTCGAAGCTGGCGTCGAACGGCGATGACCGGATCGAGAACGTTCCCGGTGCTGTTGGACAAGGAACCGGGTTTGGTTAACGCGGATGGCGAGGCCGGTGTCCGTCCCCGGCCAATGAACCGGGACCGGTCTGTTTCAAACGAAGGCGGCGGCCCGGCGGACTGGCCGCGGACAATCATCGCATGGAAGAGCCAAGGCCAATGCTCTTCGGCAGAGCGGGGTCGCCGAGTGCATAAAATCGCGGCCTTGTGAGGCAGCAATTCGGTTTGCATAAAGAGGCCTTGATAGACCGGATGCCCAGTTTCCGCGCGGGGTTCCAGCAGCACCACCTCGGCGTAGCTGGTCAGCTCCAGGATGCGATTGCTGCGAGAAAAGTTGGTCACCGTCATTCGCCGTAACTCAATATCGTCCTCGGGCGAGACGGAAATTTTCGTATGCACCTCGATCTGGTCCTTGACGGCACGAAATTCCGCCATCCCCTGGGAGTACGTCCCTTCATAGCGGTCCAGATCCTGGCATAGGGGTTGCCAGGTTGTCGACCAGCTGTGGCCCGAACCTACATCCTTGATATAAAAGAAGGTGCCCCAGTTATCGCGGGTCACATCTTCCCGCCATCGGGTCAGCGCCAGATTCTGCCAGCGGCTGTAACCTCCCCCGGCATTGGTCACCATAACATGGTAGCGGCCGTTGGAAAGCAGGTGGACATCGGGAATGGGCGTGTCCGCTGTTGTAAAAAATCGGGTAATGGTCTCGGTCGCTTTATCCGCAAGATTACGATCCGGCGTTTCGGCCACATTCCTACCGGTCTGCGGCTTGATGCCGGCCACCGGAATGCGTTCCTGCAACAACAGGATCGCGGACTGGAATGGCGGGTTTGACAGGAAGCGGCGTTGCATCGGCTGTCCGTTCAAGGCGAAGTCCAGGGCCAGAAGGCTCATCCCGCTGTGGTGTGCCATGTAAGTCTTAACCACAGCGCATCGCTCGCCGCTTTGCAGCCGGCTCGAAGTGTAATCGATTGCTTCATACATTCCGAACCGGCCTGCCAGACCCTGGCCGATCAAGGTCTGGAGGTTCCGGCAGGCCTCCCGGGGGGCCACCATCAGTGCCATCACACTGGCATAGGGGGCCACTACCAGATCGTCGGCCAACCCGCGTTTCAAGCCCAGACCGGGCACACCAAACGCCCGATACTGATAGGTCATTTGGGAATCCACCTGGTTGTAGCAGGACTCGGAAAATCCCCAGGGGATATGATGTCGCCGGCCATATTGAATCTGCCGCCTGACCGCCCGCCGGCACGCCTGATCCAGTAAGGTATTGTCGAAAGTCGGCATCACCAGCAAGGGCATGAGATACTCAAACAGCGACCCGCTCCACGACACAAGCACCGGCGATCCGCCGCCGGGGGCAAGCTGCCGGCCCAGATGGAACCAGTGATCGAGCGGTAATTGACCTCGCGCTACAGCCAGGAAACTGCCCAATCGCGCTTCCGATGCAAGGAGGTCGTAGTAACCCGTGTCGCTCCGGCGCGTTTCCAAGCTGTATCCCAGGGACAGCAAGTGCCGCAGGGGGTCATACAGGAATTCCATATCCATCTCGCCTGATTCCTCACACCGGGCCATGAGATCCTGGATGGCCTCGATGCGCTCTGTCGCATGCTCACTGGCCACTGCCAGAAGCTTGCTTAACCTTTCGACGCGGGGCGAATCCGGATATTCCCGGCGGATTTGGTCCACCCGTGGCGCCAGGCGCTGAGCCAAGGTGGCTAAATCCTTCAGCGTAATCCCAGGGGTGATCTCGGCCGACAATATCTCCCATAGCGCATCGTCTTGTTTTCCCGCCCGCAACACTTCGCGTAGCGACCCGCCTGTAATGCTGTGCATAGCACTGCGGGCAGGTGTGGGCGGGCCGGACCCCGCATCTGCCGCCGGAGGCGCTTCATCAAGCCATGGAGCCAAATACCGGAGCTCACTCAGGAAGTCATCGCATTCCGCGCCCAAAGCTGTCAGCCAGAATGTCACGTCTCTCGCTTGGGCGAAGCGCTCCGGCGGAGCCTGGTCGTCGGAGGATATCCCCGGCGCCAATCCGGCCAGCAGGGAAATAAAGTCCGTCAGTGCCCGGTGCAAAGCCGGAAGGGACGGGGGCGCTTGCCGCAGTGACGCCATCTGCCTGCGGACGTTCTCCCGGACAGAGTCCGCAATGAAACCGGCTTCCGATTCCGGGCGGCTGGCCGGCAGGCGATCTATTTCTTCCAGTAGTATCCGGATGGTGTCTTCGAATCCTTCCCGCCAGTGCGGTGGCAAGATCGGCGCGCCCGGTAATTCCCGGAGCCCTTCGCTGAGCGTGGTCAAGTGGCCGGCCAAATTGCCGCTGTCCACCGTGGACACGTAGAGCGGGTGGAGCGGATTGAGCGTCTGCGTATTGTACCAGTTGTAGAAGTGTCCGCGGTAGCGCTCCAATTTCTCCATGGTGGCCAATGTCTGTTCTGTGCGAGCGATGAGGCGGCCGGCGGACAAGTATCCGAAATCATAGGCCGCCAGAGTGCTGATCAGGCCCATGCCCATGTTGGTCGGAGAGGTGCGTAACGCGACATGGGGATGGGGCACTTCCTGGAAATTATCCGGCGGCAGCCAGTGATTCTCCGGTCCGATAAAATGATCAAAAAAGGCCCAGGTTCGCCGCGCCACGTTTCGGAGAAAGAAGGCTTGCTCGATCGTCAACTGCGATGGGCGCAGACCAAATGGCCGGCCCGAAATCCAAGCGGTTAACGGAGCGACAAACCACAGCGCCAGAATTGGTCCGGCCAGGATCCAGCCTGCCGTACCGGCGGCTACGAGGACAGTCCCCGTTCCCAGCGCCGCCGCCGGTGCAATCCATAGGGTTCGCGCGGTTGCCAGGAGTCCGTCGGAAACGGTCCGAGCCGTTTCCGCCGCCGTTTGCCATTCCAGAAGCCGGCGTCCGCTGATGCCCAGGCGCCAGAATACCCGCAAAATCGCGTCGAGATACACGCTGGTTTGAAACGGGAGGAACATGAGTTCCATGCCCTCAATCGTCCATACCCTCGATTCATTGACCAGGACACGTCCGAGGTGCGGTGACCAAGCGGCTTGTTTGGCCTTGGCCAGAAGGGCGTGCGCCAATCGCGCCAGGCTAGGCAGAAAATAGAGGGCGAGCAGGGTTGCCGTCCAGCGCAACGCTTCGTCCGGCATCCCCGCCCAGCCGAGGATGAAGGCTGCCAGAAGAGCGGCCGGGACCAGGCTGCGCCGCAAGTTGTCGAAGATCATCCATTTTGCCAGTGCCCCGAGCGGATTGACCACCCGCTTTCCATCCGGACCGGGCGCCAGGGGCAGAAGCCATTGGGCAATCTGCCAGTCTCCCCGGATCCACCGGTGATGGCGGCGGGAATCGGCCAGATAAGAAGGCGGGGAGTCCTCGATCAATTCCACATCGTTGACGAATCCACACCGGGCATAACAGCCCTCGATCAAGTCATGGCTGAGGATTCGGTTAAGCGGAAATCGCTTGCCCGTCGCCGCGTAAAAGGCTTGCACGTCATAGATACCCTTGCCGACAAATGGTCCTTCGCCGCAGAGATCATGGTAGACATTGGATACCGCGCGGGTATAGGGATCCAGGCCGGTTTCTCCGGCGAACAGCCGGGCAAACCGGGAGCGCTGGGATCCGATCAGGCTGGTCCCCAGCCGCGGCTGGAGCACTCCGTAGCCCTGTTTCACACAGCCCGTGGCCGGGTTGATTTGCGGTTGATTGAGCGGATGAGCGATAGTGCCGGCCAATTTGGCCGCGGTCTGCGGCGGAAGCTGAGTATCCGCGTCCAGGGTGATTACATGCTTGATCGAGCGCAATACGGCCAGGTCTCCTTCGATGACGGTGAACGGACCGCGGTCCCCTTCGTACACCAGCCGGTTAAACGCCTCCAGTTTGCCTCGCTTGCGTTCATGGCCCATCCATACCCGCTCGGCTGGATTCCATTCCCGGGGACGATACAATAGGAAGAATAACGATCCGCCGGCCGCGGCGTATTTCCTGTTTAACAGCCGAATTCCCGCGACAGCTGCATCGAGGAAGGATATCTCCTGGGGACGCTCCGCCTGCGCCGCATCCGGAAAATCCAGCAGAAGCCCAAAGAACAGGTTGGTCTCGCGATTGGCCAGGTAGCAGATTTCAAGATGCTCAATAAGCTTTCTCGTGCTTGGCTCCGAATAGAGCAACGTGGGAATGACCACTGCGGTGCGGTGATCCTCGATAACGCCTTTGGAAAAGTCCATCCGGGGCAGAGGCCGCGGCGGAACCAGAAGCGTGATGATCCAGTTGGCGAGCATAAGCGCCGAACGTGAAACGGCCAGCAGGATAACACCCGCTGCCAATACACCCCAGCCCCAGTGCGTCGTCAACCGCAGGTAGATCTGAGCAAATAGCGGGATGGTCAGAAGAGCCGTGAGCCCGCCGAAGATCAGGAGATACAATCCGAACGACCGGTGTGAGCAAAACCGGCTGATGCGCCGGATAAGTCCCGGCCGGTACCCTGCCGCCCGCTGGAGTTCGGGCAACCCGTGATCGATCAGGAAATACCCGACGTGCAGCTCCCGAAGTTCTGCGGCGGTGGGATTCCGGCGCTCCATAGCCAGCTTGATTGCCGTTTCCGCCACGACCTCTTCCGGCCGATCGCTTTTCTTGGCCAGGTCTTCCACGACATGCCGGTAACGGTCTCGGGTCCGGAAGTCCATCAGGGGATAGATCCCGGCCGGGTCGCGGCGCAGCGCGGCTTCAGTCACACTGAGGGCTTCCACGAACTTCTGCCAGTCGATGGCGTTCAAGGTCCTGAGACTGGTGATGGTGTTGCCGATGGATACCTGGTCGGCCGCCTGGTCCTGGCTCTCCGCCTGTTGAATCAACTCGATCGTCTGCCCTTGCTGAGACAGTTCCTGTTCAATCCAATTGACGGCCAGCCCGATAACCGAGTGAACTCCCTCGATGTTGGCATAAAGTTCGGCGATAAAAGGCGGCGACATGGGCGGATTGGCTCGTACAAAGTCGGCCAGTTCGGTCACGAACAATCGTGGGTCTTTCTGGACCACGGCAACGAAGCGCCGGGCCCATTCAAGCGCCATGGTGCGATGCTGCCGCCGCCAGGCGATGCGATAGGCCACCCGCCGCAGATTCTCCAGCAACGTCAGACGCAACATGATGGGGATGGCCCACAGCTCACCCAGTTTCAGGGGACGCACGCGCTGATAAGCTTTCACGAAATGGGTTACATTATCGGCATCCACGCAACCGTCCGTGTGCGAGACCAGTTCCAGGGCCAGATCGTAAATTCGAGGAAATCCCTTTAAGGGACCGGTCCGTAGCCGGGGCAATGCCCGACTATAGCCTTTGGGAAGATGCATCTGGGCGATATCAATCTGTTCGGCGATGAGATAGTAGTTGTCCAACAGCCATTCAGCGGCCGGCGCCATCTGCTGACCACTGTGGACGGCCTCGGCGACAACGTCGTATGAATGGCGAATGACACGTGCATTTTCGGTAAGCCGCGGCAACAGGCACTCGGCGCCCGACTTGGGATCGAGATCATGCGCGGCGGCCAGAGCCTCTCCATGGTTGCCAAATTGCTCTAAACCAAACAGCTCGGCGCGCAAGGGCGGTTCGCACACGTCCAGGGGACCATGGCGGCCGGAGCGGCGCCGGAATTGCTCGATCACGCGGTTGATGGATCCGAGGTTGGAAAAAGCGACCACGGCGACAATACCTCCTGAAGTTTTTATCCGCGCCGCAAACGGCGGATAGATTCAAAAATCGTTGCTAGCCCGCATTTCCCACGCTTTGCGTGGGAAATGCGGGCTATGGCGCTGGAACAACGCCAGCCCGAACCAGCGATTAAAGAATGATAAGGGTAGCTCGTTGCTGTGTGCAAGCCTTGTCTTTGGCGAGTCGGGTTGCGGATTGAAGATGGTGCAGAAGCAGGCATGGCATTCAGCATCATCCGGTTGCCACGAGAATGAGGCCGACAAACATGAGCGCCACCCTAACGAATTTAGGCGGATGACGAGACTCGCGCAATATCAAAATCCCCAACAACGCCGCGAGCGGAATGCCCAGTAGACGGAACGCCACGACATAGCTGATGTTCCCGGCAAAGCCCATGGCTATTAATACCAGGATATAGGCTAGCTAGATGCCAATGCCCATCAAGAAAGCGTCTTGTTTCCCGGTTCTAAAATCTTCTTTCAATTCCGCCCGTTGAGCCGGAATGGAAAACACAACCAGGCCAGGGTAATCGTGCTGGTCCACGCTTCCAGGGCGCCATACAGGAGATAAATTTGTATCTTGCTCAACATCACCCATTGTGATCGCAACACGCGCAACGCTTCCTCATCACACCGGGAGTATTATCCTGCGCTGCCAAAAGCCGCCAGCAGAGTCCAGTTCCATAAAATTACAGGAGTGAGCAGGAGGGTCCCAAAAAGAGCGGCCAACAGGAAAAAGGCGGAAGTGGGATTGCGGTGTTTTCCCAGCAGATTCCATCCGGCATGCACAAACGCGGAGGCTACCAGCAGTAGAATGGCAATTCCTGTCATGGCCGCGCCCACAACCGGCTGACTAAAGCATCCGTCGGGGGGGGGGGGGGGGGGGGGGGGGGGGGGGGGG
>JAHIJO010000231.1 GCA_018898455.1 Verrucomicrobiota bacterium | reverse complement strand
GCCGGCGTAGCCGTCCCGGTCACAATCAGAGAACTGTAATGGCGTAATGCGTCGGTTTTGGAAATGTGTTGGCACAGCTCTTCGTCGTCCTCGTAAGTCGTTCATTATCAACATGCGCGTTTTTTAACTGTAGAAGATGGGGTTGACACAAGCTCTTGTATGTGACATTATACATTCATACCTATTGGACAACCAAATACACTAACTCAATGCCGGCGCTTCTTCGCCGAGCCCGATCAACCCCGCCAGCGCCAATACGAGGCGCTACGGGCTTACTTCCTCGACAACATCCCGTCCCCAGAAGTCGCACGAAGGTTCGGGTACACTCCGAGCTCATTCCGGGTTCTTTGCTGTCAGTTCCGGCGTATGCCTCATCCGGAATTCTTTCTCGCACCGCGCCCCGGCCCCCGTAATCAACCCAAAAAGACGCGTGCCCGGCAGATCATTGTCCAGATGCGCAAGCAGAACTATTCCGTCTATGACATCAGCGCCTCCCTTATAGAGCAAAACATGGCCCTGAGCCCGACGGCCGTAGGTGAAGTTCTCAAGGCCGAGGGTTTTGCGCCATTGCCTCGCCGTCTGGATGAGGAACGCCCCGTGGTTCCGCGTCCCACCGTCGAACCCATTGCCGATGCCCGCGCCTTTGGTTTGGCGCCAAACCACTTCGTGACCAATTGCGGAGGCCTGTTCTTGTTTGTCCCCGATCTGGTGAGATTGGATTTGGATCGCGTGGCCGAGCACGCGCGGTTGCCGGGTTCCCGGATGATCCCCCGCACACATGCGTTGCGGGCCTGCCTGGCATTGAAGCTCTGGTCGCTCGAACGCAAAGCCCATGTCATGGCGTTGGTGGCGGACGCCGGACTGGCGTTGTTTTGCGCTTTGAATTGTATGCCGAAAAAGAGCTACATGTCGGAATATTCCTCGCGTGTCGAACATCAGACGACCTTGCGTGTTCTGGCGGGGTGGCATAAGCAACAAACGGACGTTGACGAACGATTGGGAAAGTCCTTCAACCTGGATTTTCATTCGGTGCCGTACTATGGTGGAGACCCCGTGATTGAGCGGCATTATGTCTCGGCCCGGAGCCGGCGACAGCCCAGCATCCTGGCGTTTCTGGCCCAAGATGCGGTCGGCAGGGATTTCTGCTATTCCAACGCGGACTTGCGTAAGGGCGAGGAGTCCGAGGAAATCTTCCGGTTCATTGACTTCTGGCGGCGGGTCCACCGGCAGTTGCCGCGGCATCTGGTGTTCGATTCGAGCCTGACCACCTATGACCGCTTGGCCCGCTTGGACCAGATGGGCATCACGTTCATTACCCTACGTCGACGCTCACCCAAACTGCTGGCGGAGATGAACGCCCTGCCGCCATCGGCCTGGCGCACAGTACATCTGGATGTGCCCACCCGCCAATACCGCACGCCACGCGTCTATGAGCAAACCATCACTCTCGCCAAATGCCCCTTGCGGCAGATGTACATTCGCGATCTGGGCCACGAGGATCCGACCGTGCTGCTCACGAATGATCGGCAGGGCGCCACCAGCGCCGTCATTATCCGTTATGCGCAACGCATGCTCGTGGAGAACGCCATTTCCGACGCCGTGCGCTTCTTTCACATGGACGCGCTGAGTTCAGCGGTGGGGCTGAAGGTGGATTTCGACATGGCGCTTTTGGTTATCGCCAGCGGCCTGTACCGACGGTTGGCCCAGCACATGCGCGGTTATTCCGAAAGTCAAGCACGCCAGTTATTCCGTGACATCATCGATACGCCGGCGAATGTGACGATTGGCAACTCCGAGGTGCGGGTGGAGTTCCATCGCCGTGCGCACTTACCGATTATCTTGGCATCCGGGCTGATGGACAAGCCGGTAGCCGTCCCGTGGTGGAACGGCCATCGCTTACGTTTGAGCACCTACAGAGGACCGGAATGAGGGCGGAACGTTCGATTCCCGGAACACGTGCGGCGAAGGTTGTCAGCACTGGGCGGATTGACGCGCTATCCCCAATTTGTTAGGCCAATTCCGTCCCGTGGAAATCCAGGCTAGGCGGAATCGTCTTCATATTTAAATATTATCTTTGCGATCATCGTGACGGTTGCTTTTGCCAAGGCCTTCAATAAAGGGGGTGGATTTGCGGTGGGTCTTATCTTCCTGCCCTTCATCTTCTATCCTATTCTGGCTTTCGGAAACGCCACGTATCAAGGGGTCAGCACTCCTGTCCTCACCCCATAATTGAAATATCGCCACAGACCCCTGATGAAACAGAAGCGGGTCATAGCCGTGACCCGATTTTGACCTGTTTTCCAAGACTATGCCACCTGCGGCGCAAAGGCAATTCTCTGCGCCAGCCTGGAGCGGCCCTGGATGCCGGCTGATTATCTAACCCGGATTTTTCACAGGCGAAGACCGCGAGAAATCCGGATTAGCGCCGGGTGCACTTCAAGAGCAGGTACCTTGTCTCGGGCTTGACCACGGTCCCTAAGCCCGGCACGACACCCTTCAGAAGCTCGCTGAAGATCACGGGCTGGAATTGTTCCAGTGTGCCTATATCATCCCCTTCGCAGACCAGGAAAAGCGGGTCGCGCCCGCCCTGGAGGAGTTCCAGGACCTCGGCGTTTGATTTGACCCTGATCCCGGGTCCAAGGTAGTAGCGGCTGGTGGCGTTGCCATCCAGGTAATAGACCAACTCAACGCCGGGATACTTGATTGCAACCTGGCTTGCAAAGGCACGCTCGATAAGCCGATCGGCTCTCAGGGGTTCGATACCTGTCGAGAAATAACCGACGGCAACAAGCGCCAACAATGCCACGGCCCGGAACTGCCAATCGAGGCGATGCCGCCGGCATCCCGCGACCAGCAGGGCCAAACAACCTGCCAGCGCCAGCGCCAACAGTCTGGAATAGGGAATGTCCCGCGCGATCTCTCCCACCATGCCGATCCAGTGCTGGCCTGACAGGAAAGGCCCAGCGAGGAGAAAGATCATGCCCAGCACGAGAACAGATCCAAAAATGTAAATCGGGAAACGCGCCAGGAAACGCCAGGTTCTCCCCGCGCGATTTCCCGCCTTTTCAAAGAGGGCCAGGTCTGAGAGGAATCCCGCTACCAGGAGAGCGCAAAACGGAAAGACCGGTAGAATGTAATAGCTTCGGCGCGACTCGCTCACAGTGAAGAACAGGAAAATCACCACAAAGGCCAGAAGGCAGAAGCGCCATCCGGGGTGGCTCCTGAACCGCGTTCCGGCCCAGCCCAAGGCGCCGGGAAGCCAGAGACTCCAGGGAATAAACATGGCCGGCAGGATATAAACGTAATAGTAAACTTTGTCCTTGTGGTCGAAGGCATTAAAGCCCCGAATGAAATTCTCTTTCCACATGAGCTGGAGGAGCTGCCAGTCCCCGCCCTCCAGATAGGAAAGCAAGAAAGGCAGAAGATAGAAGCCGGCGCCCAGGGTGAATCCCATCGCGATCCAACCCGCCTGGCGGAGGAGGAGCACGCGGCGGAAAAAAATCATGTCCAGTCCTGCGATCCCCAATGGAAGGAGGACCGCGGGCATGCCCTTCGCCTGCCCTCCCAGGGCCAGGAGCAAAAAGAACAAGATCGTCTTCCAGGGACGAAAACGCAGGACCCCCTCCACATAAACGGCCACTGCGGCCGTCAGAAAACACATACTGAGGAGATCCGCCGATGCAGTGCGGGACCATAAGAAGAACGAGAACGCTGTGGCCAGGATCCACGCCGCGAGAACCGCGGTCCGGCGCCCGAGCAGGCGCGCGGCAAGCCAGGCCGTGATCAGGACGGTGATCGCCCCGGCAATCGCGCTGGGAAGCCGGGCGATTCCCTCGTCGAGGTGACCCGCCGCCCAGGAAGCGAGAACAACGGCCCAGTATGAAAGCAAGGGCTTGTCGCCGTAGAACTGGCCCTCAAGCCTGGGCTCGAACCAGTTGCCCGTCGCTAAAATCCCCGCGGAGATGTCAAGCCACCGGTGTTCAGAACCCCAAGACTGAACCAGCCCCAGGTTTACGAAGATCGGAATCACGGCGACCAGGGCCAGGAAGAGGTCGCTCCAGCGCATCCGCTCCCCGGGAAAATCCACGGCGGAGATCGGGGTTTCTACCGCTACAATCCCAGGCTGTTGAATAGGCTCGCTCATGGAAATTACGCCGAAAATTATCATTAAAAAAAGCGGAGGGAAGCGATGAAACGCGTCCCGCCATTAAGTTCCAATTTTATGAGCATTTTAGAGGGCCACGCTTTGTCGTGGCCGTTCTTAAACAGCCGGCATCAACCGGAATTGCCCACGTTGTTTTTCATCTTCCCGGGCCGGAGTTCCAGGATAATGGTATTCGGATCATCGGGGAAATCCACCCGGATAAAATCCAGTTTTAACGGCAGGAATTTTTTCCTGTAGTCTTTGGTGTCAACGACGGCATAGACGCGCCCGGGGCCGGCCTTGACGAGTTGAAGAATAGCGTCACGCGTCCAAAGATAGTTGGGCCGGTCCCGCTCCATGAGAATGCCGGCTCTAAGTTCATTCATTCCATAACACATATAGGGCAGTTTCCCGGTGTAAAACGACAATGCCGGCCTGTATTTGCCGAAAACAACAACCTGGTCTTCCGGCTTGAGGAGACCCGCCAGCGTTTGATACACATTGGCCGAATTGATCTGAAACAACACGTTAAAATCGCGCCCTGCCAGCGGCGAGAGCAGGAGGGCGGCGTTGAACAACAATCCGGCGCTTAAAAGCATGGCGCCGGTAAAATGTTTGAACCCCCGGAACCACAGAACAATAAACGCAACGAGGAGCAGTGGCATCAGGAGCAGAACGCTGATACCGGAGACGGGAGATACCAGCTTCGGCGCCAGTTGAAAGAAACTGACTGCCCATACCAGGATAACAGCCAAAACCGCGAGCCACGGTCCGACCATTCCCAGATACCAGAGCCGGCGGTCCCAACGGGAGCCATCCAGTGGTTCCGCTATTCCCCACCGGCCCAGCAACAGCCCGAGAGGCGGAAGCGCCGGCAGAATATAGGATATCAGCTTCCCCGTGCTGGCAGAAAAAAAGATGACCACGACCGCAATCCAGACCATGCAAAACCGTGTCAGGGCATCGGTCGTGAGCAGACGTTGAAGGATGATGGTGCGGATCGCACGCACGATAAACAAGCTCCAGGGCATCAACAACAGGGGCAGAATCGCTATATAATACCAGAAGGGTTCGGCGTGCAATTGCGACAACCGGGTACCCGTAAACCGGGCAATATGTTCATCGAAGATGAACGCTGTAATAAAACCCGGATTATGGCGTTCGAGCCAGATCAGGCCCGGCACCAACAGCGCCAGGAACACGATCCCGGCCAGAAGCAAGGCGGGGGTTAGCAAGGCGCGCCAGCGCTTTTCCCAGAGAAGCCACAACCCCATAATCAGGGCCGGAAGAACAACGGCCGCCGCCCCCTTGGTAAGAAATCCCAGCCCGGCGGCCACCGTAGCCAGCAGAATGAAGGTCAGCTTCCGGGCGGCGGTGGCATCGCGCTGAAAGGCCCGGAAGAGGGAAATACATGTCAGACTGAACCAGAATACCAGGAAACCGTCCGTCATCACCAGGCAAAAGCCGACGAAAAAGCCCGCCAGCGATACCATGACCATCAGGGACTTGCGTCCCCCACCCTCCGGCCAGTGCGGACGAATCAGAGCGTAAAACAAAGCGACCATCAGAAGGATATTGATCAGCAGTGGAATCCGCACCGCCCAATCGCGGGCGCCGAACACGGCAATAGCCGGCGCAACCATCCAATACGCCAAGGGCGGTTTTTCATAGTAGCGATACCCGAGCATGCGCATTTCATCCCAATGCCCAGTAACCACCATTTCCCGGGGAATTTCCGAGTAGCGTCCTTCATCCGGATCCAACAGCCCGCGATAAAACAGCATAACCCCATAAGCCAGCCCGATTAGAATCAGGCCGATTATCAGGAAGGAATGATTCCCGGAACGAGATTCGGACCCAATTACGTTTTCATTATACATGGCAAGCTAATCCCAATATGCATGTTAAATTTGTTAATATACATGGTCGGGTATGCCAGTCAACCCACAATGTTGACAATCCGGATATATGGATACTCCCCGCCGTCCATTATGCCGCCGATATGCGCTTGTCCCGACTCCGCCACCGTTGGATACTTGCATCATCTTGCCGAGGATGTTTGGTTGCCGGCCAGAACTGCGGTGCGAAGTATTGCCGATGGCGAAGTAATGTATTCGGATTTCAGCCCCACATGGACTGATTCTATGAGGCCACGTGCACTGGTATCTTGGCAATGTTATTGTGATCGAGCACAAATTCGACCGTCCCCAAGACGATCTTGAATACGCGTGTTCATTCTATGTACATCTTGGGAATGACCGAAAAGTAAAAGTGGGCGACAATGTAGTGCAGGGACAAGTTATTGGCTGTATTGGCAAAGACAAGAGCGAAGAAAATGGCAGATATCCGGCTCATCTCCATTTCGGTGTTCACAAGGGACCTTATTATCACCTGAAAATTGCACGGAGGCGTGCAATTTTCACCCTCCGGGCCGTCGTAACCCCGCATTAATGCGGGGTTACAAGGGGTTAACCACTTGCGTTGAGCGGATAACCCATTGGGTTATCCGCCCAACGCGACGTCTTTTCG
>JAHIJO010000024.1 GCA_018898455.1 Verrucomicrobiota bacterium | reverse complement strand
TGTTCCCCCGGCCGGCTCCGGTCGCCCTCCGGGCGACCTCCGCCAACCGGGGGAACACACACGTCAACCATGTAGTGTAATTATTCCGTGCTCTGGTGTCACGATCTCAGAAACGGGGGGTAACAGAACCATCGAGGATGTCCCCGGCAAAGTGAACTGTTCCATCATTTCCAAATCCTGGGCAGAAAAGCGCATCCTTTCGTAGAACTCCATCAAACTCACGCGTGAAAAGGTTATGCCTGCGGATACGTTCCAGGCCACGGTAATCACGACCGCACCCCACCACGCCTTGATGCTCAATCGATAAATACCCCAGGCTACAGCCCCCAGCACCAGCATGCTGACGAGCGCGACCATCGCACCGGCTGTTCCATCCAGGATAACCCCGAAGAAGGGGATCGCCCACCCGTATAACCCCATGGCCGGCATAAAAGCCGCCCCGAATCCAGACAGGAGACTTACCGCCAGAACCGGCAGCGGGCACTGATCGGTCCAACGCACTTGAAGATCACACCGCTCACAGGTTGCCTTGACGTGCCGGCTTCCGTAGAAGAGAACCAGTATACCCGGTATGATCACATAGAAGACCACCATGAACACGATCGTCATGCACTTGATTACGGTAATTAACACCTGGGACATCTGGCCGCTCCTGCCCATTTGGTCGTACATGTCAGGCAAAAACATCAGCATAAAAACCAGGCCGGTAATCCCGCTGATGAGCCAGATCCACGAGGTAACCAGTAAGAGTGCTCTGGCCCAGCGCCGGGCCTTAATGGACCCAATCCCCATCCAGATGAACCCAACCGCCAGCAGGGCATAGAACAACAGTCCCGGAATCATCGTGCTCATAGTCGGGGGTGGAACCGAACTCCTGCTCATGCTGGCCGATGCCAGCATGCCAAGGAGCATGAGCGGGATCATAAACGAACAGACCACGCCGAAAAGAATTTCGAGGATTCCGAAGACGATCAATCCTGTTTTCCGATCTTTAAAATCTGAACTGCCTGTCGTTATGCCGTTAGGGATCATATCTCCTCCTGTTTAAGTGTAACCCATAGGCAACTACATTTCCAGCATCTTCAGGAAGGCAGCTTCGTCAAGGACCTTGACGCCAAGGGAACGGGCTTTGTCCAGTTTAGACCCCGGCTCCACTCCGGCGACGACATAGGAAGTCTTTTTCGACACGCTGGAGGTGATGTTCCCGCCTCGGCGCCTGATTTCCTGCTCCGCCTGCTCCCGGGTGAATTTTGACAATGTTCCGGTCAGCACATACGTCTTGCCAATCTGCGTTGTCACGGCGCCGGATTCCGCCGGTCGCCGCTTGAAATTAACACCCGCATCCTTCAGACGCTTGACCAGCGTCCGACTGAGGGAATTCTTAAAATAATCCACCAGGCTCTGCGCCGCCACGGGCCCCAGGTCACGGATTTGCTGGAACCGTTCGACGTCGGCCGCCATGATCTGATCCAGCGTTTCAAAATGCTGTTCCAGCGTCTGGGCCATCTTGGCGCCGACCTGCCGAATGCCAAGCGCAAAAATCGCGCGCCAGAAATCCCGGTGCTTGCTGGCCTCGATTCCATCAAGAAGGTTCTGAGCCGATTTCTTCTTCTTGCCCTTCGGACCGCTAAGCTGTTCCAAGTTCAAAGAGTAGAGTTCGGCCGGATCGGCCACCAGCTTTTGATCAACGAGTTTATCAATCAAGGCTTCACCGAGCCCCTCGATATCCATTGCGCCACGCGCAGCAAAATGACGCAACCACCGCTTGAGCTGGGCCGGGCACTGGAGGTTTTCGCACCGGTACGCCACTTCGCCTTCCTGGCGGGTCACCTCCTGGCCGCAGACGGGACATTGGGACGGCATGCCGAACACGCGCTCCTTGCCGGTCCGCGTCGCGATATTGACCCCCACCACCGCTGGAATCACGTCCCCCGCCTTTTCCAGGTAGACCCGGTCGCCGATCCGGATATCCTTGCGCTGGATTTCATCCACATTATGCAATGTGGCCCGGTTAATGGTCGAGCCGGCCAGAAAAACCGCTTCCAGTTCCGCAACGGGCGTCAGGACCCCGGTCCGACCCACCTGGACGGTAATGGCGTTGAGTCGGGTTTCCGCGCGCTCCGGCTCGTATTTGAAGGCCACGGCCCAGCGGGGACTCTTGGCGGTCGCGCCCAGCACGTCATACAGCGAGCGCTCGTTGACTTTAATCACGCCGCCGTCCATGTCGAAGGGAAAGTCGTGGCGCATGCCTTTCAGTTCATCCAGGGCGCCGAGCGCCTCCGGCATGGATTTGCAGGTCCAGGAGCGGGGCGGTATTTTCAGGCCGAACGCGCGCAAGGCGGCGATCAACTCGCAATGCGTCTTGAATTCAATGCCGTCCATCTCGCCAACGCCATACAGGATCACATCCAGTGGGCGGCGGGCGACGACGCGGGAATCCAGCTGTTTCAGCGAACCGGCGGCGGCGTTGCGGGGATTGGCGAAGGTTTCCTGTCCGGCCTCTTCCCGTTCGCGGTTAATAGCGATAAATCCTTCCCGGGTCATGAAGACTTCGCCCCGAACTTCCAATACGGCCGGAGGCGCTTTTTCCGTTCTCAGGCGAAGGGGAATGGAACGGATGGTGCGCAGATTCTCTGTGATGTTGTCCCCCACCCGGCCGTCGCCGCGGGTGCTCCCGCAGACCAGCCGGCCCTGCTCGTAGCGCAGGGAAATGGCCACGCCGTCAATCTTGGGTTCCAATACATAGGTGAATGATGCACCGGACAGGATTTTCCGGATTCGCTCATCAAACGCCGTCAATTCTTCCCGGCTGTATGTATTCGCCAGGCTCATCATGGGAACCCGGTGCCGGACCTGGCGGAATTCCTCAAGCGGCGCGCCGCCGACGCGCCGCGTCGGCGAGTCCGGCATCACCAGCTCCGGATACTGCGCTTCCAGTTTTTCGAGCTCCTGATATAACCGATCGTATTCGCGATCCGGGATTTCCGGCGTGTTGGCGACATAATAGAGATGGTTATGCCGTTCCAAGGTCTCGCGCAGGGCATTGACCCGCCGTTGGGCTTCTTTCTGATTCATGGTAACATGTTATCTGATTCCACAATCAAATGTTAGCCGGATATTTGAGTTATTTTGACAGGATTTACAGGATTTTAAGACGATTTTGGACGATAGGTATGGGACTTACGTTTGATTTCCAAACTGATTCCAGAACCCCCCCGCACTTTAATGGCGCAACCGATAATATTTTACGTCAGCTCCTTATATTCCATGATCAGACATCCTGTAAATCCTGTTAATCCTGTCACAACTCTCTCCGCATTTCATATCATGGCACCAGGCATTGCGGTCCTGACCCGATCAGGTCGGATCTGCCGGCGGCCCGCAACGCCGCCCGCGCCTTGCGCTGGAAGACCGGCAAATGACACAGGAGCACCGCTCGCTGGTCCGCCTTATCGCGATCCGAGCGTGCCACGAAAATGGGCTTCATCGTTTGGGGATCCAGTCCCGTATAATACATGGCAGCCGCCGGCGTCAGGGGCGCGGGATAATAATCCTGAACCTGTTCCGGTTGAATCCTTTCCTGGCGCAGATACAGCGCCAGATCCACCATGTCGCCGAGCGTGCATCCGGGATGGCCGCTGATGAAATATTCAACAACCTTGTGATTTTTTCCTGCCCGCCGCGACAATTCCTGGAAGCGTTGCTTAAATTGACGATAGCGGCTCATAGACGGCTTGCGCATGAGCCGCAAAACATTGTCGGCAACATGCTCCGGCGCAATTTTCAAGCGGCCGCCAACGTGGCGCGCCGCCAGATCCCGAAGCCAGTCTCCGTCCGGCTCGGCCAGCGCCAGGTCGTAGCGAACCCCGCTGGAAATGAAAACATGCCTGACGCCTTTGACCGACCGAACCGCCTTGAGCAGGCGGCGCATGGGCGCAGTGTCCGCATTCAAATTACGGCAACGTTCCGGAAAAAGACAGGTTCGGCCAACGCACCCCGCGCGTCCCAACCGGCACACCATGCCATACATATTGGCGGTAGGACCGCCGAGATCGCTGATGGTTCCGCCGAAACCCGGATCGCGAACCAGGCGCTCCACCTCGCGCACAATGTTGGGCTCGGTCCGCGAACTGATCACGGCGCCCTGATGCGCGGCGATGGCGCAGAAGGAACATCCGCCGAAACAGCCCCGATGAGTGGTAATGGAATCCCTGATCATATCGAAGGCCGGAATCCGGGCCCGGCCATACGCCGGATGCGGACGCCGCGTAAACGGCAGATCGTAAACAGCATCCATTTCCCCGGGGACCAGGGGCATGGCCGGCGGATAAACGATCAGCCGGCGATCGCCATGGCGCTGAACCAGGCATCGGCCCTGCCGGGAATTCGTCTCCCGCTCGATCATCAACGCCATGCGCATGAAGGCCTGACGTCCTTTTTCCGACGGATTGGACACCTCTTCATACGATGGGAGTTCCCCGACATCCTTCAGGCACTCCCGCGATCCGGTAACGACAGCCGTACCTGGAATATCGTTCCAAGGCCGCCCTTCCTTCAGGCGGGAGGCCAACTCGGCAATCGCGCGTTCGCCCATCCCATACACCAGGATATCCGCCTTGGTATCGAATAGTATGGAGCGACGGACACGGTCGGTCCAGTAGTCGTAATAGGCAAAGCGGCGCAAGGATGCCTCGATGCCGCCCAGGACAACCGGCACCCCCTTGAAGGCATGGCGAGCGCAGGCGGTATAAGCAATGCAGGCGTTGCGGGGACGCAGGCCAGCCCGACCGTCGGGCGAATAGGCATCGTCGCGACGCAACTTGCGCATGACGGTCAGGCAGGCCAGTTCGCTGTCCAGGTTGCCGGCCGTGATACCCCAAAAGAGATTCGGACGCCCCAGGACACGAAATGCCTCGACGCGGCGCACGTCCGGCTGGGCGATGATCCCCACGCGATAACCCAGGTGTTCGAGCCGGCGCCCCACCAGGGCGGCGCCAAAGCTGGGATGATCCACATAGGCGTCGCCCGTGACCAACACGATATCGCAGTCGGACCAACCCCGCACCTCCATCTCCCGACGCGTCATGGGCAAGGGGTGATTCATTGGCGTTTCGATTTGAACTTATCGTCCTATCGGGCAAAATTCCGTGTCCATGTAGGGGTTCAGCTTGCTGAACCCGTCAAACGCGGACTGAGCAAGCTCAGCCCCTACATAACAATGTTTCTTTAGATAAGCTTTGCATAACAGAGAATCTTTCAATCTACGATTCGCAACTCGGGAGCCGCCTCAGTGCGACGATTCTTTAAGCCAACGCAACATTTGCGCCTTTCATCGGGAGAGAAAAACTTTGAAATTCCTTACCGTTAATTCACTCCCCCCGCCCGCGCGGAGCGCGATTATCATCAGCTGGTATCGGCGCCTTCACGGTATGGCGCCGGCGCGCCGAAAACTCCGGCGCTTCGCGGATGCATTCCCCGAGGATCTTCATCGCCTGGGCAAAATGATGCTGGCTTTCCTGTTTATGACCGGGAGCAACTTCCGCCGCCGACTGGCCGACATCCGACCATCCCGGCGTCGCCAGGTCATCCGGTGAAAGCGCCAGGGATTCCCAGTTGTGAAATAGCCGTCCCCAATCGCTGGCCAGGGCTTGTTTCAGCCGATCCTGATGCGTCGGATACCAGAAGAAATCGTGATAAAGCACGCTGGCAATGTAGGCCCACGGCGCCAGGACGGTTTTCAGGGACCATTCCAAAGGTTTCTTGAGCGGCCCCCAGTAAATCTGGTGCTGCATCCGACTGGCGAAGGTCATTTTCCGGAACGGCCCGACAAAATGCCAGTTCTCTTGCGCAGCGTCCCGGTCGCCGACAATCTCGATCTCGCGGGGATCGCCACAACCCAGCCCCCGTTCATGAGCCAGACGGATATATTTGACATCGCGCATCGGATCAAATCCCATCAGCCTGGCGGCCACAGCGTCGATGGCCACCTGGTCCGCTGAAGCCAGGATGACGTTCTTGACATAGGGGAGCATACAGCGAGGCCCCGGCCCGTCGCCGGCAAACGTGCCGTCCATAACGGCAAACACACCGGAATGGATGCGCTTCTGAATCATCAGGAGGTCCACCAGTGTCTCGTGGATCACGGGATGGGTCCAGTGCCGCCGCTCGTTGAGCAAGCCGCCGAACGCATTCTTCATGGCGCCGGTGGTCGTCGTGAAAACATGGGTCTTGACGGTCGGCAGATGAATGATGGATTCGCCGATGAACCGGCGCGGGATCAGAAACCCATCCGGGTACACCCGGTTCAGACACAGAAACCGGTCAGCCAGGTCGCCGACGGCGTCGCGGATGTGAATCCATTCAATATCCGGTTCATAGAGATGAACGTTCTGCAGGCCATGCGCCTGGACAACATTGATCTGTTTGTTCTGCCGTTCTCCCAGACGGGAGTCAATGACCACGGTCCGATTGTGACATCCGTGAATCCGGGCCGGATCGTACCCGTCGCGCTTCAGCGCGCGAATAACACCATCCAACTGCCAGGGAACCGTGGAACTGGCGGGAAAAAAGAAATGCCAGCTGATATTGATCTTGAGCGCGATATCCCGGTCTTGAGGCACGACGTCCCGGTAGCCGGCCAGGTTCATCAACCGGTGATAATCCGCCAGCACCGTCGCCGGCGACGTCCGGAGAACCGCGACTTTGGACTTTGAAATACTCATAAGGATAAGGATGCCTTGGATGCCCGGGCCCGATGTTCAGCTAAACGGCGGTCGCGATCGTTGGTAATCCCAACGTACCGTTTTTCCGGTTCGAATGCTTTGGATGACGTAAACGGTAATCATATGAAAATCTGGAGCGGGAGACGGGGCTCGAACCCGCGACGTCCAGCTTGGGAAGCTGGCATTCTACCACTGAATTACTCCCGCAAAATCTGTTGACACTTTAGACGTGGTAATAGTTTTTGTCCCGAGTGTTTTTCCTTCAGAAGCTGACGTTCACGACCGGACAGAAGAGCAGGTACTGACCCTTGAGAATGAAATTCAACGCTCCGACCTGGACGCCGGTCAGGGTGTTGCAGACGTTGACAACCCCAAGTTGCACGCCGGAATAAGCATCAGCAAAGTTGAAGCCGCCAATTTGCAGACCGTCATATTCGGCGCCGATATTAATCAATCCGGTTTGTAATCCCGCCGCGACGGTTTTCGCCGCATTCAGCCCGCCTACCTGCCAACCTACCATTTCACCAAACGCAACGTTGGCTCCGGCCAATTGCATGCCATACATCGGGCCGGATAAGTTGCCCAGCCCGATCTGAACACCGCGCAGTTCATCCGTCAACTGGTTAACCACGCCCAGGTCCAATCCGTAGAGTGCGGTATTTTTACCATACGGCAGATTCAACCGCATGCCGTACACATCGCACGGCTCGGAGAACAACTGGACCGGGTTAAAGATCGCCAGCTGGAACCCGGTCGAGGCGGACGAGGGATTGCGTTTCTTGTCATAATTCTGCGCGCTCTGCCGGCCTAGCTCCACGCCATTGCTAACCATCGCCCAGCAAAACATCGTCGCGGCGAACACTGCAAAAACAGACGGGTTGATTGTTTTCATGTTAACCTTGATGCTTTGAGTATTATTATTTATTGAACCGGATCGCGGTGCCTTCCACGGTGGTCACCTGCAATCCGAACAGGATCCAGTATTCGGCATGGCACTCTACGGTGACATCGATCAGGGCATCGCCCCCCGCCTTGACACAGGCCCGATCCATGGCGCGGCGAATCGTGTTGGCACTGGTCATCGGGATAATGCAGAGTAGCGTGACATAGTTGTCCGATCCCTCGGTACGCCCCAACACAGTGTATTTCCGGCCTTCCAACGGGGTACTCGAGGCCGCAATCCCGCCCGGAAAATGGGCGCAACCAACCAACGCCAGTAACACCATCCCCATCAATCCAACGCCAATCAACTTAGGAATTCCACACATCCTCCACCTCCTCCAATATTAAGCGACTTCATGAATGAGTGATTGAATGATTAACTCCCGTTCAGTAAGCAATCGCTCAATTGCCAAATCTCTCCATCGTTCACTCTTGCTAACGCGGGCTATGCCCGCAACCCAAAGCTGCGTCTGTAGGCCCGCATAGCATGCGGGCACCAAGAGCCGCCATATCCCGCCTGCAATCCGTCAGCCGACGAATAGCCATTGCGGGCAGGTATGGCGGCCTACAGGTTGATTTTCTTGTTATTTCTCGCAGCACCTGATGGATCAGGTACTAATATATTGACCCGTCCGATAACTGTCACGTCAAATAATCATTGAAAAACCGTCATGCCGCGTCTAACATATTCATATTTTGATAACAAGGCTTACCAAGTTTAGCTGCTCTACGGTTATGAACAAAACGATTGTTCAACATTTGTGTTGGTTGCTTGTCCCAACCATATTGGCGGTTGCCCTCTCTGCCTGGGCGGCCGATAACCCCACCTGCGCGGTGATGACCTTTCAAGCGCTGAGCGGCGTTAACGAGGGGCAAGCGCGCCTGGTTTCCGAAAGGATTTTCAGCGAAATCGGCAGCAGCGATAAATATCGCATGATCGAACGCGACCAAGCGGAGAAAGTCTTGAAAGAGAATCAGATGGCGCTGATCGCCACGGACACCTCCGGCGCCATTGAGGCCGGAAAAATCCTCGCCGCCCAACACATCGTCATCGGCAGTGTCGGCAAGATGGGAAACCTGTTCACCATCAACAGCCGGCTGGTCAGCGTGGAAAGCGGCTATGTTAAGGCCACCGCCACCACGGACCATGAAGGCCGGATCGAGGATCTCCTGCGAGTCGCCGCCGTAAACAACGCCCGCCAAATCCTCGGCCTACCGGTGAATGCGGACGTCCTCTCCTCCGTGGCAACGGCCAAAACTAATGGCGCCGCAACGGGCGCCGGAAAATCGGCCGCCGCCCAATCGGGCCAGCCCTTATCCATTAGCTTGGGACAAGGCATCCGATTGGAACTCGTCTGGATTCCGGACGGAAACCTGGCAGTACTCAAGGCTGGAAGCCGCTCGGCGCGGCGAATTATTCCCATGCAGGGCTTCTGGCTGGGCAAATATGAAGTCACTCAGGAACAATGGACTTCCCTCATGGGAAACAATCCTTCCAATTTCAAAGGTCCGAAGCATCCGGTAGATAACGTCAGCTTTAACGACGTCTACAAGTTCTGTCGGAAATTAGAGGCCATCTGCAACGCGGAAAACCTGCCGGTCGGAGCCTTGCCGCTCAAAGTGCGCCTGCCGGTCGCCACGGAATGGGACTATGCCTGCTGGGCGGGGGCGACAACCGAGTATAATACGGGCGATGGTGTCCTGAACTTGGCTCAGGCCGCCTGGTATGCCAACAACAGCAGCGACACCACTCATCCGGTGGGCGAAAAAAAGCCAAACCGCTGGGGACTTTACGACATGCACGGGAATGTCTGGGAATGGTGCGACAACCAGATTCAATCCTGGGGCAAGCAATATCTCGTCAAAGGCGGATCCTACGATGATCGCGCATCGCACTTCGCGCTTCAATACAGCGACGACCACCGGAGCGGCTACACCAGCGACAATCTGGGATTCCGCGTGGTGGCGGCTGGTTTCTAATCCTAAAGGGGGTTGTTATTCGCTACTCTATCGTGGCAGCATTCTTAGCATCAGTGACCTTGGCACTGGCCGGCGAACAGGCGGACCAACCTCAAGCGCCCAGGGAAACAACGGCGGCGCCGACTATCATAAGGGAACAGATGGTCAAGTTCGTCGAAGAAGCCGCCGCCTACGTCAAGAAAGTCGGACGGGAAGCGGCCCTGAAGGAGTTTTCCAACCGTAAGGGAAAATTCGTGCGCGAAAAGGGCGAGCTCTACATTTACGCCTACGACTTCAAGTGTGTGTGCCTGGCGCATGGTTACACGCCCGATCTTGTCGGTCGAGATCTGACCGAAAAGAAGGACAACCATGGCTTGCTGGTCATCCAACAACTGCGCGACACCGTCGTTAGGGACGGCAAGGGGTTTGTCGAGTACGGATGGACCGACCCAGCCACCGGCAAGGAAGGCCGTAAGCTCGGTTACGTTGTCAAGGTTGATGATTCGCTCTGGCTGGGTTCCGGCATCTATTTATAGTGCCGAAACTCGACCAACCGTGGCCGTCATATTGCGGCACGCCTCAAGCGGCAGCCCTGCTATCGGTCCAGTTTATTTCAGGAAGGTTAGGAACAGCTTTGATTTTGCGGTCGCGCCTTAATCCGACGGCTGGTCACCGGGCGCTTGGGCCGCTTCCACCGCCGCCGGCACAGCGGCAGGCACGACCGGACATCCTGGCACCAGGTATTTCGTGACGAGAATGGCGGCGGCATGATCGGCCAGGCGCGGCTCCGGGTTGGCGCCGGCGATTTCCCGGAATTGGCCGTTATAGACAAGCTTGCCATCGCTCACGCCCACGACAAAAAATCGCACCACGGCATCCAGCGACGGCGACTTGACGCCCAGGGTGTCGGTCGTCTTCCCCCGCTTGGCGGGATCGATATCGTAAAGCACACCCAAAATCAAACCGGACGCACCCTTCCCTGCCGCCTCCCGCACCGCAACGAAATCCATCTTGTCGAAAAAAGCGGCCAGGGCCCCTGCCTCCAGCGCGCCGGCAAGATCCATGCTGACCAAGCGGGCCTCGCCGCAGTCCTTGGTAAGCAAATTGGTCAAATCCATAAACCGGCGGCATTCCCCGCCTTCCCGGATCGCGCAGAGCAACGCAATTTTTTGACCGGCCCACCGATCGCGCATCGGCCAGAAACGGGGCGGGTCAGGCAGAAGCCGCACTTTTTCCAAAGCGGCTTTGCGGAAGGCGGCGGAGGTAGACGTGTTCATCACGCCCTCATAGCATGCCCGCGCTTCCACCACTTCGCGCTGTTCCCGGTTGATATCCCCAAGCATCAACTTCACGGCATCCGGTTCGAACGGCAGAAACAAGGCTTGATCCTTCTGTTTGAGAATATCCGCAAGCAAGCCTTTGGCCTTTTCGGCCTGGCCCTTGCGCAGGACTTCCTGGGCTGCAGCCCACTGGCGGGTCAGTTCCTCACCCAGCGCGATGCGTTTCAACATCCGCTGTTTTTCAACCAGCGGCCAACTGACCTGGACCCAGCCCTCGGTTCGGGCCGCATTCTTCTCAATCCAGACACAGCCGGGCACGATTTCAACCTTGCCGGCAATGAAGCTGTTGATGGCCGGCGTTGCCCCGTCGGCCGCCGGAATATTGAACAGCCGGACAATCTGGTTGACGGCATTCTGGAAGGCGGCTTCGCGTGCGGCATCGGCTGATGGCTGTTTCGCGGCATGACCAACCCGATAGAGATACAGGCTGTCATCGCTTTTTGGCTCGCTGATCCAGCGGGGCTGATTGGATGGCGGCGGGCTTTTGCAGGATGCCAAGGCCAGGCAACAAGCCAGGGCCACCGACGCCCAGCCCTGAATACGGGGGACATTCATTTGGAAATTGGACATTCCTTGTTGGATATTGGGTATTCGAATGGTCCAAAATGCGGCGGTTCGGCCGCGTCAGAATTGATGCTTATCCTTGACAAAACGCATTGAACAAAAGATAGGCTTAATTGCGGAGCATATGAACTGCCTATTTTAGGATTACCGGCCCGGTCTGGAGCCATAAGGATCATGGCCGGAAATCAGGGCGGCGGTCAGACTGTCCGATCAATTTGTTCTTCTCCGCCACCGGCCAGCTGACCTGGACCCAGCAATCGAAACGATCGTCATGCTCGTCATAATAAACACAACCGGGCAGGATCTCGACGCCGCGGAGCCGGGCCGATTTGGTATCCGGCGAGACCTGGGCGGCCAATTGACGGAGCGCATCCTGATGCGCCGCTTCGCGAGCGGCGGCGGCCGAAGCCCGGTTGAGCGCGTTCCCCACCGCATACACATATACGCTGTCGTTGCCCTTGGGCTGACCAATCCAGGGCGGCTTGTTGTGAACCGTATGCGAGCGACAGCTGGCCAGCAAAGCCAGGCCAGCCAGGACGGCGATCGCCGCGACGCCTTGCATCCGGGGCAATCTGACGTGTATTAGATTCCTTGTTTCAAGGAATCTAGCGCACAGCGCTCGTGTTTTTTCTGATTTTATATTCATGGGAAATATCCACTATTCCGGTTTCCGTGTTGGCCAGCTCCCACACAAACCGGTAAGTGACCTCCTTCCGGCCGCGGGACATTTCCCGCTCCAGACTGGAAACACGACCGAAGAGAATTCCGTTGACCTTGGCCAGTTTGCCGAATTTCTGCAGATCCTCAGCGTCAATCGGGTTCTGATTCAGCCAGTTGTATTCAATCAGGCGGTAAATCTCCGTGCCGGCATCGCCGCCCGCGCCCATGACGTCAATCGCCGCCATGAATTTCAGCGTGCCCTCGTCGTTCAGCACAACCTGGAGCGATTTCTGCAACTGGCGCACGCGCACGTCATACGGGCATTCGCGGGTATCTACCGGGCCAAGCGCAACCACGTAGCCCTTGGGTAACCCCTTTTCGAACAATTTACGGGCAATATCGCGCACCGCAAGATCGTAATCGTGATCGTCCAGGCCGACGGTCATCATGCCCATTTCCTCCGGCGGCACATACCCCTGGCTCGGCGGCGTGAAGCATCCGGTCAGCGCCAGACAAGCCAACAACATGCCAGCGATCATTACATAGCCAATTTTCATACACTTTATTCCTTCAGTTGTTTCACGGCTCAGCCTGAGGCTTCGCCCTTTCTACAGGCTAACAGCCTACAGCCTATCCACCTTGTAAATAGTTACCCGCTACCAGCGCGCGCTTGTCCGCAGAAAACGAACGATGAAGTCAAAATCCTCGACCTCCTTGTTCGGCGCAATGCCCCGCATCAGGGCTTTTTCCTTGGCGCTCACGCTGACCTGCACCCAGGTAACCATGGGCGTGGAAACCTCCATGCCGTTCTTGTCCAGCCAGCGGAAGCGATACTCAAACTGGCAATCGCGGGTAGCCGTGTTTTGGGCCGTGATCTGCGCCTGAAGCAAATCGTTCTTCTTGGCCGCGGAAATCTCCGTGACCGTCATCCAGCCGCCAAACAGCTTGGAGTTGACCGATATCTTGTTGTGCGGATAGCTCTCCACCGTAACTCCAGCCGAAGGAGTCCGACATCCGGTCGTCAAGACGGCTCCAATCAAGAGCATGCCGAGGATGAGACTATACGTATTCATATCGCCATTTCCCCTTCACTTAGGCCGCTAGCGGCGGCAACTGTTTTTTTTCAGATAGGGCCCCGGCAGTACCTTGCCCGCCGATTGTTGAATGGCTAATCGATCTTGGGCGCGGGCTGTTGCGCGGCCGGATCAGGCTTCGTGCTGGGCGCTTTGTCACGCCGGCAGATGGCCAGCTTCTTGATCTCGCCCTTGCGATCGACCACGACCCCCTTGGAAATCTTTTCATTAACCTCAGTCACCTTGATCGAGCCGATATACGCCTCGTTGTAACCCAAGTTATCCTTGGTATCCGGATCGATCATGATTTCGCCGGCGCTATACACCTTTAAGACTTCATCATGGACGATGGCGCCACGCCCGCGATTAATGATCACGTTATCGCCGTCAATCGACACGATTTTGATCGGATAGGCCACATCCACGATGCTCGCCGCCTCTTTGATGGCCGCATCCTTGTACATGCCGCTGATCGCGTCCGCCACCACCACGGCGGGCGTGTCCCGTTCCCGGATCCGGGTCGTGCGCTCGACTTCGTTGGGATACGATGCTATGATCTTGCTCGATTTCACATCCACGGTGCGGACGACGGTCCGGAAATAGGCGCGGACTTTTTCCTGGCTCTGCCCCACATATGGCACCTGCTCACGGCGCTTGTCAACCACCAGGGTGGTAATGACTGGGAGCACGACATAATCCGCGCCCGACATCTGCCCAAGCCTGACCACCTTGTTGATATCCGCATATTCGGATTCGCCGAAATCTATTTCCTTGATGATTGACCGGAGGTCCTCGCGCTCCAGGACGTCAAATTTACGCGCATTCACCAGGGCATCCACCAGGTAGGTGGTGTAGCCCGGATTTTCGATAATGCCGGGATCGGTGATGCCGAAGCGCTCGTTCAGTTCGCGGTCAATCTTGCGGCGCTGTTCCCGGGCGAACACCGCCGGAACCACGATCACCCGGGCCTTGCGCGGGGTATCATCCGCTACCGCCAGCGGCGTTGCGGGCTGGTCGGTCTTCTGCTTCTCGCCTTTCACGGTCTCCGTGGACAGGATTTGCGTCTCACCGCCCGGACCGGGCCGGATCACCGTCACGCTGTCCTTGGTCCCGGGCTTCTGCCCGACCGTGACGTCCACGTTGACGTTCTTCGTTTCCTCTTTCTTCTCCTGCGTCGAGGCTTGCGTTCCCGCCAACATCAGCACGGCTACTGCTCCGATTAATATCCGTTTCATGACTAACTCCTCCCATTACTTGTTACCGGACTCCACCTGTCAAGCTGGTGTATATTTCGCCATTCAACCACTCGAATGTCAAGTCGTTATTTTCATCATTTTTTTTGCGTTTTCGTGTAATCCCTCAGTTTCAGGGGGAATGTGGCGCAACCGATTTTGACAGAGGGCTTTAATTGTAGCGGCGGTTCGACAGAACGGCAATCCGCGGTTCTGTCGAACCGCCGCTACACCCCCCTATAATGAGGTGTCACATTTTCGTACAAATTGATATTGACAACAACCGCTTCGTGGTCATCATCTGACGGATGGCGAAAACCATATGGAGTTCGGGAAAAACGGTAGCGCGGGCTACCGCACTTCAAAGTTGGACAACCTGAATAGTCACCATTTTTCCTTCATGTGTTGAACTATGAAATCATGGCAAACAATGCCGGCTCACGCGCAAGCCGTTAGCAGACCATGGGTTGCCCCCCATGACGGCCTGCGCTCACGCAGGGATATCGGTTGCTCCGGACGATGGGATTGGCTCTGGATCGCGGCGCTCATTGTCGGAGTTGCTTTGCGACCCAACTTGTTGTTCGCGTGGGGGTCAACGATTAGCAGCACCGATTCCTCTGAAGTAGGCAACAGCAACCCGCACGCGACGCACCAATTTATAGAATCAAGAGCATATGACCGCGTCGTGGCTGACAAGGCTTTCAGCGAAGGGTTTCTTCCCACGCTGGACGCGATACTGGAGTCCGAGGGCATGTCCGTGGAAACCGTATGGGGGTTCCCCCCAAGTTTAAATATCAGCGGCAACAGCCCGGATGTTGACGGTAATTCTCAATACTCCTGGCACTGGTACAACCCCCGCCTCCCCCAGAACCAGGCCGGTAAGGGCCCGGACGAGATCCGGAACCGGGCCATAACATTTGTCAAGAGCAGGCGGGCTAATGCGAAGGCAGGCGATTGGGCCGCCCACTTCATGGCGGATATGTCCACCCCGGTTCATATGTTCGGGATCGACAAAGCCGGGATCGACAAGATATTTGACGAAGCGCAAAAAACAGGCGGAGAACTGAGGCTTCCTGAAAACATCGTCGGCCCGGCTGGTCTGACTCAAAACTGGATGAACGCGGTGCTGGCGTTCCGCGCCGCCGTGTCCAACTCCACGACCGTGGACTACTTTGACCCTTGGTACTACGACCAGTGGCCCAACACGCATGCCTGGTGGGAAACGGAGAACCCCAAACCCGATGCGACCCGCAATGATGCCGATTACAAGGGCACGTACAACAGTGACTGGAAAAATTCCGCTACCCCGTCATTTGACAAATACGCCGAAGACTACGGATCGAACGCATATGCGTTGGCCGTGACAGCGGCGATAACCACCCGGGACAACTTCACGACCCTGAGCAACTGCAACGTCCAGGCCGCGTTAAAGCAGTCGATCGAAAATGTGGCCACCATCTGGAGAGCAAGCTTCAGCGCCATGCGCCCCCAGGCGGATATCACGAGCGACCCCGGAGCGGCCAACATCTATGTAGTCACCGCCCGGGTGGAAAACGTCGAGTCCACCCATGCGGCCGGAGCGGTTTCCGTCCGGCTTACCGTGCAGAACGGAGAGATTATTGATGGC
Source organism: Verrucomicrobiota bacterium (assembly GCA_018898455.1). GTDB lineage: Bacteria > Verrucomicrobiota > Kiritimatiellia > JAAZAB01 > JAAZAB01 > JAHIJO01. The sequence goes on along the minus strand of JAHIJO010000024.1, from coordinate 2,290 downwards.
GATGCGACAAACAGCGTGGGGGACATACCGCCCAAAAGCACGTCCAATCCAACCAGCTGGAAGATCAAGGTCAAGGATCCGGCGCGGTGCCGCCTGATCGTGGAGGCCATCGGATATTACAAAGATGTTCCCGATCTGCAATATGCGATTTCTGAACAAGGACTGCCCATCGGTCCGGTGGACCTGGTTTTCTGCATTGACCTTACCGCGAGCATGTCGGACGACATTGATCAAGTCAAAGTTTCCGCCGTCAACATTATCGCCAAGCTGGCCGAGCGAACCAAGGATTTCAGGATTGCGATCGTCGGGTACCGCGACTGGCCGGAAGAAGGGACCACCGGGCCGCAGCCGCCCATGTTCGTTGATTTTCCATTCACCCCCAACCGTGAAGCCGTCATCGGCAGCATCAACAGTCTGAGCGTTGCGGCCGGCGGCGATATTCCGGAAGCCGTCTTAGAGGCGCTCATGCGGGCAATTGACTCCAAGACGATTGGCGGCTGGAGAAACAATGTTAACAAGCAGATCATCCAGATGGGCGACGCTCCGCCGCATGATCCCAGTCGCGCGGGATTGACGGCGGCCATTGTAGCCCAAGCCGCCTACGACGCCGATCCGGTCGTCATCCACTCCGTGATCGTGGCCAACGGCGGGGTGTTCGACACCAATGCAGTCACATCTCTCTCGAACCTGGCCAAGCTTACCGGCGGCGTATCATGTCAAGCCAAGGATGCGGCCTCCGTGCCGGCGGCGATCCTGAGCGCCATCCAGTCAATCAAGCCGATTGAACCTGTTGCCGTGACCAACAAACCGCCCCCGCCACCACCGCCTGATCCTGTTGCGGTCAAGCCGACGTTTGAGTTGAAAAGCAAGCAGGTAAAATCCGGCGCTGAAATTGTCGTCAAGCTGGGTTCACTGCCTCCTCCGGACAAGCGCCCGGTCAACGCCTGGATCGGATTCTACAAGGAGGGCGCGGATAATCAGAATTATATTAGTTACACTTTCCTCAAGAATCTCAACAATGATACGTATGATGTCCCGGTTCCTGGTGAGGCGGGGAAATACAATTTCAGGGTCTTCTTCGATGAAAGCTATCAGGCAGCCGGAATCAGCGACACGGTTGAGGTGAAACAACCATGAATTTTCGCCCGGCGAAAAATTCATTTAGCCTGACGTCGTGATTGTCCGCTACGGCGGACAATCACAAGTGGCTAACCCCTTATCGCCCTGCATTTGCAGGGCGATGACGGCCCTACGGGTGGATTATTCGCGGCTGATCGCGAATAATCCAGGTTAGAAGGTAATCATCACACCCAGATTCAGGCCCACCCCGTTCATGGTGAGATTCTCAGTCTGATCGTTGATATCCACCTTGCCATCAGCCACCGTCGTCTCCGCCTGGACGCCGACCAGGAGCAAGACATAATCCGATATCAGGTAAGCAACGCCAGCTTCGCCGGAAAGTCCGATGGTGCCCTGTTCGTGGGAGCCTTCATCGCAATAAAAATAATAATAGTTGAATAGGACACCGGCATAGCCGAAAAAATCTTCGCCCAGGCCCAACCAGCCGCGGGGACCTACACCCAGCCGCCCAACCTTGAGGCCGAACTCATCGTCCTTCATCTGGTAATAGCGTCCCGTGGCGCGGAAATCGAAATGTTTGCCAATGCTGTAGAAAACACTGGCCTGCGGCGTGAACGCCTGGTCACGATAGGACTCGCCTCCCACCTTCCAGCGCATGGCATTCCACCCCAGGCCGATATCAATCCCGGGACCCATTTCGCCGGAGATGGCGCCACGATAGGCATGCTCAATTTCAACCGGCGCGGCGCCGGGGGGCACATCCTTCCCGGATTTGTCGTTGACCGGGAAACGCCCCAGTTCCGCCGCCCGAGCCTGGCGTAACGGCAGTAAAGCGACAATCGCCACCAGGCAGAAAATCCCCATCGCGAACAATTGTTGGACTGGGATACGCCTCATCCGAATACCTCCGATCATCTCAAGGTTGAAACCGGCCACACTACCCAATCTCAAAAAAATCCAAGCTAAGCATACCCGATCCGACCGGGGGACTGCAATACAAAACATATGATCGTTATGAATCAGGGTGTAAGCCAAGAAAGTTGGTTATAATCAAAAAAAGGCCTTGCGTCTTTCTTTTTGTTGCGGTATATTGTATCTGACATGGATACATATCGGCAACTCTAACCAACAGATTTCCTGATCCGGGCGGATCGGGTATGCTTAGCTTGGATTTTTTTGAGATTGGGTAGTGTGGCCGGTGTCAACCTTG
>JAHIJO010000233.1 GCA_018898455.1 Verrucomicrobiota bacterium | reverse complement strand
GCCGATGTCGACCACGCCCTCCTTCACCTGGGTTATCCCGGTGCTCGACCCCCCGCCCTGGACCTCGACGGTCGCGTCGGGGTTATCATCCATGAAAAGGGTCGCCGCCTCCTGGGCGATGGGGAGCACGGTGGTCGAGCCTGACGCCTTGACCGTCCCCGAGAACTTGCCTTCCGTTTCCCTGGGGGTGGTTGTCGACTCTTCGTCGCCGCTACCGCACCCGGCAGCCAGTATTGCCAGGGCCATGGATAGCAATGCTACTCCAACCAGAACGACTATAAGAACAGGTCTCTTTCTCATTTCTCCTCCTTGTACCTGGACTGCAAACCTACAACAGCCGGTGTCTCGCCCCTCACTCTTCTTTCTTCCCATCCGGCAACTAACAGATCACCTCCCTTCAGCCGTCACCTGTCATTCAATCAGCCGGAGGTTCATACCGGGTTATGCGGCGGTAAGGCAGCGGTGAATGTTCAGTTAAGAGTTGGTTAAGAAGGAAATGAAGCGCGGGAATGGGAATGGAACCCGGTGGTCAGCCCCCCGCGCTCCGGGTCGCGGGCAGTGTGATCGTGAACGTCGAGCCGTAACCCTTGGTGCTCACCACTCGAACCGACCCGCCGTGCAGCTCGGCCACGTGCTTCACGATAGAGAGCCCCAGCCCGGTCCCCCCGGTCTCGCGTGACCTTGCCTTATCGATGCGGAAAAACCGTTCGAAGACCTTGTCGTGCTCACCGGAGGGAATCCCGATCCCGGTATCCTCGATGTGGATGGCAACCTCCCCGTCAGTGCGCTCAATGGTGATCCGGACAGAGCCCCCCGGCTCGTTATACTTGATTGCGTTGTCCACCAGGTTACCGCAGGCGGTCTTTATCAGCTTCCTGTCTCCCCTGACCTCGTACCGCTCCTCCCCACCTTCGAACTCGAGCTCGACCTCGTGCCCAGCAGCGATATCCACCTTCTCGTCGATTACCTCCCGTATCAGGTCACCCAGGCCAACCGCCTCCGCCTCGATGGAGAGCTCCTCGGACTCCAGGCGGGAGAGCGCGAGCAGGTCGGCTATGATTACTATCAGGCGGTCCGCTTCCCGGTCCAGGTTCTCCAGGAAACGCCGCGACATCTCCTCATCTTGAATCGCGCCCCCCATCATGGCGTCCACGGTGGCCCGGAAGCTTGCCACCGGCGTCCGGAGTTCATGGGACACGTTGGCGACGAAGTCGCTTCGCATCCTCTCCAGCTTTCGCGTAGAGGTAACGTCCTCCAGCACGCAGATAACGCCCGCGGGGCCGCCGCCCGCGGTTCTTATGGGGCCGGCCGCGACCCTCAGCGTCATCTTCTTCGGGCTGGATATGGTTACCTCTCCGCTTATGTCCACTCCATCGAGCGATTCCCCTACCGCGCTGTCAATGGCCCCGGCGGGATGTATCTCCGCCACGGTCTTCCCCAACGCCTCCTCCTTTGCGACACCGAGTATCCTCTCCGCGACAGGGTTGATGAGCACCGCCCTCCCGTCGGCGCCCAGCACCAGTATCCCCGCGTTGATGTTCACCAGGATGGCCTCCAGCCTGTCTCTCTCGCTCTCCAGCAAGCGGTAACTCTCCCTTACCTTCCCGGCGATAGTATCGAGGTTCACCGCGAGGTTCCGTAGCTCGGACAGCTCCGGCTGGGGCATCCTCTCCAGGTCGCCGTAAACAACCATCTGTTCCAGACCCCTGCCGATCTCCTCCAGGTCCGAGGAGAGCGTCCTCCGGGTCCAGAACGTAAGGCCGAAAAGCACCGCCAGCATGAGTGCGAGGCCCCCCACCATGATCAGCCAGGTGGGGGTGATCACCGGGGCAAGGCCCCCCCGCTCGGCCGCCACCCGCGCCGCGCCCACAACCCTGCCGTCGACCTCTATAGGCGCCGCCGCGTAAACAAGGTTCTTGTTGACGGTCACCGACCTCCTTACTGAGATCGTCGACTCGCCTCCGAGCGCGCCCATCATCTCGGGGCGGCTGGCGTGGTCCTCCATGGTTAAGGGATTCGCCCAGGAGTCCCCCAGCACCGCTCCCGAGGAATCAATAACGGTCAACCTCTCGCCGTGATAGAGAGAGACCTCTGAGAGCGTCTCGCTGATCTTGCCGGTTTCGCCGCCCAGGAAGTACGGCTTCAGGAGCGCGGCCAGGTTTTCGGCCTCTATCCTCAGGTGGTCTTCCTTCTCGGTAAGCATCCGGGAGCGCAACGGAAAGATGAGCGCCACCGCTATCACCGCCACAATGACGGTCACCGCGACAGCGTACCTGAAGAACAGTATTCCTTTCAAACTCCTCATGTAGCCTGCTCCTCCGGCGGCTTCTCTAACCGGTAACCTACCCCGCGGACGGTCTCGATGTACCGGGGCGAAGCCGGGTCGTCCTCCAGCTTCTCACGCAGGTGGCGGATGTGGACATCCAGCGTCTTGGGGGAGCCGTAGAACTCCCCGCTCCAGACCGCGTTGAGCAGGAACTCCCGGGGCAAGGCCTTGCCGGGTCGGCGCATCAACGCCTCCAGTATTCGATACTCCAGCGGCGTGAGGTGTATAATCTCGCCGCCAAGGAGCACCTGGTGCTTCTCGAGATCCATGGTGATCCCACCCCACTCGAGCAGCCCCCGCTCCTCTTCCTCCCGGCTGTCCCCCCGCCGCAGGACGGCCTTGATTCTCGCGATCAATTTCCTGGTGTTGAACGGCTTGGTTACGTAGTCGTCGGCACCCAACTCCAGCCCCAGGACCTCGTCGATGTCGGAGTCCCTGGCGGTCAGTATCAGGATAGGGACCGTCGAAGCGCTCCTGACCCTCTTGCACACCTCCAGGCCGTCAACCACGGGTAGCATAAGGTCGAGTAGGATGAGGTCGGCACCGGCGCGCTGAAACCTGTCGAGGCCTTCGGCACCGTCGCCCGCGACATCAACCTGGTATCCCTCTTTCTCCAGGGTATACTTGAGCGCTTCGGCCATGGACGGCTCGTCTTCGATTATCAGAATCCTCTTCAAGCAAGCCCCCTTGCCGTCTCTATTATATCACCGGGGCGCGTGATTGATAATTCCTGAAAAACGGCAACTTAACACTCGAACGCCGGTTAACTCTCGCGTTTTACACTGGCGCTCCACCGGTATGCTATTTGACGGCCTGCCCGGGAAAGCGAGCGCGCGGACGTGTAGACCAGATGAGAAACTGATAGGGAAGTAACGGAGGTGCGCTTATGGGTGCTTCTCATATCCGCCGTCCACCGCCTGCCGGCGAGCCCGGCCACTGGTCTCCAGCGTCGCCTCGTAGATGCGGTTAAGGCGGTCCATGTCCGGCGTCAGAAGGCGCTCGGGCCGCCGGGCCCGGTCGAAATCCGCGTACCCCCTGAACCGTAGAACGGGCCAGGGGCGGCCCCTGGCCGCGATAGAGAGCTTGAGCTGGGGGTTCACCATCACCGGGTGCCCCACCGCCTCCAAGAGCGGCAGGTCGCTCGCGCTGTCCGAATAGAAGTAGCAATCGGCAAGGTCAACGCCCCGTGACTCGCAGTACTGGCGGGCCATCTCCAGCTTTCCCTCCATGAAAGCGGTGGGGCCCTCCATATCGCCGGCTATTCGGTCACCCTCAATCGGGAACGGTGTCGCAATAAAGTCGTCCGCCCCCAGTTGCGCCCGCACCCTCTCCGCCACGTACTCCCCGGCGGCTGTGGCGATCACGGTCCTGTGCCCCTTCTCCCTGTGCATGAAAACTGTTGTAACACCTTCCCTGTACAGGCGGGGCATTATATCCTCCTCGAAGCCCCGGTCCATCATCTCTATCATCTCCAGCACCGTGTACCGGCCCATGACCTCCAGGAACCTCCGGTAAACCTCCCGCCGGGGGAGGCGGTTCAACTTGTAGAGGCCTGTGTACCACACCATCCAGAACAGCCCACTGGTCTTCATCAACCCTTCCTTCACCATCTTACGCGCGTAGAGGTTGCCGTTGGCGCCGTCCAGCAGTGTATGGTCGAGGTCGAAGAACGCGACAACCTCTTTCACCTTATTCCCCTCCCGTCTCCCGATATCTTCCGGCATCCATCCGTCCCTCCAGGCTAATCCCCGGGGCTCCCGTAGAACTCACCGCTTCTTGTAGTATATCCAGTTCCGGGATCGTCCACGCCCGCGCGCGCTACCGCTTATGAGGTGATGACCGTCCGGACGGAGTCCTCTGTGTAGACCTTCTTGGGGGCGGCCCCCCCTTTGCGGAGCGAGAGTATGACGGCCCCCCCGATGATAAGGAAGATGGAACCCAGACGAAACGACGCCATCAGGGCGTTGGATGGAAACGGCTCCCGGAACACCAGGAAACCCACCACCGTTGGTATCAGGTTGCTGAAACCGGTGACAAGCGGGATAACCACTATAGCGGCCCCTCTCTGGAGCGCGGTCTGGAAAAAGACCATGGCGATAATTGTGAATATCACCGCCATCCAGAAGTACGAGGAGTAAAGGACGCCTGCGACCCGGAACTCGGGCCAGCGGTTGGCCACGTCGGTCCAGGTGATCTTGGTCAGTATCGCGGTAAGGCCTACCAGCATTCCGACCCCGATGCCCAGGAACGAGGAGGCCCTCTCGTCCTTGCGTATGAACGCGGCGGCGAGAGTGGATATCGAGACGCTCAGCATCAGGATTATGAAAAACCACAGGACCAGCGTGTTGTACGCAAGCTCCTTGCCCGGTGTCTTGATCAGGCTTATCCCCATCAGAATGACCCCTACCATGATGGAGACGATGCCCACCCAGTCAACCAGCGAGGCCTTCTCATCTAGTTTAGCCACAGCGAGTATTACCAGCAGGCAGATGCCCGAGGCGTTTATCGGCTGTACCACCGAAAGGGGTGCCAGGCCCACCGCGACGTTATGGGTCCAGGCGCCCAGTATCTGGATCCCCTGCGCCTCGAGCCACGGCCGGCAGTTCAAGAACGCCCGAATCGTGCGAATGGCCGACTCCGAGCCGATCCGGGGGAGGTTCCCCAGCTCTTTTTTTATCAGGTAGTTGCTGTAATTTATGAGCACCGTGGCCACCACCGCCAGCAGGGCGCCGATTGCCAGCCGCATTGATGCCTCCTTTAGCGGAATGCTAACCGCAAATCCTACCCGGTATTACACGCACCCGCAAGGAAACGTGTGGGATGTTCTCACAAATAATAACAGCAAAAGGCAAGGGTGGGGAGGGTTCAGGCCCCCTGGGCTTTTTCTTTTTCCAGCCTTGCGCGAGCCGCCTCCACCATCTCCTCGCAGACGTACTCCCTGCAGACGACCGGCTGGAAGCTTACCTTGAGGATGCAGTGGCCTGTCTCCGGGTCCCTGTAGCGGCACGGTTCAGCCCACATCCAGTCCCGCTTGAAGCCGAAACGCTCCTTCTCGTCCTCCAGCAGGGCTATTCGCCCCTCCTCGTTCGGCCTCTCGCAGCACCACCCCTCGCACTCCACGCAGGCTTCCTTGCCGTAACTCTGGCACCTGCGGCAGAGATGGGGTTCCATGTCCCAGTAGATCTTATTGAACTCGCGCCCGCAGGCGTCACATTTGACCTTCATGAACAACCTTCATTACTCGTTTCGGCCGGATAGTGATTCTACAT
>JAHIJO010000230.1 GCA_018898455.1 Verrucomicrobiota bacterium | reverse complement strand
TAGCGATGGCCGCCAGCTTTCGAAGGTTTTCTCTGTCCAGCTTCGATTCCAGTAGCTTCAAATGAGTGTTCAGCATGTCATCCTCCTGGTTTGGATTTGAGCCATTGACAGGCAAACAAAAAGGCCGGCGACAGCCTGATCACAGACTCAGACTATCTGCCGGCCCATTGCATCAGCAGGCCGCTAAGCGCGGCCCCCTGTCAATCTGCCTGTATTCGATTCGTGGCGAGCACATTTATAGTCAACACACCTTGTTGTCAAGAACTTTTTACCGCGACAGAACTTTTTTAGGATATTTTTCAGGTTTCGGCCTCCGGCTTCTCAAACTGCGGTGCTCCGTCCAGCGTGAAAATGATGATGCGTTCGCCCGTTGAGGTGCTAATGTCCGTATGCATGCTTCGCATTTTGCAGCCCGTAATATCCTGAACGAGCACTTCCAACATGCACCGAGCTTTCTCCAACAACTCGATTCTGACCTGCTTGATCAGGGCTCGACCATGGGTGCTGCCATCGATCTTGGCAAGATTCTTCTCTGCGGGAGTCAGTACACCGCGCAACCGCACCAAGATCATATCGTCGATGAGATACGACTTGGTCTCCTCAGGCCCACGCCCCATATATTCCTTCTCGAATTTGATGATAGCCTCGCTGATCTCAGCCTCCAACTGTCCTTTGGTCTTCATGTTGCATCTCCGGTAGATTCTCCGCCGGGAGACCAGGGGTCAGTCCCGCGAACAAGTCTGTTCCTGCGTTCATAGCGGTTTTAATGTATCAGGGCGTGTCCGGGAAAGCCAGTTGAAAATCCCTAAAAAATCCTAAAAAAACGCGTGAGGCGCAGCCATGTATACGGGACCATGTGGATGTGAATAAACCAGTGGTTATGGAGGCAGATACCGTGAGCACATTGCGGGAACAGCTTGTATGGCAGCTTTGTCTGGAGCTCCGGTAACATGTATTATGGCGCAATGGGGAGGGGGCAGGGTTCACCGCAAAGCTCCACCCCCTGGCCGGCAGAGAGATTTACTTTTCCTTCTGCAGAATGCGCAGTTCATCGCGTGAAGAAATGCACATGCCCAGATCCTTCAATAATCCATCGGCCAGATCGTATATCCATCCATGAATTACGGTGCTCTGCCCGCGTCTCCACGCATCCTGGACGATTGTCGTATTGCCAACATTGATGACCTGGTCGAGCACGTTCAGCTCGCACAATCTGTTATTTCTTTCAGATTCGTTTGGGATTGTCTCGAGCTCGGCCTGGTTCCGGCGCCAGGTATCCCGAATATGCCGCAGCCAGTTATCCACCAAACCATGCGGCTGGTTTTCCATCGCGGCCTTTATACCGCCACATCCGTAGTGTCCGCAGACGATCACGTGCTTGATTTTGAGAATGTCCACGGCGTATTGCAAAACCAAGAGGCAGTTCATATCCGTGTGAATAACCAGATTGGCGATGTTCCGATGGACAAACAACTCGCCGGGCAGTAGTCCTACGATTTCGTTTGCGGGAACCCGGCTATCTGAACAACCAATCCACAGGTATTCGGGAGTCTGTTGCGCGGCAAGCTTTGAAAAGAATTCCGGGCTGGACGCACGGATCCGCGCGGCCCATTTCTTGTTGTTCTCAAAGAGATGTGGCAATAATTTCAATTTATCTCTCCGCATTTTCAAAGGAAGGCTGTTTTAAAATAAGCGTTGCTGCGGCAAAAATGTTTTTCGCGACAAAATCATTCTTACGAATCTCGCAACGGTGTTTTTTTCCGTGACCGGTAAGAACATAAACACCTCTGCCGCCGAAATTACGGGCAAGCTCGACGTCATGCGGATGATCGCCTATCGAGAACGAACCCGAAAGTGAGATCCCATAGTCTACGGCGGCTTTTTGGGCAAAATATGGTTTTGGTTTCATGCAACGACAATTGTCCTCGCGCTTATGAGGACAGGAATAGAGCCCCCTTATTATTATTCCCTGGGCTGCCAATTCCCTGATTATATGCTTGTTTACCTCTTCCGTCTCCTCAAAACTCTGCATGCCCTTCGCAATCCCGCTCTGATTGCTGATGATGAAGAGTTCAAATTTCTCCTGAAGCATTTTAAGAGCATCGAAAGTTCGGCTGTAGAAAACGACCTTCTCGGGATTTGTAATGAATCCTCGGTCGTGGATGAGCGTCCCATCCCTGTCAAAGAAAATGGCATTCTTCATATTTATTTGTTATTGTCCATTGTTTTTTTCTCTTCCGCTCCGCCCCGATTTCTAAACCACCGTTTCCATAACGGATGTCTTGGAATATCATGCTTCACGATTCTTCTGCGCCAACGTCAATTGCTTCCAGCGGTTACTGCACCCAAACCGGAATCCGCGCATCCGGGAAGGAATCATTCCTCGGGATATACGGCTTCAAGTCAAGTATTGGGGAATCATCGAAAGCGTCAATCCCGTCGATCTCCACAATGTTGCCTGTGACGGAAATAATTCGACACGTAGTAATGGCGATCAGGTTTGGTCTGACAGCGGAACGGGTCGCGAAGACACCGGTCAGCGGATCCTTCTTCCCTCGCCGATAGCCTTGGAGGAATGACCGTTTCTCCGGTGTATCGTTTTTGTCGCACCAGTAGAATACCATGACGTGCGAGAAATCACCGAGACTGACCAGTCCGGGAGCGTACTTGTCCTTAAGCACCAGGAGCGTCTTTCCCGCCTGCCTCTTAACTGCTCCAAGCGAGACAAGATAGTACTCGGCGTCCCGGTCCGCGCCTTCACCTGCGGTGATTAAGCGAGTGGCCAGAGCGCCCGATAGGTGGCAACTCTTATCCGGCTCTTTCTTGCCATCATTGCCCTTGGCGCTCGACGAAATCAACATTGCCATGGCCGAGCAGACCGCGCCAACGAGTAGCACATGTGATGTTCTCATTTTCTACTTCCTTTTGTTAGCAGAGGCTTTCTTTTCGCATTCAATTATCTGATTCCGTCCAATGACAAGGCAGTTCGTTTTTAGTCCGTTTTCAAAGTGGGCGACGTTTTTTCCAAGTCCCTGAGCATGGGCTCACACATCGTCCTCATCAGGGTCTGCGCGCGCCCCGTCCCGCGTTCGTCCTTCTCCACTAGCAACAGTTGCTGCACCTCGGCCGGCGGCCCGACGGGTATGCACATCTTCCCGCCGGGTTTTAGCTGATTGAACAGCGGCGGTGGAATGTGGTCGGGAACGCAGTTGACGATGATTGCATCCCAAGGTCCCTCCGACTCCCACCCTAAGTATCCGTCCCCTTGACCTACGTGAACATTGGTATATCCCAGCGCGGTAAGATTTGTCACAGCCAGTCGGGCCAGTTGCGGAACAATCTCAATCGTGTGGACATCCGCGACGATCTCGGCCAGGATTGCCGCGTGATATCCGCTCCCCGTCCCAATCTCCAGAACTCTTGTGTCTTTCTTCAGTTGGAGTGCCGCCGCCCCTTGCAGACAAGGGCCGGCGTGTTCGCGTTTTTTATAGTCGGCTTGCCCGAGTCGGGACTGTAGAGCTGCGTCCCATCAGGGACCATCGAGATTTCTTCCGGCGTCGCCGGGCGCACTCCTGCGGCGAAGGGTTGCGATGGTGCGACGGGCACACTCACATTACGCGTCGGCGATTGATCCATATCCGGCGGTTCTTTTTGCCCGCAACCAACCGAAAGCAACATACTAACTGCCATTAAACAAATCGAAACCTTTGTTGAGACACTCATGACACTGGACTCCTCCTCCTCCTTTTGCATTCCGAACCACAGGTTGATGGAGTCAACCAGGGTGAGCCGATGGTACTGACAGTCACGGCTGGCCGCCGCGCGAAAAGACAAGACCCTTTACCAGTCATCTTTTTTTCTTAATCCCTTTTTTTAGCACTCTAAGCAAGATATCCGGAAGTCTCATGCAAACATACATTAATTCAGATTTTGTCAATAATTGGACCTTGCTGACCTTTTGGATAATCTTCACGATCTGCCCCAAAGTATAAAATTTAAATTTTATCCTGTTTCGTATCCGCTTTAAGTCCTTTAAGCTATACAGGTCCGAATAGACTGAGCCATGCGAGGCGGTGTAGTGATAGCCGGGGGTGTTTTCGACCACTTCCTTCAATGGGGAAAACTTTTCTACCCTGAGCTTCTGGAAGCTTATCGAATCAAGTTTCAACTCTTTCGCAAATTGAGCTATGTAGACCATCTCTTCTTCCGTCTCACCGATATTGCCGTAAATAAAATAGCCATGGATAAAGAAGTTGTATTTGTTTAATATTTTGAATGCCTCCCTTACCTGCTGCCGGGTAAAACCCTTGTTGAACTGCTTTAGAATCTTATCATGGGGCGATTCTATGCCCACGAGAAGAATCTTGAAACCAGCCTTCTCAGCCTTTTTCAGCAGTTCTTCATCCCTGGCGATTTCAATCCTGGTCTGGACAATGAATGTTTTCTTGATTCCGCTCTCTATGATCAGGTCGCATAGCATTTTGCTTCTTTCGGGATTCGTGAAGAAATTGTCATCACTGAACATGATGAGATCAGCAGAAATGCACTTGATCTCTTCCATAACCGATTCTATCGGTCTCTCTGCATATGTCCTTTTTTGCCCGAGCGGGTTTAAGTTGAATGTGCAGAACTTGCAGTTATAGGGGCACCCCCTGGAAGCAAGCACCGTGTCAAAGGTTAGATTTGTTAACCGAACCCCGTTGAGCATCCCATAATAATTGTGCCTCCTAAGGGTTCTGTCCGGGAAAGCAACCCGACAGATATCCGGGGAGGGCCTGGCCTTGTTGTGAATCACGGCCCCGTTTTCACGATACGAGAGTCCCGGGATGTCTTTTAGGGGAACGCCATTAATAATATCCCTGATCGTCTCTTCCCCTTCGCCCCTCACGACGATATCAATATTCGGGCATTTATCGAAAAGGTGTTCCACCTCCGCGGTCGCCTTATTTCCGCCTACTACCGTGGTCACTTCATCCGGCAGCTTACTAATGAAATCGCAAATATCGGCAAATCCG
>JAHIJO010000229.1 GCA_018898455.1 Verrucomicrobiota bacterium | reverse complement strand
GCTTCCATGCAATCGAAAAACATCTCCGCATCAATTTATTGCCAACACATTTCAAACTCGGTAAAACCCATCCCTATGAATCATTAGAAAATTCGGCGATTTAAAGAAATAAAGCCCCGATAACTGTAGAAGACGGGTTATACACATTGCCAGCATCCCCGGCGACTGGGTGCTCGACTCTTTTGCCGGCTCAGGCACGACCGGTGCGGTGGCGCACAAGATGGGGCGGCGCTGGATCATGGTGGAGTTGGGCGAGCATTGTCACACGCATATCATTCCCCGGCTTAAGAAGGTGATTGATAGCACGGACCCCGGAGGCATCACGGAGGCAGTGAACTGGAAGGGCGGCGGCGGCTTCCGTTACTACCGGCTTGCGCCTTCGTTGCTGGAAAAGGACAAGTGGGGGCAGTGGGTCATCAGCAAGGAATTCAATCCGGCCATGCTGGCCGAGGCGGTCTGCAAGCTGGAAGGCTTCACCTATGCGCCGAGCGACACGGTCTATTGGCAGCAAGGCCGTTCCACGGAACGCGATTTCATCTACGTGACCACCCAGCACCTGAGCGCGGACCAGCTCGCGCAGTTGAGCGACGAGGTGGGGCCGGAGCGCACGTTGCTCGTGCTCTGCGCCGCCTTCCGCGTCCTCAAAGGCGGCACGGAGCGGTATCCAAACCTGACGGTGAAAAAGATTCCCAAGCAGGTACTCTCCCGTTGCGAGTGGGGCCACGATGATTACAGCCTCAAGGTGGAGAACCTGCCAAAAGCGCCTCCGAAAGCGGGACAACAGGAACTGGGCCTATGAGTAGCCGCGAAAGAGCACAAGGAACGCAAAAGATGAGAAAATCCAATGCAAAAGGCACCCTGTATGACCGGATCCGCCAGATTCTCGATTCGGCCAGGACGTCTGTCTCCAGATCCGTCAACACGACACAAGTGGTTGCGAATTGGTTAGTGGGTCGGGAGATTGTGGAGGAGGAGCAGAAGGGCAAGGCGCGGGCGGACTACGGCGACGAGTTGATCCTTGACCTTGCAAAGCGACTGACCGCAGATTTTGGGGCAGGCTATTCGAAGGACAACCTGTTCTGGTTCCGCCGATTATATCAAGGGTATCCGGAACTACTGGCCCGGCAGAAAATTGACGCACTGCGTCAAATATCCGACGCAGTGCCTCGAAAATCCTCTGACAAAGGGGCTGCCGTTGATATTCCATCGGCTTCGCACGCTGTGCATGGAATTTCTGTTGCGGAGATTGGCTACGCGGTGCGTAGCCAATCCTGGATCCCCGGACAACTCCATCCGAACCTCTCATGGACCCACTACCGGACATTACTTCGCGTTGCCAAACCAGAAGCCAGGTCATTCTACGAGATAGAGGCGCTTAAGAATAACTGGGGGGCTCGCGAGTTGGAGCGGCAGATAGGCAGTCTGCTTTACGAGCGTTTGGCTTTAAGCCGCGACAAGAAAGGGCTGATGCGGCTGGCCACAAAAGGCCATGAGGTTCAGAAGCCGACAGATATTTTCAAAGACCCTGTGGTCATGGAATTTCTGGGATTGCCGGAGTCGCCCAAGTTGGTCGAAACCGATCTGGAGACCGCCCTGATCAACAATCTGCAATCGTTCCTGCTGGAGTTGGGCAAGGGCTTCGCCTTCGTGGCGCGGCAGGAACGGCTGACGCTGGATGGAGACCACTTCTACATTGATCTGGTATTTTACCATACGATCCTGAAATGCTACGTCATCATTGATCTCAAGACCGGCAAGCTGACGCATCAGGACCTGGGCCAACTCCAGCTCTACGTGAACTACTACGACCGGGAAAAGCGTGCGACGGGGGATAATCCGACTTTGGGCCTGATCCTTTGTGCCGATAAGAACGACGCTGTAGTCCGCTATACCCTGGGCGAGGGCCAGCAGAAAATATTTGCCAGCCGGTACAAACTCTATGTGCCGTCCGTGGCGGAACTCCGGGCGGAAATTAAACGCGAGGTCAGGGCCTTACGTACGCCGAGGATTGCCGCGAAGGAACACAAGGAGCACAAAAAGGGATGAAGACGATCAATGAGTTATGCGATGCGGTCCGAGAGACAGCGTATGCTATCCATGTGTACCACGGCCACGGGCATTTGGAGAAGGTGTACGAGAACGCACTTGCCCACCGGTTACGGAAGGCGGGGCTGGACGTGAAGCAGCAGCACCCCATTCAGGTCTTGGACGAGGACGGAACGCCGATTGGCGACTACTATGCCGATCTCCTCGTGGAAAACATCCTGATTGTGGAACTCAAAGCCGCCAAGACCCTCGCTGATGAGTATGTGGCTCAACTGCTGGGTTACCTGAAGTCCACGCGTATCGAGCATGGACTGCTGATCAACTTCGGTTCCTACAAGTTTGCCATCAAGAAATATGCGCTGACATCATTTAAGGACAGATTGCCACCAAACTCCATGCGTTCTTTCGCGGCTAACACCCCATGAACAAACAAGTCAATGCCATTGCCGGCCGCTTGAGCCTGCGCCCGCCGCAACGCCGATCACTGGAAATCCTCGACCGCATAACGGAAATCGTCCCGCCAAAGAAGGATGCCGACATCGCCGCCGCGTTGGAGGTGATCCGCTCCGAGTTCCCAACCGTCACCGATTTTGAGCGGGAGTTTCCGTCGGTCTGTTTCGCGCTCGCCACCGGCGTGGGCAAGACGCGGCTGATGGGCGCCTTCATCAGTTACCTGCACCTCGCGCACGGCATCAATAACTTTTTTGTCATGGCCCCGAACCTGACGATCTACAACAAGCTCATCGCGGATTTCACGCCGAACACCCCTAAGTATGTCTTCAAGGGCATCGCGGAGTTTGCCACCGATGCGCCGGAAATCATCACGGGCGACAACTACGAGGCGAAGGCGGGCACGCTGTTCGATCAGTTGCTCCGCTGCAAGGTAAACATCTTCAATATCTCGAAGATCAATTCCGAAGTCCGGGGCGGAAAGTCGCCGCGCATCAAGCGGCTCTCGGAATACATCGGAGAAAGTTACTTCGAGTATCTGGCCGGCCTGACCGATCTCGTGCTGATCATGGACGAGTCCCACCGCTACCGCGCCAGTGCCGGCGTGCGGGCAATCAACGAGTTGAAGCCGGTCATCGGTCTGGAACTCACGGCCACGCCATTCTTGGAAACCGCCAAGGGCCTGGTATGCTGGCGCGCCAACCTTGCGACGGCTGAATTATTGACTTCACTTACGGAGACAACTAATCCATCCCTGCTATTTCATTCTTACCTTTGGGCGCTCCCGCCGGCTCTCGAAGCCGTTCTGATTGCCGCCTGGGATATGCCGATCTGGCTGCCGGCGGTTAATGCCGCCACCGCTGTCCCGGCCGCTACCCAATATGAACGCCGTAAAGACGGCCGCACCCAAGTCCTTTTCTCAGACGGCAAATGGCGGACACGGTATGGCGTCCTGGTTGAAGGTAACCCGGCCGAAACCTGGGGAGATCCAGAGGATTAAATGAAATATAATAATCAGCTCAATAAATTATGCGCGCTACTGGGGGTTGTTCTGTTCCTGGAATTCATTCCGTGCGCCGTCTTCGCGCACTTTAATATAACAATCAATCTTGACATCGTGACGAATTATCCGGGTGTCAGCTATTATGCTGCTAGATCAGCGCTCAAAAGTACACTTGCAGGCCAGGGTGCCCGTTGGGGGTTTTTGGGTGTTATCCCAAGCACGAATATCACTGGCACTACATTAGTGTCTTATCCAGATGGCTATTATGTCTTAACGTACACTACGCAAACCAATTATTATCTCCCCGTTCAAGAGAAAATCGTGGGACTTACCGACACGAATTTTACCTATTATTACATGCCTTTTTCAAACACGCTTTCGATAACGGTATCGGGGCCAGTGACGCCAGTCGAATGGATATTATCCGGGCCTGCCGAATTTGCAAACTCAACGGCTTATCGAACTTCCGGTTCAAACTCCATGAACCTTGTCGCCATTCCGACCGGCACATATTCCGTGACGCTCCCGACAGTGCGCGGTTATGCCACGCCGACAGCGACCAGCACCAATATCACCGGCGCGAGTCCTCTGGTTAATGTACTTAATCTGAATTATATCCCATATTCAAACAGCCTTGCCGTTACCGTATCCGGCATTACAAGCGGATCCAACTGTGTCTGGACCCTGGCCGGCCCGGCCGAGTTCGCCAATGCTATCAGTTTCGGCACGGTCTTCACTAATACGTTCACCGTGTCCGGAATCCCGACCGGACTCTATACGGTTACGTTTCCAGCCATGTCCGGCTACACAACACCGTCCGCGGTCTCCACAAATATCATCGGCACAAGTCCGCTGGTAAATAACATGACCGGGTCGTATGTGAGCGTAATATGGCCTTCGGCCACAAATCCACCTGCGCCGCCTCCGACGAATTTTCCGGTATTTACAAATGCCATCACGCTGATGGTTGACTCCAACGGCCTGTTCAAGACGCCCAGCAGGGAAAAGATCATTGCGGCGAATGGACTTTTGACAAATGGGGCAGTTGGCCCGGCAGGACCAACAGGCGCCACAGGACCTCAAGGCATCCCAGGATCGAATGGAGTTGATGGAGTCACCGGCCCCCAGGGGCCTGCGGGAAGTAATGGCGTTGCCGGTGCCACAGGGCCAACGGGAAGCAATGGTGTAGCCGGGGCAACGGGGCCGCAAGGTCCGGTAGGTTCGAACGGAGTGGTCGGAGCGCAAGGACCGCAGGGCATCCAAGGGCCAGCAGGGTCGAACGGAATCGCTGGGGCAACAGGGCCACAAGGCCCATCGGGAACCAACGGAGCGGTAGGCCCACAGGGCATTCCGGGCCCAGCAGGAACCAATGGCGTGGATGGGGCACAAGGGCCTCAAGGCATATACAGGGGCCAGCGGGGACTAATGGGGCAACGGGGCCACAAGGCCCGGCAGGCACAAACGGTATTGACGGTGCCACGGGTCCCCAAGGACCGGCAGGATCTAATGGCGTGGACGGAGCGCAGGGGCCGCAGGGCATTCAGGGTTCCGCAGGTACAAACGGTGTGGACGGCGCCCAAGGCCCAGCAGGAACGAATGGCGCTGTTGGCCCACAGGGCCCGGCAGGAACAAATGGGGTTGATGGCGCGCAGGGGCCAGCGGGGACGAACGGTACGGATGGAGCAACTGGTCCTCAAGGTCCACAGGGTCCAGCCGGTACCAATGGCGTGGATGGAGCGCAAGGTCCGGCAGGAACGAACGGTGCTGACGGCGCACAGGGGCCACAAGGTCCGTCTGGAACAAACGGCATTGACGGAGCAGTTGGTCCGCAGGGGCCATCCGGAACAAACGGCGTAGATGGCGCGGTAGGGCCGCAAGGCCCTGCCGGGACTAACGGAGTCGACGGTGCCACGGGCCCGCAAGGTCCGGCAGGATCTAATGGCGTGGACGGGGCAATCGGACCTCAAGGCCCGGCGGGAACGAACGGCGCGGATGGAGCGCAGGGACCAGCGGGGACAAATGGTGTGGATGGTGTAGTCGGTCCACAAGGACCGGCCGGTACGAACGGGGTTGATGGCGCAATGGGCTCGGCAGGTCCCGTGACCAATCAGGTCATGGATGTCAATGGCGTCCTCTACACGATCACCAACACGCCATCCGAATACTACGTGCTCAAATTCAATCCGGCCAACAGCACGGCATGGTTTGCGGCGGAAACATGGGAGGGGATCAGCAATAGCGTGGTTTACACAAATAGTCCGGCGAAAGCCTGTCATACTCCCGTGACGCTTACTCAAACAGGGGATACCGTCACGATCACAAGCGCAGCTTCCGCATATCAGCAGATAACGCTGACAAACAATGTGACGTTCACGTTCGACACCAGCTTCTCGACGAATGATTCCTGCTTTGTAAATCTTGCCCTTTATTGCAACAACTTCCCAGTCACGTTTGACTCGAATACAATTAGCGCGGCGACCACAACCAATATCAACCTGGCTACAAATGAATGGAACAGCCTGATTTTCCATCGGGGCTGTCGTCAGGCCGTTTGGAGCGTGCGCTAATGAGGAGCGTAATCGCAGCCTTATGTCTGATGGCGGTGAATGCCTTGGCGCAGACCGATCTTTTGGCCGAATGGTATGCGAGAGGCGCAGCGAAGGCGGCGGGGCTGTCTTATCCAACGCCGTACTTCTTCTATAACTTTTCGTCGAATCTGCTGGATAGTTCAGGGAACGGGCATGACGCGACGAATAACCGGGCTATGGTTTACACGAACTATGGCGAAAATGCTTGGGTGCCGGCGAAATCAGCATACGCAGACGCCGCAATAATTCCACGGAACCCTATCCCGAGATATAGCCAGGGTGCGGTTGCGTTCTGGATATTCTGTCCGTACAAATATAATTTTTTGCTTCCAATTGCGATCAATGACACCACCAATAAAGTGATCCGGTTGGCGTCCGACAATTCTGGTTATACGGTTAGGTTTTATATCTATGGCACAAACGGCGTCGCGTCCATGCAGAACAACTGGACACCAGCGAGCACGGCTACCAATTGGATGCACCTGACATATAGCTGGGCGATGAATTCCGGGATTGCGCTTTATACAAACGGCGTATTGGCGGTCCAAAGCGCCCCCGCCGCGAATTCAAATAATTACTACCCGTATTTCAGCAACCTTGTTTACACCAACGGTAATTACAACCTATGGCATGAAGGCGGCTATGGTTATCCCGGAGATCGTTTGATGTGGTGGACTAACGCGCTTACCAGTAACGATGTCCGATCCCTGTATTTATCGGAGCCGTCGGCAAACTCGCTGTTCGGACAATAGGGGTACTCGAAGGCAATTAATGAGATCGCTTTAATTGGTGGCAAAGGCGCATACCACACCGAAAATAACAAGGAGATTTTGAATTGTCGTGCGAGGCAACTGGTCATGCGGACCGTAGAGCGCAGACTGTTTCCTTCGCCCAGCGCCGCAATGACTGCCGCTTTTTTTCTATTGGAAACTTATTTACCGTAGTGTTTCCCTTGTATTTATATAATATACTATACTAAATAAATAAGGTGTCAAGAAACAAATAACTTTTTTGCTTGACGTATTTTAATTAGTATAGTATGTTATATCTAATGAGTCCAAAAAAGAGAGGGCGCCCCCCGTTTGCCAAAGAAGATCGCAGGAACGCGCGGATTCAGGTAGTCCTGTCAAGCGCGGAACTACGAGGGGTTACAGTCGTGGCGCAGCGGGAAGGCAAAGCGCTTTCAGCTTGGGCCAGAGGGGTGCTATTAAGTGCGGCGGCAGATAAAAGCAAGGCCAGTTGATCAGGCTGGCCTTGCCCATCTACTTAGGCTTCAACCCAAAGCGGGAAATAACGCGCCCGCTTAGGATATATGCGCCGCCCTGTCGCCTTATGTGTGATATAAGGACGAAAGATTAAGCGCATGCCTGGACGTGGCATAGGATAATCATGTTTCATATTTACTGCCATAGTTACTGCCTCCATAAGACTATTAATAAAATAGTACTTGACCGGCAGGGATTAAACCAGCAACGTGTATATATGCAATAAGTAACCGGCCCTGCCCGGTGCTCCCGTTTACTCGTTCAGTAACGGGGGTGGTCGTTGCGGCTCGTGGAATTCTATCCCGCGAAGAAAAGATTCCACGAGCCGCTCTCTTATTTAAGGCGCCCTATCCGTTTAGACCGTAGACGGGAGCGCCCATTTTAATAAAATACATAATCCCTCCTTTTCCTACTCATCATAAAGAGTCTCATATCGTCTAAACAACTTTTTTTCTATATATTGCTGCTTTTCTGCCACACTTTGGTTGAACAACTACGATTTCCTGCCCTTTACATTTGAATAGTTGGGCATAAAAGCTATTCTCATTAAACTCTGCCAATTCCTTTTTAAGAATCTTATGCAAATCTTGTGACGTAAAATCCCCTTGCATTGCTTCAATAGCACGGCGAAAACTTTTTGCAAAGGTTTCTGACTTTCCACCATTAGTTGTAGTATCCGACACTAAATCAGTCCTTACCATACTATCTGTTGTGGTTTCAGATCCTATCATTGAGAGAACTCTATCAATTGCTTTAATGTCTGGGTCCATTGACGCAAGCACGTTCAGACGGTTGGTGCGTTGCTCGATAAGGGCTTGTCTAACTGTGTTGTTGTTCATAAAGATCCTTTCCTTTCATGCCCATACTCTGACAGTGTCGCATGGAAAATGCAAGATAAATCTTTATATTTTCTTTTTATCGAAAAAGAGAAAAAGGGACGCGAAAGACAAAAGACGGTAAAACGAGAGGAACGCATAGACAATAAAGGGAAAATACTGATGTTTTCCTAATTTGACAGCGCCAAAATACGGCGGAGATTATACTGTCAGCACTTACTTCTCTTGGCAGGTTTAAACTGTTTTGACGCTCGAAGCGTCTTTATGCCTGTTGCCTGTCTTACAACCGACAGCGCCTTCTGGCCGGCCGCGAGCGTCCGCAACCGTTTTATTTTACCCCGCCGATCATGCCGCCTCTTTCAACTGGTAATTCCGGAAATGCCCTGCTACATTCAAAACCGCTGTGATCGTGTGGGTGGGAAGGTGCCGGGAATAGGCTTGCTCGCCTATGGCCTCGGCGAATTCTGGAGGTAGATCGTGAGTGACGAGTTGATTGGCCAATTTTCGCCGGAGTCATTCAGTAAATGGTGCTGGAAGCAGTTCAATCGCTTTACCCCCGATCTCCATGCGGCGTCGGATGCCGGTGGTTTCGCCCAAGCCGAGATCGTAGGCTATGTTCAGACCCTGCCAGATGGCGATGCAAACCGTCCCCTGCTGGTCATGGCCATACACGCCGGAGATCAAATCAATGAGCGCTCCAGCCGCCGCCGCCAGTTTGAGTTTGCCCGCAAACAACTCCAGGCCGCCATTGACAAGCCTCCCGCCAAGGTGAAGGGGCTCTTCACGCAAGGCCTGTTTGCCTTCTATGACGATGCCGGCGCCTTCCGACTCAGTCTCGTCTCCGGGCGCGCGGAGGGCAAGAGGCTCGTATACAGCGATTTCAAGCGCCAGTCCTTCTTCGTCACGCGGGACCGGAACAAGACGTTCCGCGCCCGTATGAAGTCACCCTTTGGAACCTACCAGGACCTCACCGCCGCCTTTTCCGTTGAGGCCCTGACCAAAGAGTTCTACAACAGTCTCTTCACCTGGTATGAACGCGCCCAGACTGCAAGCACAGTCTGGTTCCCGAACGATCTTGTGAAGGACAAGAAAGCCGGTGAGGTGAAGTCGGATCAACTGATCCGTTTGATCACTCGCCTCATGTTCGTATGGTTTATTCGCCAGAAGGATCTAGTGCCAAAGCAACTCTTTGAACCTACTGATCTCACGCAGATCCTCAAGGATTTCGATCCGTTTTCTTCAGAGCAGAATCAGTTTTATCGGGCAATTCTCCAGAACCTGTTTTTCGCCACGTTGAATTGTGAAATCGGAGAGCGACGATTTGCGCCTGAGACTGGAGACCAGGACAAGGAACATCTGGGCATCAAAATGCTCTTCCGCTATAGCAAGGAGTTTGCTTGCTCGCCCGAGCAGGTCATGGCGCTGTTCAAGAAAGCGCCTTTCCTCAATGGTGGACTTTTCGAGTGTCTGGACCGGAAGCGCGACGACAGTCCTCGCAGTCCTGTGTTGTACTACGACGGCTTCAGTCGAAAACAGGAGAAGCGTGCTCGCATTCCGAATAACTTTTTTTTTGACAACCAAGGTTTGATAACGCTCTTCGCCCGCTACGACTTCACCATGGACGAAAACGCCCCGAACGACGCCGATGTTGCCCTCGATCCCGAACTGCTCGGCAAGGTCTTTGAAAACCTGCTGGGCGCCTACAACCCAGAGACGCGGGAAACCGCCCGCAAACAGAGCGGCTCCTTCTACACCCCGCGCGAGATCGTCAACTATATGGTGAACGAGAGTCTCGTTGCCCATCTCCGGACGCAGGCCCATGAGGTGGAGGAATCCGCTATCCGTCTCCTGTTGGGCGATGAAAATCTGCCCGATTTTACCGAAGCCGTTCGCCGCAAACTGGTCGAAGCCCTCTACCACTGCCGTATCCTCGACCCCGCCTGTGGCTCGGGCGCTTTCCCGATGGGACTCCTGCTCAAGATGGTGCATGTGCTCCAACGTCTCGACGAGAAAAACGCCATCTGGCACGAGGTGGTCATGGAAGAAACCGAGAAGGCGTTGACCGAGGCCGATTCTCTGGACGAAGATGAAAAGAAGTCTCAGCTCGAACGAATTACGGGCACTTTCGAGCGCAGTATCAATGAGCCAGATTATGCCCGCAAGCTCTACCTTATCGAAAACTGCATCTTCGGTGTAGACATACAGGAAATCGCCGTCCAGATCGCCAAGCTCCGTGCTTTCATCACCCTTGTCTGCGATCAAAAGCCTGACCCTGCCAATGTCGCGGGCAACTACGGCATGCTCCCTCTGCCGAACCTGGAGACGAAGTTTGTCGCCGCTAACTCCCTGATCGGCCTCTCTTCTGCCTTCGCCGATGAACTCAAACCTGCTGATGGTAAAAGCCGTTTAGATGATCCAGCGTTGGAGAGCCTGCGTGCTGAACTCGCCGAGGTCCGTCACCGGCATTTCCGGGCGCGTACTGCTCCTGACAAGAACGTCTGCCGCAAACTGGACCGCGAATTGAGGGGCAAGATCAAGTCGCGCCTCATCGAGATTGCCAGCAAGCCGAATACTGCCAAGATCGCCTTCTGCCAGACCGAAATCGAGTCGCTCCAAGGCCGACGCAAGGCAGTCGAAAAGGAAGACTGGCAGGACGTTGTCCGCTCTACCCCCGCGCAGATAAACCTGTTCGAGGAGTCCCCTCCGGTCGTCCAGACCACGCTGCGCGTGGATGTGAACAAGGAACAGCGTGATAATCTGGACTACGAGATCAGCCGCAACACCCGTGCCATCCAGGCCGAGGAGAACCGGGCTAAGAACAAGAGCGCCTTCCAGAAGGAGGCCGAAAGGTTGGCTGCTTGGGACCCCTACGACCAGAACGCATCATCTCACTTTTTCGACCCGGAGTGGATGTTCGGTTTCAAGGGCGGGTTCGATATCGTGATCGGCAACCCGCCGTATAAAATCCTGACCAAGAAGAATACGGATAGCCATTTCCTTGCGCATTTGATTGAAACCTATCCATCGATTAAAAACTCCTATTCAAAAAATTTGTTCATACCGTTTATTGAAAAAGCCGTCAAACAAATGCTGAAACGAGAAGCCGTGCTTTCTTATATTGTTCCAGAAGGATTATTTAAGACACGGAGTTATGAAACCTGTAAGGAGTTAATGTTCAAAAATGGAAGCGTTGCAAAAATTGCCACATTTACCGATTTTGTGTTTGATAATGCAGTTACAGGTAGTCTGATATTCGTTTATCTGGATGCAGTGACCGTTCCAACGCGGAAATTACATTTTGACCACGATTATTTTATTCGCGATTTGGTGGAAAATGATGATTCATTATTAAGAAAAATTGAGAAGGATTCGTCGCCGTTGAATTCCCTTTCGTTTTTGTTTAAGGGCATGGTTGTTCAAGATCGTGAATCTGTTGTTACGCAAAGCAAAAGCAAGCAGCATCCAGACGTTTTCTTGTTAGGAAAGAACATTGCAAAATGGACTATTCCGTCAACATATTATACAAATTACAAAAAATTGATAATTATCGGCGGAACTAAAAAACTGGATAAACACAACCATTATCCTCGAATATTGATTCGACGTACAGGGGACACCTTGTGTTGTGCTTTTCTGGAATATCCTGCGTTGACCGAAAGCACGTTGTACTCCTGTTCGTCAATAGCATCGAACACGTCAGACAAGTTTCTGTTCGCGTTACTGAATTCAAAACTCCTAAATTATTATACTAAACTGATGTTTATAACAAATCAGCAGGGGTTCCCTCAAATCTTGATGACCGATTTGGAGTTGCTGCCAATCAAGACAACAAAAAATGAAACACCGTACGTCGTAGTTGTTGACCGCATCCTTGCCACTAAAGCCGTAGACCCCGCCGCTGACGTTACGTCGTTTGAAACCGAGATTGACCACCTCGTCTATGAACTCTACGGCCTCACGGAGGAGGAAATTGCGATTGTGGAAGGGCTGGAGGCCGGCACAAAGCGGACGGCCACCGTCGCCAAACCGGCAAAGGTGTCCGCAACCCGGCAACCCCGAAAGAGCGTGATGACCGAAGATTCTGACCTTTCCTAACCCCAAACAACCTAAACCCATGCCCACAAATCTCTTCATAACCAACGGCGCGAGCGGCAATCTGGGCCAGCGCCTGCGCGAACTGATCTCGACGAGCCGCGAGATGCGCGCGCTGGTCGGCTTCTTCTATTTCTCCGGTGTCAAGGTGTTGTACGAGGCTTTACGCGAGAATCCGACCATCAAACTGAGGGTGTTGGTGGGGATGGAGGCGGAGGAGCATTGTGGACAGTTACAGGAATTGGTCCTCAATGTCCGTGAGCAAAGCCGGGGCGAGGCGCAGGATGCCTACCTGGAGAACCTGCGTCGGGCGCTGCGCTCTGCGTCGCTGGACAAGCAGTTCTTCTACGAGCGGGTGAGCACCTTCATTGAACTGGTGCGCGCTGGCAGGCTGGTCATCCGGAAGACGCGCGAGCCGAACCATGCTAAACTTTACCTCTTCGACATCGCCGAACCCTACAGCAAGGTGAAACCGGGCGTCTGGATTAGCGGCAGCAGCAACCTGACGCAGCCGGGGCTGGAGACCAACGCGGAGTTGAACCTGGACCTCTCGGACTTCGGGTTTGCCGAGGCCAGCGCCTACTTTGAGGAACTTTGGACCGATCATCATTCTGTGCCACTTACCGAGGACGAATCCGTGCGGCAGCGTTTGCTGGCGATCTTCGAGCGCGCCTCCATTGTCGCACCGGTCACCCCTTTCGAGGCGTACCTGCTGGTCCTGCAGAACTATGTCGAACAGCGGCTGCTTACAGACTACAGCGCGCGTATTGGCCGGATTCTGGAGGAGGCGGGCTACAAGCGCTACAAATACCAGGTTGATGCCGTCAACCAGGCGCTGGCGACGCTGGGGGCCTACAACGGCGTGATTGTGGCGGACGTGGTGGGACTTGGTAAAACGGTGATTGCCTGCCTGATTGCACGACTCCGGGGGCGCCGTGGGATAGTCATCGTTCCGCCGGGACTGGTTGGGGATCAGGGCGCGACCACCGGTTGGGCGGCCTACCTGCGAGAGTTCAAACTGCACGACTGGGAGGTCCGTTCCTGCGGCAGCATGGAGGAGGTTCGCGACTACGTTGAGCGTGACGGAGAATTCCGCATGGTGATCGTGGACGAGGCCCATCGTTTCCGTAACCAGGATACCGAGGATTATGACGACCTGTTGCAGGCTTGCCGTGGCAAGGAAGTGATCCTTCTGACGGCTACGCCCTTCAACAATAGGCCTGCCGACCTGCTCTCACTGCTCAAACTCTTCCTGCCGCCAAAGAACTGCCCGCTTGTGCTCGACGGCAATATGGAGGCCGATTTCAAGGTGTATGGCCAGACCTTCAAGATGATCGGCTTCGTGCTCAAACACATGAAGTCCGCCGAAAAACGCGAAGAGGTCTGCGGGATGCTCGATAAACTGGGCATCGCCTTGCGGCCGGACGAAGGCAACATCAAGAAAATCAAGCAGGAACTTGGCAGGCGCGCGGGCGAAATGGCCCGCCGCATGCGGGCGGTGATCGAACCCGTGACCATTCGACGCAACCGGCTCGATCTGAAGGGCAACCCGGAATATGCCGCCGAAATCACAACCCTTTCGACGGTGCGTCCGCCAGCCGAACAGTTCTACTGCCTCTCGAAGAAACAGAGCGAATTCTACGACCGGGTGATCACCGACTACTTCGGTCCCGCCGGGCTCTTCCACGGCGCTATCTACCGTCCCGTCCAATACGACACTTCGGGCGAACGGGAAGAGGCACAGCAGATCAACATGTTCACCTTCATGCGCGGCCTGCTCGTGCGCCGCTTCGAAAGTTCCTTCGGCGCCTTTGCCAGGAGCCTGGAGAACGCGATCCGCATGCATGAACAAGTGCAGGAGTTTACGGAGAAGACGGGTACACTACTGGTCAACCGGACGCTGATGGACAAGATCCTCGCGGCCGAGGATGACGAACGTGACGCGCTACTGGAGCGGATTGTCGCTGAACTGAAGCGCGGAGAGACCGTAGGACACCAGCAGGTCTATCATCTGGACCAACAATTCAACCGCGACCACTTCTTCCGCGACCTCAAGGCCGACATCAAACTGTTGCGGGCGATCAAAAATGAGATGAACGACCTGAACCTCGCGATGCACGACCCAAAAGCGCAGCGGCTGATTGAGATCCTGCAATCCGTCCTGAACGGCACCTGCAAGGAGATTGCCGGGAAGCAACAGCGAAAAGTACTGGTTTTCAGCGAATATGCAGATACGGTGGATCACCTGCAAGGCTACCTCGATATCGCCCTGCCGGGCAAGGTGCTGGTGGTCAACGATAAACTCACCAGGGAAATGGATCGGAAAGTCAAAGCCAACTTCGACGCCTCCTGGCCGGAGGCAAAGCAGAACGACGAATACCAGATCCTGTTGGCGACCGACCGGATGAGCGAAGGTTTCAACCTGAATCGCGCGGGACTGGTGATCAACTATGACATCCCGTGGAATCCGACCCGCGTGATCCAGCGCGTGGGACGCACCAACCGTATCGGAAAGAAGGTCTTCGACAACCTGTACATCTTCAACTTCTTCCCGACCGAACAGGGGGCGGACATCCACCGTAGCCGGCAGATTGCCGGCGAAAAGATGTTCCTGATCCACTCGACCATCGGCGAGGACGTGCAGATCCTGGCGCCGGACGAAGAGCCCACGGCCGCCAAACTCTTCCAGAAGGTGAACGCGGATGCAGAAGAGAGCGAAGGGGAGAGCTTCCTGACGCGGGCGCAACGGGAGCTGGCGGAAATACGACGTACCCATCCCGAGGCGCTTGAACGTATTGCGCAACTGCCGCCGCGGGTCAAAACGGCGTCAGCGCGCACCCCCGGTGGAATCTACTTCTTCAAGCGGCGCGGAGCGGCGCTATTCGCCCTGTGTCATCGGGACGAGGCGGTGACACCGCTCACGCTCGATGAGGGGCTGGACGCCATCCGTTGCGCACCTCAAGAACCCCGTGTGCAGTTCACCCCCGGTTTCTGGGAACACTACGGAGAGCTCTGCTGTTACAAACGCGCACCGGACCAGGACGCCTCCTCGACGCAGGGGTTGGTGAACCGTGCACGTAATCAGCTTCAGGCGGTGCTGTCAACCCTGCCAGAGGTACGACGGCCCTTCATTGAGATGCTGATTGAAGACATCCAGTATTACGGCACGCTATCTGAGCGAACACTCAAAAAGATCGCCAAACCAGACACCGGCACCGCCGACGGCGTCCGCGAGATGGAAAAGTTATTGGATAGCCTCAAGGGCGAACTGGGTCTCGATTATTTGGCGATTTACAAAAAAACTGGTGTTGAGGACCAAGTGATTATAACTGTCGAACAACAAGGCGGAACCGCGGAACCTCCGACACAAGGGATAGACCCAATCCCTTCCATGGAAGACATGCTGTCAAAGGCGGAGCAACCAAGATGAGCTACAGAGTCAAAGTCAACAGAGATGAACTGTACAACAACCTCAAGCCCGTGTTCCGAGCATATAAGCCAAGCGAAATTGGGCGTGTCATCCTCTCCTACGCTGACGGCCGCCTACTGATTGATGCCGGCATCGCCCGCTGTTATGTGTCAGCCGAAGGCGAATGGCTCGGCCCCGTGGCGGTTTCCTACCGCGGGCCATTTCTGAAAGCGATCAAGCACCTGCCCAAAATCCCGGAAGTCTTCCTTACGGCCAATGGCAATTCACTATCCATCGCAGGGACCATCATTCAGTGCAAGTGTGTAGCCGTCGATCCTGGATCGGGCGTTTAAGGAACAATTGTAAAATACACAAACGATTCGGAGTTTGGTAGATTAATCCGTCCGCACCGGAACGACTGTCGGAGCTGGCCATCGAGCTGGAATCACGTCGCGAAGTTTGGATTGAGAAGGACCCCGCCCGCCTTGCGGAGTGACCGGGAAGCGATGGCAGGCAGGGTGGCAAGGGGGGGGCGGGTGAGTGAATAATGCTGAAAACTTAAGATTGACCAATTTGAAAAGTTGAAAGTTTAGCCCGCAATTGCAGATCGTGACCCCATGGCACCGTGGCTTGCCGTGTTTTAATCAAATGAACAAGAATCTTCGTGGAATAGATAAGGTAAGAGCCTCCCGCGATGGTCATGAGTTCCATGAAGCATGGGCGGCACGCAAGGCCCTGCAACTGGTCATGCCGACCGACGGACTTGTGGGAATTGCTATCGAAGGCCTTGCTCCCGCCGACCAGGCAAGTGCCTCAGCCGAAACGGTGGAGATCGCCGACCTTGTCCTCTACTACGGGAGGCGCCCGACATTTGACGGAGCGCATTCGGTCGTCATAGTTCAGGTCAAATACTCGAAACGCTCGCAGTCCGTTCCGTACCGTGCGAGTGATGCAAAGAAAACAATCCGTAAGTTCGCATCGGCGTTTAGAAGTCACAGGAAGAAGCATGGCGCCAAAAATGTTGCTAAGAAGATTTCATTTGAGCTGATAACTAACAGACCCATATCCCGCGGGTTTGCCGCTGCAATTGACGGTCTTGCCTCGGGCGTCTTGTTGAAAGAGGACGCAAAGAAGCAAGCCACCCAGTTCGTGTCCGCGTCCGGGCTGACGGGCAAGGAACTCGTGCAGTTCGCACAGAAGGTCAGGATCACAGGTCTGGCTGGGAGCCTAAGACAAAACAAACAACATCTATCCCGCGTCCTGGCCGATTGGTCCGTTGCGCCCGACGCTATGGCGCGCGCCAGACTTGGTGGGATGAGGCAACTGCTCAGGGAAAAGGCCGGCCTAGCTGGTGATCGACAGAACGTCATAACCCGAACCGACGTTCTCGACGCTCTGGAGTTACAGAGTCCCGCCGACCTTTTCCCTTGTCCAGCCAACTTTTCGCAAGTCGGCCAGATCGTCGAGCGAGAACAGCTATCGGCCGTCGTCCGCCTTATTCCAAAACTGGACAAACCTCTCCTGATTCATGCCGCTGGCGGCGTAGGGAAGACTGTCTTTCTTCAGAGCCTCTCGAAAGCTCTAAGCGAGAGTCATAAAACTGTCTTGTTTGATTGCTTTGGCGGTGGTGCTTACCGCGCGCCGGACGATGCGAGACATCTTCCGCAGCGCGGCCTGGTCCACATCATCAACGGCCTCTCATGCGATGGACTATGCGATCCGCTTCTTCCGAGCAACGAGAATGTGGAAGTGCTTGTTAAAGCCTTTCGGGTTCGGCTCGAGCAGGCTGTCGCTACACTGCGGAGAGGATCACGCGCACAACAGCTATTCCTGTTCATTGATGCAATAGACAGCGCTGCCGAGCATGCGAAGGACAAGGGCGAGAAAGCTTTCCCAAGGCTCTTGTTGGAAAGCTTTCACCATAGAGGCCTGATTGCCGGGGTTCAGCTCATCGTAAGTTGCAGGACACATCGGCGCGAAATTTCCAGAGGCGATATTCCGTGTGAAGAATTCGAACTCAACCCCTTCAGCGTGGCGGAAGCACAGAAGTACCTTCGCGATCGCATTCCGACAGTAACTGACACACAAATGCAGGTCGCGTATTCACGCTCGGGCGGAAACCCACGGATACTCGAACATCTTGCGCTCAGTGACAGGGGCCTGCTCGATCCCTCGGAAATCCAAAATGAAATCAAACTGGACGATCTCCTAAAAGCGCGCATAAAGAAGGCTCTCACCGAAGCCCTGAAACGCGGCTACAAAAAACCCGACATCGACGCATTCCTGGCCGGCTTGTCGGTGCTTCCGCCGCCTGTGCCGCTCAATGAATACGCCGACGCGCACGGCATGGACCTTAGTGCCGTGCAGAGTTTTGCCGCTGACCTTGCACCCCTGCTGGAGCACACAAAGCACGGTCTAATGTTCCGCGATGAGCCGACCGAAACGCTCATTCGCGAAGTCTACGCGGCCAAACCAGGCACGCTGAGCTCCCTCGCCCAGAATCTATACAAGAAGCAGGGAGTCTCAGTGTATGCGGCGAGAGCGTTGCCCGGCCTTCTTCAGAAGCTTGACGATGGAAAACTCCTGTTCGATCTGGCATTTGATGATCGTTTCCCAAGTGCAATCACGAGCACTGTTGGCAAACAGAACATACGCTACGCAAGGCTGAAAGCGGCTGTTCTGCATGCGGCACGGAAAAAGGACTTCGACCGCCTGATTCACTTGTTGGTGGAATTATCGACTCTCGCCGCCGCCAATCAGCGCGGCACAGACTATGTGCTGGACAATCCAGATCTGGTGATCGCGTCCCACGATATTGATGCGACAAGACGGCTTTTCGAGACGCGTACGCGCTGGCCTGGAACCCGTCACGCCAGACTTACGATAGCAAACGTGCTTTCTGGGGACCTAAGCACCGCGTGCAGGCATGCTGTGAGTGCCGATGAATGGATTCGTCACTTCTATCGGCAGAACGACGAGTACCGCCGAGAGCGAGTCGGGCCAGAACGGATCGACATTGCATCGATTCCGCTCTACTTCGTAGCCCAGAATCGCGCGCGCGATGCGGCGCTCTTCATGAAGGGATGGAAGGATTGGTACGCGTACGAAGTCGCTGAGCATGTATTCACGCTGCTAAGCCAAGCGCGGGGAATGGAAACCATTCCGGCAGCGAATATTCACCGGTTCTTAGATGCGCTGAAGTCGCAACCCGGCATCCTCGCAGCAGCTCTATCCTTTCTGGATATTGACGGCGCAGCTCGCCGCTGTCTCATTGGGGAGCTTGCTAAAGCCTGCAAGAATAAATTGACTATTGAAACGAACAAGGACTTTCGCAGGGAGAGAGATTATTTTGTTCAAGATGGTCTGCTAAAGGCCGCCGCAATCGCGGTGGCTATGAAACTGTATACTGAGGCGCTTGCAATTACGTCAACCGCACCTCACGAAAGACTGCGCCTCTGGTCATTCAGGGATCGGTTTTCCAACAAGGATGCGTTTCCCTATATTGCCTTCGTCGCGCTTCGCGCCGCTGCAGAGCACCAATCGGTAGTTGAGCAGACGCTTCTTCCGCAGGAACTCGTTAATCTCGGCACGAGTGCTCCGATTGGTACGACGGGAGAGCCGTTCCGGAAGGCGCTCAAGGTTGAATTGGAGCAGTACTTCAAGTCACAGGAAGGACTGCCCGATGAAAAGAGGTCGATGAGCCACGACACCAAGAGGGACGCAGAGCGTTTTATCGATGGGCAGCTTGAACCACTGATCGAGATCACTCAAGCGTTTACGGCAATGCTCTCTTCCGGCTTGCGTGAGGGCGATAAGGCGTTTCTACACCTGCTTGATGTGTGGACAAGACTCAGAAGGAAGCGGGAGAGTTACTCGGACTTTCATGAGACAAACTCGTTCTTCGATCGATTGGGCCGTCAGCTTCTGATCTTCTCGCTCTGGGCGCGCAATGATTTTGCAGTGCCATCCGTGGAAGCATTCTTGGCGAAAGTGACCGAGGATGGAGTCACAACAGCATCGACGCTCGTCGAGATCACTGGAATTATTTCAAAGACGCCAAGGCTTCAGGAGTCGGCAGGGAAGACAGCGATAACAGCCAGGGCTCTGATCGAGCGCGAAGGCGAAGTCGGCTACCGGGCCTCTCTGTTCGCGAAGTTGTCGAAAGCGATCATGCCGGCAAGCTTTGAAGAGACGGCATCATATTTCCGCGCCGGTCTCGAACAGATGGACGCCATCGGTTCAGGCGATTATCAGTTCACGAATGAACTACTTCTCTTTGCAGCGGAACTGAAGGGCGATGAACTCGAGGAGGCGGACTTTCACACGCTTTCGAATATTTGTGAACTCAATATGCTCTCGGAAGAAGAGAAGTTTCCGTGGTTTGCGTTCGCAAGAGGACTGGCCCGGACCTCCGGATGCAAGACGCTCGTAAAGCTTGGCCGCTGGGATGACCGTGACAAGATATCGCTGAACTACACGTTGCTGCCGTACCTAACGGCTCTCATCGAACAGGACAAAATCGATCCTGCCATTGCGTTGGCCCTGCTTCGCGTTTCGAATCCTGCCGAGTTGTATGATTGCGGCACTAAGCAACTGGCGAAAGTAATCGAGCAGAAGCGATATTCAAATTCGAAGGAGCTGGTGGCTGAGCTGATATTGCAGTTTGAACAGAACCATCCCGGCGTGTTCATGCCCGGCACTGTCGCGACGCTAAGCAAAATAGCGGAGCGCGAACTCGGCAAGGACACGGAACAAAGTGTGTATCTCTCAGTCGCAGCGGCAAAATATGAAAGGCTCAGAAACGAGGAGAACGACCAACTAAACTATCACGGTGCACCAGATCCTCGTCTTGCCAAGAAAGCAGATGATGCGAAGAAAGAGGATCGGTGCGCCTTGAAGAAAATCGAAAATGAAACAGACCCGAGCGACGAGGCTTCAATGTCGCACGCAATGGACGCGCTAAATGAATTACGGAACATCTTTGACTTGAAGAACAGCTTCTTCGATAGCTTGCGAAAAAAGCTCAAGTTTTCCGAGAGATCGAAATACGCTCA
This sequence comes from Verrucomicrobiota bacterium, assembly GCA_018898455.1. Taxonomy (GTDB): domain Bacteria; phylum Verrucomicrobiota; class Kiritimatiellia; order JAAZAB01; family JAAZAB01; genus JAHIJO01. The sequence continues at coordinate 12,855 of JAHIJO010000229.1, read as the reverse complement.
GGTCATATCGCGGCTCGAAAACCTTGATATCTACACCAAACTGGAAGAACTGAGGAAATGCAAAGAGATATGGGGCAGTTCATCGGCATCACTGGGAAGCATCTTCAGCAAGATTGGACCCCTGCTCATCCAAATCCACGCAGACGATTTTGTCACCCAGGACTACTTGTCCGGCTCTAAGTTGAAGGAGGTTGCAGATCTGTCTGGGATTGCAATGCCGGTACTGGCCCTGGACTTGATTGCGATATTTGCAGCGCCGGAATTGCACTTGCCTGCGTCTATTTGGATGGGGCTCGCAGCGGTCATTTGTGAGCAGAGCAAGGACGCCAATGGACAAGTCGCTCTCAAAAGGTTGTTGAATAGCAGCTCCGCAAAACTGGCTTCGACGGTGGTTGATGGTGTGTGGAAGGAGGGTCTCTATCCAAAAGGTGGGCAGACGGAAATCGCGGCCGGGCTTGTGTGGCTAATGCTGGGATCGCCTTCGACGGCATCTCGATGGAGAGCCGCGCATAGCATCAGATGCCTCGCGCGATTTGGGAAGTGGGAAGTAGTCGATGCGCTTGTTGGCAAGCTTCACTCAACGGACGCCCATCCGTATCAGGCTCCGGAGCTATCCTTCTACTTTCTGCACGCACGGCTCTGGCTGCTCCTGGCGATTGCCCGAATAGCTATGGATCACCCGCGAAACGTGGCAAAGTATGCGGATATGATGAAGGCTATTGCGTTCGACAGAGACGTGCCGCACGTCTTGTTGCGCCACTTTGCGGCACAGGCTCTCTTGGCCTGCGTCCGTATTGGCAGCATCGTCCTATCGGATGCTGATGCCAGGGCGCTGGAGACGGTAAATGAATCGCCGTTCCCGAAGAAGAGGACAAAGGCGCGTCCCTACAATTCGTTCTATCAATCGCGTCCCACCTCGATGCCGGAACCACATCCGGCATTTTATCTGGACTATGATTTCGAGAAGTATGATGTCACGAGTGTGAGTGACATCTTCGATAGGTCAAGGTGGGAGACAGAGGACGCCATTACTGCTTGGGTGCGTAAATACGATCAGAAGATAACGAGTATGCATGAAAACGGCGGACGCACTACGCGTGGAAGAGAACGCCTGAGAGGAACGAATTCGCGGCATCATCTCTACGGGCAACAACTGGGTTGGCATGCGCTCTATTTGGTGGCAGGAGAGTTTTTGGCGAAGTATCCGGTCGTTCAGCGTCCCTACGACGACGATAATTCATGGCGCGAATGGTTGAAGCGCGAGTTGCTGACCAGGAAAGATGGACTGTGGCTCGCTGACGGAATAGATAGGCCGCCGCTAGACGCGCAAGTAAACCTCTGTGAGAAAGGAGAAAAGGGTGTTGTTCTAACCGGTGATAGAAGAAAGCTGCTCGCTCTCTTGAATATCGGGACGTCGATTACGGAGAACCTTGTTGTAGGCGGTGATTGGCACTCGGTTGATAATATAGGGATTCGCGTTACTTCAGCGCTCATACCTCCCCGAGGCGCGAATAAATTGGCTCTCCATCTGTCGAGGGAAGAACCGTTTCAGGCGTGGCTTCCATGCGCCGAGGAATATGAGGCCGGGGCGGAGTTCTCACGGTCCAAAAACGAAACGTATAAGCCTTGGATCGTCTGGCCATCCACCGAAGCGAGACTCGACGAAGGCGACCCGCTCGGAGTGGTCTCAGTTGTACGGCGGCTTCATTTTACGAAGGCTGTAAACTTAGTCGCTTCGATCAAGACAACAGACCCTTTCAAGCGAACTTGGACGGATTCGGAAGGTAAGTTGGCGGCACGCTCGGAAGCGTGGGAGCGAAATCGGACGCACGATGAAGAGGAACCGATTAGCGGAGAACGGTTCATCTGTAGCGCAGACTTCTTGAAGAACGTGCTGGTGAAGCAACGCGCAGAATTGCTGCTGCTCGTTATCCTGCGCCGGTACGATAAAGGAGTTCGCAGCCAAGAAAGCCAGTATTGGCATACAACAGCGGTCATCCGAGTTAAGCAATCGCTGGATTTCGAGTTCTTCCGCGGCGTGGTTAACGAGCTGCATGTTATGAAGTATTAGCAGTGCGCTTGAGGGCAAAGAAAGTTGAAAGAATCGAGGTCATGTCTAAAGGGCGAACTGGACGCATTGCAGGCAGAGGTGGACGCGTTGAAGTCCGCGCAGACGGAGACTGCGGTGGAGTTGGACGCCCTGTTGCCTTTAATTCTGGATAGGGCATTCAAGGGGGAATTTTGATGGCGGATCTGTAACTCCATTCCAAAAAGGTAACGAGTGTTTTCGAACTCCTTGGGTGTAAGGAGGTGACCAACTTAATAATCGAAGGCCAGCCCGTAGTCATCGGCGTGAATGCGTATATAAAGAAGACGACGTAAACGAATGAGAATGACGGTTTGTTAACAACAACGAGGAGGATAGAACCATGGCAAAGGAAAAGGCGAAGGCGATCGACAGCAATCAGGGCAAGCCGATAGAAGCCATTCAGTTGACGCCCGAGGAACTCGCCGCGAAGGTGACGGCTCGCAAGGCCCGCAAGCTCGAGAAGAACAAGAGGCGCCGGGAACGCCAGAAGGCGGCCGCTAATGTCGAGGCTGGTAGCAAGGCCAGCCCGTAGTAATCGGGGTGAATGCATATATCAAGAAGACGGCATAAACCGGATGAGAATGCCTACACTTTCGGGAAGCATCCGCCCTATAATTCCGCCGAAGCTGGCCGCTGGCCCCTGAATTGAGAACAAGGAAGATATCAATGGCACGAACCAGTCTGATTGAAGACATGTTCGACACGCTCCGAAAGCTCCCGTGGTGGGTGGGCGTGGTGATGGCCGCTGTGTTCTGGATCGTTGGCCTGTTTGTCACCACCGGTATGACGAAAGACGCCATACAGAACGCAATTCGCCCCTTGATCAAGTTCGCTTTCAACGGACTCGCCATCCTTGCATTGGTCGCCGCTGTCGTTTCCGCCATCCAGAGCTTGTCCCGCAGAAAACTCCTCGACCGGCAGAGCGGGATGGAATCCCTCCGATCCCTCTCATGGCGCGAGTTCGAGCAACTTGTGGGCGAGGCATACCGCCGTCAGGGCTATGATGTCGAAGAGACCGGTGGGGGCGGTGCAGACGGGGGTGTGGATCTCGTTCTTCGAGGACACGGCGAAACCGTTTTGGTCCAGTGCAAACAGTGGCGGGAACGCCAGGTCGGCGTGGTCAAGGTCCGGGAGCTCTTCGGCGTCGTGACTGCCGAAGGCGCCAGCCGCGGCATCTTGGTCACATCCGGCAACTTCACCAAAGACGCCCAGTCCTTCAAGGTCAGCAAACCTCTCGTCCTTGTGGATGGCCCGGGACTAGCACAATTGGTACGTGATGTGCAACCAGCCCATCCACCGCTCGCGCCTGTCCAAATTCCTCCATCTGCGGTTGCCTCACATGCCTGCCCGCTATGCGGCAGTCACATGGCCCTGCGCATCGCCAAACGCGGCGCAAATGCCGGCTCATCATTCTACGGCTGCACCAAATATCCCGCCTGTAAAGGAATACGACCGGCGGGATTAGGGTAACGACACAGCCCCGCGCTACGATGACTTCAAACAACCCAGGCGATAGCGTAGGACACGTTCCCGGCGCCTATCGCGCCGACCAATACCCAAACACCCCCCGGCCGACGAAAGGCTTTTTACACCGTTGGAATTAACGGGCGACGAGGGCGACTGTGGACTGTATGCTTTCTGTATGCTTTGTGAACCCTAAAAGCATACATTCCGGCAAGTGAAGAAACGTGCAGGCAAGTGAAAATCTTAAAACAGCGATGTTGGTTTAACCAGCATGAATAAAGGATTAAACGCTTGTTTTAGTCAATAAAAAAGGGGTGGCGAGACCCAGAATCGAACTGGGGACACGCGGATTTTCAGTCCGCTGCTCTACCAACTGAGCTATCTCGCCCTGCGATGTTTTCATTGTTTTCAGAAACAACGCGCCGATAGTATCTGCCAGCCCAGTCAAAATCAACGACAATTTTCGCCTGTGGCATGAAGAACGAGAACAGCCGGAAGAATGGCAACCGGTATCTGGCTGACGAGTAATTTATTAACCTGGCGGGGCAAACAAAAATATCTTGCCCGGTTCGGCAGGGATGGATAAGATATACTGTAATAATCGAGTCAGTTTCAAATGCACAAATGGTAAATTAGCGCAATAAAAGGCAGTAATAATCAATATGATTAGAAGATTTTCTGGTTCAATATTCCTGGTTTGTTTCGGATGGATTTATCTTTCCCATTCGTTAGCGCATGATGTTGCGTTGGAACCGTCGTTTGGCAATGAACTGATTTCGGTTCAAAAGGTTTCCGCTTCCACCCAGGCCCTTATTGCGGCGGGCGATAGGCATTCTTTCACGGTTAAGTATGATGGGAGTGTCTGGGTCTGGGGTAATGGTCTCTACGGGCAGGTAGATAATGGTTCCACGGATGATCAAAGGACACCGGTGTCGGTCGGCGCAGTCTCGAATATCAGCGCGACGGCGGCTGGCGCGTGGCATTCCCTGGTCTTGACCCGTGATGCAACCATCTGGGGCTGGGGTTGTAATGATTATGGCCAGTTGGCCCAGACCAACCTTGATGATTATCTGTCACCCGTCCGGATCAGCGGGCTCAGTAATGTTGCAACTATTGCCGGAGGCACTTTTCATTCCCTTGCGCTCCGAGATGACGGCACGGTCTGGGGATGGGGACATAATAGCCATGGTCAGTTGGGAGACGGATCGAAAAGCAATCGTTTGGCGCCGGTGCAGGTCAGCAACCTTGTTGCTGTGATTTCGATCGTCGCGGGTAAATACCATTCGCTGGCCTTAAAAACCAATGGAACCGTCTGGAGCTGGGGCAATAGCACGTATGGTCAACTAGGTAACGGATTCGGCGGTGAAGAATGGCTTCCGGTACAGACGTTGGTTTCCAATGTGACGGCGATCGGATTGGGCGCGCTTTTCCATGGGCTGGCCTTGCGAAGCGACGGCACGGTTTGGGCCTGGGGTTATAATCAATATGGCGAAGTGGGCAATGGATCGACAACTGATTGTTATTCACCGGTGCCGGTTGCCGGTTTATCCAACGTCATCGCGATTGCCGGCGGCGGCTATCATTCGTTGGCGTTGAAAAGCGATGGCACGGTCTGGGCCTGGGGTTGTAATGAGAACGGTCAACTGGGGACCGGCTCCTCGAATATGTATTCCGCGACCCCAGTCAAGGTTGCTTATCTGACTGATATCATCGCAATTACCGGCGGTACGTCTCACTCCCTGGCGGTGAAGCGTGACGGAACGCTCTGGGGTTGGGGTTATAATTTTTATTGTCAACTGGGCAATGGAAGTTTTCTCGACGCTTATGTGCCTGCCCACGTAGTCACCCTGCCCATATTTGAGATTCCGGAAGTCCCCACGAATGTTGTGGCCAGCGACGGTCTGTTTCTTGATCAAGTGCAAATTACATGGAACGCGTCAAAAGGGGGGACCGGTTACCAGGTGTTCCGCAGCCTTGAAAGGAATGCGGATTCCGCCGGTCTTGCGACCGCCACAACAAATACCCGGTACGATGATGGCAACGTCATCCCGGAGACGTTGTATTACTACTGGATTAAAGCCACGAACGAAACGCAGATTAGTTCATTCAGCATTGATACCAGCGGCTATTGCGGCTCAAATCCGCCTGCCAGCAGCTGGATTCCGGTGGCAGGCGATTTTGACGGTGACGGCAAAGCCGACCCGGCAATATATCAACCATCCCTTGGCTGGTATGCCTGGCTTTCGTCAACCAGTTATCAGCGGGTCGGTCCCGTGGCGTTTTGCTTAAATGAATCGTATCCGGTTACGGGTGATTTTGACGGTGATAGGCAATCTGACCCGGCGGTTTTCCACGCCGGAGCATGGTATGTATGGTTGTCAGGTATGGGCTATCAGATCGGTGGGCCGTATGTCTTCGGAACATCCGGGAATATTCCGGTTGTTGGTGATTTTGACGGTGACGGCAAAGCCGATCCGGCTGTATATACTTCGGGCAATTGGTATCAATGGCTCTCCGGGTCCGGGTATGCTCAGGTCGGTCCATATAATTACAATCTTACCGGTGATTCGCCGCTCGCGGGCGATTTTGACGGTGACGGCAAAGCCGACCCGGCAATGGTCCAGAATGGGCAATGGTATGTATGTTTATCGGGCGCTGGTTATGTGCCGTCCGGGCCATATTCGTTCGGTTTCACCGATACGATGGCCGTAAGCGGCGATTTTGACGGTGACGGCAAAGCCGACCCGGGAGTCGTGGATTCATCCCATAACTGGTACGTGTGGTTTTCGGCGAGCGGCTATCTCCGTGGCGGGCCATATCGGTTTAATCCATGATTATCCGATCCGCCCCGTATTTTCAAGACCACCGGAATAACGGGACAGGCTCTAACTATCAATTATCGTTCTGAAGAGAATATCCTTGAACAGGCCAGGGATATTCTGGAATATATCCCTGCTAATGCTAAGTACTCGCGGCCACAAAATAAGTTAAGGCGGGCTAATGCCCGCCACGTCATCCCGCCTATGAGGCGGGATAAGTGGCCACTTGCTTGGCGACGTGGCAACCCAAGGTAGCGCAGGGTTTATCCCTGCGATCTTCGGAGGCGTGAAGCCTCCGCTACCCAGAAAGATACTCGCAAAAACGTGTATCTTTACGGGAAAGCGTCTTACGTATGGTGTTGCACCGCAGCCGGTGGAAATACGGGGATTAAGGAGCGAGGGCAGTATGAAATATCGGCAGTTGAAACTGGGCGTGAACGTGGATCATGTGGCCACGGTGCGGCAGGCGCGGGGCACCCCCTATCCGGATCCTCTGGAAGCGGCCCGGCTCTGCGAGAAAGCCGGCGCGGCCGGCATCACTATTCATCTCCGGGAAGACCGGCGCCATATCCAGGATCGCGACCTATGGTCCATGCGCCGCCATTTGAATGTCCGGCTCAACCTGGAAATGGCCAATACCCCGGATATTGTGGCCATAGCGGTGAAGGCGCGACCCGATGAGGTATGCCTGGTTCCGGAAAAACGCCGCGAGCTGACCACGGAAGGCGGCCTGGACGCGGACGGTCAGAAAAACGCTTTAAAAACCACGCTGGCCCGTCTGGCCGGCGCCGGTATCGTAGCCAGTCTGTTTATCGATCCCGAGCGGCGCCAACTGGAAGCCGCCGCCGAGCTTGGTGCCCCCTATGTGGAATTGCACACCGGCTCTTTTTGTGACGCCAGCGGCCGGCGAGCACAGCGGGAACTGAAACGGCTGATCGTCGCGGCCCATTACGCCCATGAACTTGGACTGAATGTCAACGCGGGCCATGGAATCAATCTGGCGACCATTGGCAATGTTTTGCAAATTCCCTGGCTGGACACATTGAATATCGGGCACAGCATCATTGCCCGCGCCGTGCTGGTGGGCATGAAATCCGCTGTCCGCGAAATGCTGGCCGCCATGCGCGGATATCGGGGTTATCCGCGGGGCTAAAAAGGTTTTCAGTGTTCGGTGTTCAGGGTTCTCCGCCATAGGTGGAATTAGAATTTGACTATTCCTTGGAATTTGGGTTTTGGCTTGCCACGCGCCACGAGTGGAACTTGGAATTGCTTGGGTTGTGGGCACAGCCCGCGTTGAAAGGATCTCATGAAAGTGGTCTCCACGGAATTAATGCGGGAACTGGACCGGAAAACCATCGCCGATTTCCAAGTGTCGGGCGAGATGCTCATGGATCGGGCCGGTTTCGGCGTGGCGCACGTCGTGGACAGCCTCTGTGACCGCTATGGGTGGGACTACGCCGCCATTCTGCTGGTCGCGGGGCGGGGGAATAATGGAGGCGACGCGTTCGCGGCCGCGCGCTATTTGAAGAAACGGGGCTATGAGGTGTCAGTCTGGCTGGCCGGCTCCATCAGTGATGTCCAGGGCGATGCGCGGGCGCATCTGACCAAGTTGAAAACCGCAAAAATCCCGCTGGAGGAATTTCCCACCCAGGAAGACTGGGATCAATTGACCGGCAATCTGCTCGGCGAAAGCGGCAGCATGGGCGTGACGGTGATTGTGGATGGCGTGCTGGGCACCGGTATCCATGGACCGGCCCACGGTCCTGCCGCGGGCGCTATTCGTTACATCAACGCGCTGTCCAGCCAGAGTTTCGTCGTGGCCATTGACGTGCCTTCCGGCCTGGATTCCGATACCGGCCGGGCTGCGGGCGACACCGTCACAGCCGATCTGACGGTTACCATGGGGCTTCCCAAACGCGGCCTGGTGGAACCGTGTGCCGTGAACAACGTGGGTCGCCTGGAAGTGGCGGATATCGGCATTCCGCCGCCGCTGATCGAAAAAATCGAGTCCGACATCGAATTCATCGCGGCCGACGATGTGCGCCGGATTATTCCCCGTCGGTCCCGCAATGCCCATAAAGGCAGTTTCGGACATGTCCTGATCATCGGGGGCGCCGCCGGTTATGCCGGCGCTGTCAGCATGGCCGCGCAGGCGGCCTTGCGGTCCGGCGCCGGCTTGGTGAGCGTTGTCACGGTGCGCGGCATTGCTCCCGTCGTTGCGGGCGCAGTGTTGGAAGCCATGGTGCATGCGGCGCCGGAAACGGAGACCGGCTCCCTTGCCGCCGCAAGCTGGGATGCATGGCGCGACAAAATGAGCTCATTCAGCGCGGTATTGGCAGGTCCGGGATTGACGCGTCACCCGGATTCCCAAACGTTGATCAACCGGATACTACAGGAATGTCCCGTTCCACTGGTACTTGATGCGGATGCCTTGAATGTGGGTGAAGGGTGTCTGGATGATTTCAGCCGCCGGAAGGGGGCCCTGGTCATTACGCCGCATCCCGCTGAAATGGGTCGGATCATGGGGCGTTCCACGGCTGACGTGCAGGTAGACCGGTTTGCCGCAGTGCGGGAAGCGGCAAAGCGGTCCCGGGCTGTAGTCGTGCTGAAAGGCGCGGGCACCCTGGTGGCGGTTGAAGGGGAGCCCCTGCAGGTCAACCTGACGGGCAATCCCGGAATGGCCACGGGGGGAACCGGCGATGTGCTGGCCGGTTTACTCGCCGGTCTGCTGGCGCAAGGCTTGAAACCCTTTGACGCGGCCCGGGCGGCCGTATTTCTCCATGGCAAGGCCGGCGACGACGCCGCGGCTGAGAAAACCGAAGCCGGCCTGACAGCGGGCGATGTGATTGACTCCCTGCCGTATGCCTTTCAGCAGGTGTCGCCGCGATAAATTCCACTTCGTAGCATTTGTTTATTTCTGAATGGATCTTCCGGAAAAGGAGCGCACCATGCCCATAGGAAAGCGGATTGAAAATATGGATAAGAACATGCGGGTGCGGAAAGTCATGGCGCCATCCGCGTTAATGTGGATATCCGCCATGGATCGCCGCCTGGCCCTTCGGGGACTGGCCTGGTTCAAGGAAAACCGAGGCCGGTTTTGCCGTCTCCCCCTGCGGGCGCAGGGGTGCGTCTCTTCTGATGTCTGGGCCTTGGCCCAGTGTCCTGCCGGCGCCAACGTGGCGTTCCGGTCCGATGCGGTTGCCATGGCCGTGCGGGTGACGAACACGGACGCGAGTCATATGGCGCATATGGCCGCCACCGGGAGCAACGGTGTGGCCTTGGAATGCGGCGTGCCCGGTCGGATGCGGCCGTGGGCGGTGGCACAACCGGATCTGGTTTCGCCGTCGTTCGAGAGGCAACTGTTTAACGATGTCCCTGAAAAAATGCGCGAGTTCCGTCTGTATCTTCCACTCTACAAGGGTCTGGAGAAGCTGGAGTTGGGCTTCAGTCACGGTTCGCGTATCCTGCCGCCGGCACCGCCGGCGCTTCGAAAGCCAGTGGTGTTTTACGGGACTTCCATCACCCAGGGGGGCTGTGCCGGCACCGCCGCTAATGATTATGTCTCTTGCGTCGGACGACTCTTGAATATTGAAACGATCAACCTCGGGTTTTCCGGCAATGGAAAATACGAGCCCGAAATGGCGAAACTCATCGGTGAAATTGATGCTGCGCTCTTTGTTCTCGACTATGCCAATATAGCGGGGAACCTTCTACGCCGGCGATTGCCGCCCTTCGCGAGTATTCTCCGCGCCCGTCATCCCCGGACGCCAATCCTGCTGATCACACCGACATGCTACTCGGCCTATGACTGGTCTTCCGGGAACCGGACCCATCTCGATGGCGTGCGGGACGTGATGCTGATGTATTACGTGCGTTGCCGGCCGAAAGACCGGAACCTGCACCTGGTCGATGGTTACGGCCTGATCCCGTTCGGCGCGGATTCGGCGCACGTGGACGGCGGTCATCCTAACGATCACGGATTCCGTCTCATTGCCGACCGCTTGGCGCCGCTGATCGAGCAGATTCTCATGCGGGATTCGTGATGGTTATGCATTAATACTTCCGATTATGGCGCCAGTCCCCAGCGACCTTGCGTGTCGCGTCGAATTTGGATACAGACGGGTATGGCGGTTGATATATCATGATTGAAAAGACATTCTGGCGTCTGTTTCCGGCATCCTGTTTGTGGGGCCTGCTGCTCGGCGCCGGATGCCGACCTGAAGCCGTTGATCAGCAGGAACTGCCGGCCACCGTCTCGGCGTCCACCACCTATATTGAAACCGGCGACCTGGAGGCCATAAAGAAACGGGGCCTCCTGCGGATTCTCGTCCAGCGCTTTGAAGAAACCTACCTGCCCCGGGACGGTAATCCCTACGATCATGAGCGGGAATTGGCCGCCGCCTTTGCGCGTTCCATCGGCCTCAAACCGGAACTGGTGGCGGTGGAGAGTTTCGAAGAACTAATCCCGGCCTTGCTGGCCGGCCAGGGTGATTTGGTGGCCGCCAACTTGACAGTTCTGGAATCCCGCAAAAAGCAGATCGCGTTTACCGCGCCGGTGGGGCGTTCCCGCGAGCAACTGGTGGCCCGCACTAATGACCGGACTGTCCGGAAAATATCCGATCTTAAAACGCGGGCCGTTGCCATTCAGGACATGACCTCGTTCGCGGAAACCGCACGGGACCTGGCCCGGCACACTCCGGGTCTTAAGATCCAAATCCTGTCCGGCCGGTTCAGTCCCGACGCTATCTTCGATCGGTTGGCCGCCGGCAAGATCGATCTCACGATCATGGACAGCAACATTCTGGACATCAGCCTGGATTACCGGTCCGATATCAAGCCGATCTTCGATATGAGCTGCGAACGACCATTGGCATGGGGCGTTCGCCCCGGGAATTCCCAATTACTGGCCGCGCTGAACGGTTATCTGGACCGGCAGGCCGTGACGCGTCCCCGCGAAGACGTTTACCGGGACGACTGGCCCGGCATTCAAAAGCGCAAGACTCTGCGGGTCCTGACCCGGAACAACGAGGTGTCATATTTCATGTGGCGCGGTGAGATCCTGGGGTTTGAATACGACCTGGCCCGGGAGTTTGCCCGGCAAAATGGCCTCCAGTTGGAAATGGTGGTGGCGTCCAGCCTGAATGAATTGATCGCCATGCTGATGGATGGCAGGGGTGATATGATTGCATCGTTCATGGCGCCTACGGAGGACCGTGCCCGGAAAGGATTGGCGTTTTCCGTGCCCTATTATTATTCCCCGGAAATTGTTGTCGCGCGGACCGATGACCGGAAACTCAAAACGCGGGCCGATCTGGCCGGCCGCACCGTGGTGGCGCGTCAGTCCAGCGCCTGCTGGCAGACACTGGAAGCGCTCAAGGCCGGTGGTCTGAATGTCAGGCTTCAGCCGGCGCCCGAGACCATGGAAACGGAAGACATTATCCGGATGGTGGCCGGCGGCGACTATGATCTTACCGTGGCCGATAACCAGACCCTCGATATGGAGCGGGCTTGGAACGACGACATCAAAGCGGTTTTTCCTTTAGGCGATCCCCAACCTTATGTCTGGACGGTCCGGGCGAAAGACACCCGGTTGCTTGAGGCAGTCAATGCTTTCTGGAAAAAAGAATATCGCGGAAAATTCTACAACATAACCTATCAGAAGTATTTCAACAATACACGCAAGGCTCGACTTTTTATCGAGGATCAAATTAATGCCAAACGCCGAGGGCAAGTTTCACCCTACGACGATATCGTTAAATATTATGCGGGGGAATATGATTTCGACTGGCGGCTGATCGTTTCCCAGATGTACCAGGAAAGCAGATTCAATCCCAAGGTCAAGTCCGCCGTCGGCGCTCAGGGGTTGATGCAGGTTATGCCCCGCACGGCCAGGGAATTGGGAATCAGGCGGCTGGATGATCCGAAAACCGGCATCCATGCGGGCGTGAAATATCTTGATTGGGTGCGTAATACGTTCGAGCCGGAGATGGATAACCAGGAACGAATGTGGTTTGCGCTGGCGGCCTACAATGCGGGTAAAGGACATGTGGGTGATGCTCGTAGTCTGGCGTCCCAGAAGGGCTGGAATCATCAGCGCTGGTTTGATCACGTCGAGCGGGCCATGCTGCTGCTGTCAAAGCCGCAGTATGCCCGCCGGGCGCGGCATGGCTATGTGCGCGGGGAAGAACCCGTGGCCTATGTGCGGCAGATCCGCACCCGGTATAACGCCTATGTGACCATGACCACCAACGTGGTCTCCGTGGCGGCCGCTCCCACACCCAAAAAAGGCCCAGGCTATCGCGGCGGCTCCCGCCATTAATGCGCTGTCAATAAATAAACATTGTCATGAGTGTCCGGCTTAAAACCCTTGTAAATACTGCTGTTTTAGTAGTGTCGTGTCTTCAATTTGCAATGGATGTTGAGCAAAGGCCTGTAAAATGGGCGTTTTCTCGAAAAGCGTGAGGCTCAATATCTGTAAAATTG
>JAHIJO010000023.1 GCA_018898455.1 Verrucomicrobiota bacterium | reverse complement strand
GGGGTTACAAGGGGTTAACCACTTGCGTTGAGCGGATAACCCATTGGGTTATCCGCCCAACGCGACGTCTTTTCGCCAATGCCTTGTCAGCATTGACGAAAAGTGAATATTGCGCGATTTTCGCGCAATATTCAGGTATTAAAAAAGAGGAAATGTTACGGCAAAAAACAAAGCATTTTGCCATTCGCGTTTGTCTTCAGGAAGTAATTTCATTCTTCTCAGGCGAACGTTCGGGGTCAGCGGTGGCGCGGAACGCGACGTACGCTTGACCCCTTTGATGGCAATTCTGTCTTATTTTTGATCGTTTTTAGATAATCGGACGGCGTGAAAATATGAATGCCACGAAACACGACGAGGTCGAGCAGGTGATGGTCCCCGGAAACAACAACATTCGCGTTCGATTCCAAGGCACACTCCAAGATCATGTTGTCGTCCGGATCCGAGGTAACGGCTGGGACGCGCGCGGCGGGATTGATTATGTCGCAGGCAGCGTGCAGTTCCTCAAGAAGCTGAAAGGACTGCTCCGGGGAAAACCCGAACTTCGGACGCCGAAGCACCTCCCGGGTTTCATCCAATATGGGAAGGCACAGAGAACAGTCAATCGCCCCGCTGATGACAAGCTTCAGCACATCTCGTGGCGGACCGCCAAAGAGTATTGCGGAGATAAGCACGTTCGTGTCCAGAACGATGCGCTGTCGCTTCATCGGTTTCGGGCCTTCTGTTGGCGATACGCCTGAATCTCTGAAGCAACGTCCGTCTCGGTCAGATTCTCGCGCGTGACCACAGCTTTTCCATACGCAAAGATCCTGTCCCATCGTCGTTTGCGATCAATGTAGAGTCGAACGGCTTCCCGAAGAAGTTCAGAGCGTGAGCGGGATTCAACCCTTGCGATTTTGTCGATGTCCGCCAGCAGGCTTTCCTGAAAGGATATATTTACCGTTGCGGTGTTCATGATTGCCTCTCTTTCTGCTAATACCATATACAATCTTTGTATGTAGTCAAGCACGATCTGCCTCTCGTTGCCAACGGCGGCATTGAAGCACCGAGCGGAACACGCGATGGCTTTGTTGGCAGACTGGCCATGAATCAACTGGCCGAGGGCAAGGAACCCGTTAAGCATACTCCCATTGATCGCGGCCCATGGGAAGAACGCCTCATGACGGCCTATGAAAAGAATCCTCTCCACCAGCTCTGATCTACACGCATGTGCTTAACAAGGGCCCGATGGGTGTGGTCAGTCCGGTCGATACGCTGTGACGTATGTGCTGAAATGGGGGAAAATCGAGAAAGACGAATCTTCAAAAACAAAGTCAATAAAGAACACCGTTCAGTTTCTTCCATTCCTTAAAGACCTCCCAACAGCCGGCCTGCATCACCCCGCTACGCATTGGAATCCGGTGCCGGCCCAGGGGACGCTGCATATCTTTCCGAATCAGGGCATCATCAAATCCGGCGCGCACCGCCACAGCGGAGGTCACTCCGATATGCACGGCGTTGATCCGGGCCCAGTAGATTGCGCCCAGGCACATCGGACAGGGTTCCGCCGTCGTATATAATACGCACCCCGTAAGATCATGCGACTTCAATTTTCGGCAAGCCTGCCGAATGGCGTTAATTTCAGCGTGACACGTGGAGTCATGATCGCGCAGAACCGTGTTATGAGCCGTGGCGATGATCCGTCCGCGTTTCACGATGCAGGCGCCGAAGGGCCCCCCATGGTCCAGTCGGATCCCTTGCCGCGCCGATTTGATAGCCGCTTCCATCGGGTGTTTCATGGGAACAAGTATGCCAAAATAGTCATTCCAACGTAAGTGTTATTATCTCCTTGTCTTTCCAATAATCCGCCTTGTATGATGCGGCGTATTACAAGGAAGTCAGTTTCAAAAGTCCTTTTCAAAACGGTCGTGACGGAGCACGACCCTCCCAAGCGCCGAAAAATCGGCCATTTTCAGGGGATGGAGGGACACGCTCCGCCCGCCTGCATCGCTATGCAAAGCATTGCGGGCAGGTCGTGTCCGCAGGACTTTTGAAACTGACTCAAGGGATATCTTTTTAACAATCAAATCGAAAGGAGTAGGGTGGCAACCATGGCGAAGATTGCGTTTATTGGAGCGGGCAGTTTCGGATTCACGCGGACGTTGACCAAGGACATCCTCACGTTTCCCTTGTTGAAGGACGCGACCCTGGCGCTGATGGATATCAACCCGCAACGGCTGGCATATAGTAAAAAAGCGGTGGAACGCATTGTCCGGGAGGGAAAATATCCCGCCAGGGTCGTTGCCACCACGAACCGCCGCGAGGCTCTCAAGGGCGCCGATGCCGTCATCTGTACAATCCTCTCCGGTGACGTCAACGTCTGGCAATATGACATCACGATTCCCAAGCGCTTCGGCGTGGATACGAACGTCGGCGACACGCGAAGCGTGTCCGGCGTGTTCCGGGCCTTGCGCACCATTCCGGTAATGGTGGATATCTGCCGCGACATGGAAGCGGTCTGCCCGGACGCGATTCTCCTCAACTACACCAATCCCATGGCCATGTTGTGCCGCGCCATGCAGAAGACGAGCCGCATCCAGGTGACCGGTCTTTGCCACAGCGTGCAGGGCACGGCCCAAATGCTGGCGAAATGGATTGGCGCGCCCATGAGCGAAATAACCTATGTCTGCGGCGGCATCAATCACCAGGCGTGGTACCTGAAATTCGAATGGAAGAAGCGGGATGCCTATCCGCTGATCCGCCGGGCAATTATGGACAACCCGAAAATCAGGAACGAGGAACAGGTGCGCAATGAAATGTTCCTGCACCTGGATCGCTACGTCAGCGAATCCAGCGGGCACAACTCGGAATATAACTGGTGGTTTCGCAAGCGTCCTGACCTGATCAAAAAGTATTGCATCAAGGGCACCGGCTGGAATCCCGGTGAATATGCCTACATCCTGAATGGCTATCGCAGGATGAAGCACAGCTGGCGAAAACATATCCAAAACTGGCTGAACGATCCCCAGCCGCTGAATCTGAAGCGCGGGCATGAATATGCCGCCTCGATCATCAATGCGCGGCTGGGTGGTGAAATTTTCGAATTCAACGGCAACGTGCCCAACACGGGGCTGATTAGCAATCTGCCTCCGGACGTCTGTGTCGAGGTGCCGGTCTTCGCAAACCAGCGCGGATTCAACCCGGTGCCCGTGGGCGCTCTGCCGCCGCAGTGCGCGGCCTTGAACAATATCAGTGTCGCCGTGGAGGAAATGGCGGTCGAAGCCGCCCTGACCGGGAATCCGCGCCTCGTGTTTCAGGCCATCGCCTATGATCCGTTGAGCGCGGCGGTCCTGTCGCTGGCGGAAATCAAGCGGATGGTCCAGGAGATGCTGAACAAGAACAAGGCCTACCTGCCTAAATTCAAGCACCTGAAGGTATAGATTCGACTGCGTCGAATCTATTCATATTCTTTTAGCAGGCTGCTGGCGGGGTGGGGGATAGTTGGCGGTCACGGTCATGGCAATGCCGCCGCGGGGACTGAATTTGCCGGTGACACAGGCTTTCCGGGGCTGGCAGGCTTTGACCAGGTCGTCAAGAATCCGGTTCACCGCCGCCTCGTAAAACGTCCCGAAATTCCGGAATGAAAAGAGATACAGCTTGAGCGATTTGCTTTCAATACATCGGCGATCCGGAATGTATTCGATCGTGATGACGCCAAAGTCCGGCTGCCCGGTGATGGGACAAAGGGACGTGAATTCGGGGCAGTCGCAATGGATCCAATAGTTCCGGCGGGGATATGCGTTCTTAAACGTTTCCAGCCGGGCATCGTCCGGCGAGGCGGGGCAGGGATTGCTTTTCCGGCCCAGCAGGGTCAATCCCTTGGGCTGGCTGTGTCCACCAGATTGTTGTTTACCGGCCATGATCTTCTGTTCTTAATAATCGGATTCTAACCCGATTATTATCTTGTGAATATTTCGCCTTATATTGTATAGTTCCCAGCCATGGAAAAGCAAGCCGTACTTGAAACCATCGACAACCTACTCATTATCCAGGAACGCGACAACCGGATCGCCCAGTGCCAGCGGGAACTCAACAGTATCCCCATCCGTCAAAAGGAAACGGAGACCTGGATTACCCAGGCCCGCGAAGCCTTGGATCAATCCAAGGAAGCGCTGAAAGTCAAACAGGCATCCATTAAGCAACTGGAACTGGACATCGAATCCTGCCGTCAGCAAATTATCAAGTTCCGCGAACAGCAGTACCAGATCAAGTCGAATGTTGAATTTCGGGCGTTGAATAATGAAATCGCACATGTTCAGGAGAAAATTCGCGGACTCGAAGATCGGGAAATTGTATTAATGGAGCAGACGGAGCAGGCCCAGGCTGAAGTCGCCCGTCGCAAGTCCGATGTCGAAACGGATGAAGTCCGCATCCGGGAACAACTGCAAAACCTTGAAAAGCGACGCGAGGTTCTGGAGCAGGATATTCAGCAGATCCAGAAAGATCGGAGTGGCCTGGTAACGGGCGTTAATCCTGCCTGGCTGTCGCGGTATAACCATGTCATGGATCATAAAAAAGACATGGCCCTGGTCAGCATTGAAAACAATGCCTGCGGTCAATGCCACATGACACTTCCCCCTCAAGTCATTCACGACACTCGCAAGTCGGAAGCGATTGTCACCTGCAGTTTCTGCGGCCGCATATTATACTGGACGCGCTAAGTCCGGTCGTCTAACATAGTATAAAGCCTTGGATATCGACGGTTGAAGCGGATGACCGTTCCGCCGTTCTGGGCGTTTCACGTCCAGGGTGGGGGGGAGGAAAGTCCGGACTCCATAGGGCAGGGTGCCCTGGTATAATGCCGGGGGATTCCGCGGTAATGCGCGGGATACGGAAAGTGCCACAGAAAAAATACCGCCCCGCTACCCCTCACGGGGTTATCGGGGTAAGGGTGAAAAGGCGGTGTAAGAGACCACCGCTTCGGCAGCAATGCCGGAGGCACGGTAAACCCCACCTGGAGCAAGATCGAATATGAAACTGTTACAGGCGGCCCGCTTTTACTCCGATGTTTTATCGGGGGCAGTTTCGGGTAGATCGCAATAAGTCTGTTTCGGTCATAACGGCAGGAACAGCAAGACAAATGGTCATCATCCGGGTCGGGGAAATATCCCCGGTTTGGACTACAGAATCCGGCTTACAGCTTTGCCGTCGATATCCTTTCGGGCCTAGTTCAACCATGCCAAGATTTTGGATCCATGATTGGCTGAGGAGATTCTCCTGGTGGGGGATCATCATCAGCCTGGCCCTGGCGGGAAAATACGGTCGCCTGTATGCAACCCTGCCGGTGATCGTGGATCATCCCCGCACCGATATATCCCTCGATTGGCCATCAAGGCCGGCGGCTCCGACTCTGGCGTTTGACAGTTCCGTCTTCAAGAAGTGTCTGGCAGAACCCGTCGCCGCCGTTCTGGGCCCGCTAGCCAAGCGATTTCGTCTGGCTGGAACCTTTTTTGCCATCGGCAACAGCCAGCAGTCCCGCCGGGCAATTATCGACGATCTTCAGCGCAAAGAACAGCAATTGGTGGCTGAAGGCGATTTGCTGGATCAGACGGTCATGATAGTATCCATATTTCCCGAGCGCATTATCGTGCGGGAAGGGGACCGGGACGAAGAACTGCGTCTGAGTTTTTCCGGTGATCGTCCCCTGCCCGCCGACTCCAATCAAATGGACAAAACCGTGGCCGGGGCTCTGGAAATGCTGAATCGTTTTGGAAAACGAGTAGGGGAAACCCGGTGGGTCTTGCAACGGGATGAAATGCTCAAATATTACCAGGAATTGCTTAATAATACGGAACGTCTGGCAAAAGTGTTCGATTCCTTGAAACCGGTGTATAAAGCCAGTCATATCGCCGGATATGTGCTGAAGGTCGAAGGCGAAGGCGACATGTTT
This sequence comes from Verrucomicrobiota bacterium, assembly GCA_018898455.1. Taxonomy (GTDB): domain Bacteria; phylum Verrucomicrobiota; class Kiritimatiellia; order JAAZAB01; family JAAZAB01; genus JAHIJO01. The sequence continues at coordinate 21,315 of JAHIJO010000023.1, read as the reverse complement.
AATGCCTTGGGTTTAAAACAGGATGATGTCATCCGTAAACTCAATTCCGTGCCCATGATCAGCCAGTCCCGCGCGGAATACTTTATCCGTGAATTCGTGAATAATCGCGTCAATGGCTTCGTCCTGGATATAGAGCGGTCTGGCAAGCCTGAAAAACTGGTTTATCTGGTACGATAGGATAGTCGGCTTTATGCCGATATTGGGGTGAATACCGTTCGAACTTCCAAAACAACTCAACAGATAGTGGAAGAGCGCACCGCTGAGGCGACATAAGATATATTATGCGACGTTAGCATTTATGGCAAGATATTCGGGATTGTCCCTATTCGTTGGATAATTGGATTATAAGGACTGAGATGCCCTATTCCGCTAAACCCCAACGGCGTGAAATTGGCCAATATATGAAGACTGCCGGTCCGACCAGATTCCTTTTTGGAACAGGTCCCCAGTAGCGGCTGTCCAGGCTGTTAAATTGATTATCCCCGCACGCAAAGTATTGGTCTTTACCCAGTGTTACGCAATTTGACACACTTGCCAGGTAGTCAGCCGTTCGGTTGTCCCGGCCGCCAAGCTGATATCCGTCATATCCGTCTTGTCGGCTTTCAATCCTGTCTAGAGACCGGGAATGGGCTGGATTTTGGCCGTTGATCAGGAGCCGTGGCGGTTGAAACTGAAGCGTTTCGTCAGGCAGTCCCACCATCCGTTTTACATAGTGCTCATTCGTTTTGATCTGCGGATGATGAATTCCCGTCGTTTTGAATACCATGATTTCGCCCCGCCAGGGGTAGCGGAAATTCCAGCTGACTTTATCAACGAAGATATGATCCCCGGTGATGCGCATGGCCGAGGCCAGCAACTGTCCTTTCACCACGTAATCACCCTGCGCGACGTGATCCGACATGCCCTTATTGACAAGATGGTACATGCCGTTGATCAGCATCAGCCGTCCATCCTGGGCCGGTTCGATCCGGACATTGCCGGAGGTTTTAGCCCGGACCTCAACATACCATTCGCCCCACACAATCCATTTAACGAGATTAAACGGAAGCCGGTCGAAAATGTCCGGGCGTTCCTTGGCCGTATAATGAATGCCATACAACGTGGGTGACATGGACCCGGTGGGAATTTTAAACGGTTGAATGAAATAAGTCCGGAATGCCATGGCCACGGCCACGGCCACCAGAATGATTTCAATATTTTCACGAAGCGCGGCGCGCGGCCGCGGCGGGCACATCCGGATGATGACATTTTCCAATTCTTGCCCAACGGATACCATGGCCGGCCAGTCCCGGGTTTCCATTACCCGGAGTACCGCCTGTCGCGATTCATCCAACAGCCGCAATAACTTGGGTTCGGCTACGTCTTCCTTCAAGTTCCTGGCATGCTGGGCTTCTCGAAGCAGTTGCTGGAGATATTTGATCAGTCGCCGGCGCTGAAAATAAGTCTTCATATTTTAGAATAAGGCCCGCGGCGGGACAAGCCCGCCTTAAGGAATTTCCTATGCATTTAATTACGACGCCATCCCCTACCCCCCGGTTTTCATCACCGAGATAAACGCTTCCTGGGGCACGTTCACTTTTCCGAATTGCTTCATTTTCTTTTTGCCTTCCTTTTGCCGTTCCAGCAGTTTGCGTTTTCGCGAGATATCGCCGCCATAGCATTTGGCGGTCACATCCTTGCGCAACGGACGGATCGTCTCACGGGCGATGATCGTCTTGTTAATGGCGGCTTGAACGGGGATCACAAATAAATGCTGGGGAATAACTTCTTTCAGCGCTTTGCACATTTGCCTTCCCCTGGCCTCCGCCTTGTCACGGTGAATCAGGCAGGAAAACGCGTCCACCGGTTCGCCGTTAAGCAGGATATCCAGTTTAACCAGGTCGCTCGGGACGTGCCCCGTGTGCTCGTAATCCATGGAGGCGTAGCCGTGGCTGATGCTCTTCAGGTAATCGTAGAAATCAATGACGATTTCATTGAGCGGCATGGTGCAGGTCATCATGACTCTGCGGGTATCCAACGAGTCGGTTTTTTCCACGGTTCCCCGGCGCTCCATGATGAGCTTCATCAAGTCGCTGATTTGCTCATTTTGGCAGATAATGAAGGCCCGGATGATGGGTTCCTCGATATGATCGATTTTTGTCTGCTCCGGCATGCGGGCCGGGTTATCCACCTGGATCATCGTGCCGTCCTTCAGGTATATGTGATAAACGACGGCCGGATAGGTGCTGATGATCTCAACGTCGTGTTCCCGGCGGAGCCGCTCCTGGACAATCTCCAGGTGAAGCAACCCCAGAAATCCACATCGGAACCCGAACCCCAGCGCCGTCGATGCTTCCGACTGGTACGTGAACGCGCTGTCGTTCAGGCTTAGCCGGTCCAGGCTGGACTTAAGCTTTTCATAGTCGGCCGTGTTCACGGGGTAAATACCGCTGAACACCATGGGCAGGATCTTCTTGAACCCTGGCAACGATTCCTTGGCCGGACGTTCCCCCGTCGTAACCGTGTCCCCGATGCGAATATCACGCGGATCCTTGATCGTGCCGATCAAGTAGCCGACCTGCCCGGTGTTCAACACGGGAACCGGGGTCAGCTTGGGCGAAAAAACGCCGACTTCCTTGACTTCCGTGGTGATGCCGGTCCCCATGAAACGGATTTTATCCCCCGCCTTCACCTGTCCGTCCATTATGCGGATATAGGGCACTACGCCCCGGAACGGATCAAAAACAGAATCGAATACCAGGGCGCGGGTGACACCCATTTCCCGCGCGGAGCGGGGCGGAGGAATCGATAGCACGATTAATTCCATGAGTTCCCGGATGCCCTGCCCGGTCTTGGCGCTGATCGCACACCCCTCCTCCATGCCGAGGCCCAGCACTTCCTCGATTTGACGGGTAATGTCCTGGATATTGGCCGTGGGGAGATCGATCTTATTAATGACGGGGATAATCTTCAGATTATTTTCCATGGCCAAGTAAGCATTGGCCACGGTCTGGGCCTCCACGCCCTGGGCGGCATCCACGACCAGGAGCGCCCCTTCGCATGCCGCCATACTGCGAGACACTTCATAGGTAAAATCCACATGGCCCGGGGTGTCCAGCAGGTTAAAGGCGTACGACCTGCCGTCCGCGGCCGGGTAAATCATCGTGACCGGATGGCACTTGATGGTAATGCCGCGTTCCCGCTCCAGGTCCATGCTGTCCAGTACTTGGTCGCGGAAATCACGGGCCACCACGGTATGGGTGATCTGGAGCATGCGATCCGCCAGTGTGGATTTGCCATGGTCAATGTGGGCAATGATGCAGAAATTTCGAATGAGAGATAAATCAGTGTCCATGAAAATCTGCGTTTATCGCCCCTAAGCGGGGCGGATTTTAGGGTATTTGTAGGGGTTCAGCTTGTCCCGTCGGCAACCCAGGGATCACTTGCCTCGTTTCGAGGCGACGTGGCTGAAACCGTCCGTGGGTTGCAAAACCTTGGGCTGAGCATCCCCCTTCGTTCGCCGTGGCGCTCTACGGCGTGACAAGAGCTCAGCCCCTACATACCACAATTTCTTATTAGATCAAATTATTAACTGTCGTCCGCGACAGTCCAGGACTGCTCCGCCGCAGTTCGCATGGCGGCGAGCGCCTGGCTCATGTCCGCCGCCTTGAACAGGGAACTGCCGGCAATGATGATATTGGCGCCGGCGCCGGCCGCCTGTTTGACGGTTTCCAGGTCAATCCCCCCATCCACTCCAAGGTCAACTACAGATTCCTCTCCCCTGCCCTGCCGGGCTCGCGTGAAAATTTCCGAAAGCTTCGGCAGGACTTCCGGCATGAACGCCTGGCCGCCGAATCCGGGATGCACGGTCATGCATAACACCTCGTCGAACGCGCCCCAGTAGGGATCCAGTGCCGCGGCCGGCGTTTCCGGATTCAGCGCGAGCCCGGGACGGATGCCTTTTTCACGGATTCTGCGCAGAGTTTTGGCGACATCGCACTGCGCTTCCGCGTGGATCAGGAGGGTGGCGGATCCCGCCTCGATGAACGCGTCCACCAAATAGTCGGGCCGGGTCAGCATGAGATGGACGCTGAGCGGAATCCGTAAACAGCTGTGCGCCATGCGCACGACATCCGGTCCCATGGTGAGATTCGGCACGAAATGCCCGTCCATGATATCCAGGTGCAGGGCATCCCCGCCCGCCGCCTGGGCCTTCAAGGCCGACTCCTCCAGCCGGCCGAAGTTCCCGGCCAACAGGGACGGTAATATGGCAACCTTCTGTTTCATGCCCGGCAACCTTAGCAAAAGGCCCGCTGTGACGCAATCCCACTATTGCTTTTCTTCACGATCTTCCACATAGTAGCCATCAAAGACGCTTTTAGGAGAGATGCGTGATGAAATGGAATATACCGAACAATGAGCGCCAATATCTGCGCGAGCTTGCCCGCAAACAGGCAGACATTGCGGCCCGGCCGGTAATGGAAGAGCGTAAAAAAATGTGGTACGACCTCAACGACGGCGTCCCCGGAGCCCGTCCGCCGGTCATCGTCGAGACGTGGACCTTCAACCGTGATTTCATGCCGAAAGATATTTTTCGCTGTCAGTCCGAGACCGGGAAGGGCATCGAGTGGCAACTCCTGCGAAACATCCGCAATCACGATCTGATCGATGACGACAAAGTGATGCCGGATACTTTTGATATAGGCTGGCTTGTCAATATCGACGAATTGGGCGTGAAAATCGAGCAGGAGAGCGCGAAGGATGCCCAGGGCGTTATGACGGGCTACCATTTCATTCATCCCATCAAGGATTTGAAGCGCGACCTGAGTCTGCTGAAACCTGCCGTCTGCAGCGTTGACCGCAAGAAGACAGCGGAGTGGAAGGACTTCCTGGCAGATCTTCTTGGCGACCTGTTACCGGTTGAGATCCGGAGCGGCATATATGGTTGCCCCTTCCTAACCTACAACGTGGTGCAACTTATGGGGATGGAAGCATTCTTCATGGCAATGTACGATTGCCCTGACGAAATGCATCGGCTGATGGCCTATCTGCGCGACAATGCCTTGCGGGTAATGCGCTGGGCCGAAGCAGAGGGTTTGTTACGGCTTAATAACGGCAATCAGGCCAGCTTTGGATCCAGCTATAATTTTACGACCCGACTGCCGGCACAGGACCTCAAGGGCAGACCGGTAAAGTTGGGCGATATGTGGGGTTCCGCCAACAGTCAAGAGACCGTTGGGATTGCACCCGAGATGTTTCACGAGTTCTGCGCCCCATATTATCACGACGTGTGTGAGCCCCTGGGGTTTGTCTACTATGGATGCTGTGAACCGGTCCACACGTTCTGGAATGACCTCAAGAATCTACCGCATCTTAAGAAGGTCTCCATTTCCCGATGGTGTGACGAGCCTTTCATGGGAGATGCGCTTCGGAATACGGAAATAGTGTTCTCGCGCAAACCGGATCCCAATTTCCTCGGCGTTGATGTCAAGCTGAACGAGGAGGGATGGGCGCAGTGCATCCGGAACACGCTGGAAGCCACGCGTGACGTTGCGGTCGAATTCATTGTCCGTGACGTTTACACGGTACATGGCGACCTGGGCAAACCCCGCCGCGCGGTTGAAATAGCGCGGCGCGAAATCGAACGGAGTCACAGGAGATAATGAAATGAGTGACATTATGAAAAGGATTGGTGTCGCCTGCGCGATTGCGGCGTTCTTGTTCTGCCTGGGAGGAGGATTGTGGATCCTGACCAAAACCGGGTTGAATCATGGCGAAGATGCCGTTGCCACCGGCCTCGGATTGTATTTCATCGGCAAAGCCTTTTTCGTGGGGCCCATGCTTTGGATCACGGCCCGGAAATTGGCTTAAGGCGGGCTAACGCCCGCAATCCGTCAACTGCCGGACGTTCCGCCCAAGGTAGCGCAGGGTTTATCCCTGCGATCTTCGGAGGCATAAAGCCTCCGCTACCCAGAAAGATACTCGCAAAAACGTGTATCTTTACGGGAAAGCGTCTAAGACACCGCGGGCGCCGGGGCCATATTGTTGTTTATCCCCGCTGCCAGGAACAAGGGCGTAACCCGCCGAAAGCGATTGCCGGGAACACCTGAAAGTGCGGAAAATATTTCGCGGACTGTTTCTGAGATCATCGGTGCGAAATTCGCGAAACACCCTTGCTTTTTATCGACTTTTCTTTATAAATGATCTTTTCCTTTGATGGAGGCCAGAACAGTGCAGACCAACGACCGGCAAGCCATCCAGCAAATCTTCTCCGGCTATCAAGGGCAGCGGAACGAGTTGATTCCTATCCTCCAGGATGTCCAAGGGGCCGTTGGCTACGTGCCGCGAGAAGCCATGACGAAAATTGCGCACTTCCTTAACATACCCGAAAGTTCCGTGTACGGCGTGGTCACATTCTATGCGCAGTTTTACCTGACTCGTCAGGGCAAGCACAAGATACGTGTTTGTCAAGGAACAGCCTGCCATGTGCGTGGCGGCAGGCGGATAATGCAGGCCGTGGAAAAGAAGCTCGGAATCAAACCGGGCGAGACCACCGCGGATTATAAGTTCAGCCTTGAACGGGTGGCTTGTTTTGGCTCGTGCGCGTTGGCCCCGGTCATGGTAGTCGACGGCAAGGCTTACGGGAGAATAACTTCGCAAAAAGCGGAAAAAATACTTGAGAGTCTCAATTGACCTTTACCCAGATCCAGCAAAAGGCCCGTTCGGTATGGAAGGCGTTCGCAGGTGAGGACCGTCTGCGGATTCTGGTTGGAACCGGGACCTGTGGTCGCGCGGCCGGCGCGATCGAGGTCATTGAGGCTATCCGAGATTGGCTGAAACGGGAACGGATAGAGGCTCGTGTTTATGAAGTCGGCTGTTTGGGTCTATGCTATGCGGAACCGCTGGTCGAGCTCGGCCGCCCCGGTGCTCCGCGGTTGCTTTACGGCAACGTGACCATCGAGAATGTCGAGCTGATCCTCCACGACTACTTCAAAGAAGGTCGTCTCCCGTCTGATCTGGCCCTCGCGGTCATGGGTGAAAAGTCCATTGAGGGTATCCCGGCCTTGATGGATCATCCTATGCTTAAGGGCCAGGTGCGGGTTGTTCTTCGTAACTGTGGCCTGATCGACCCGGCCAACATCGATCATTACCTGGCGCGCGGCGGCTACGCAGGACTGGCGAAAACACTGGCGATGTCTCCGGATAAGGTGATCGAAGAGATCATTAAGTCAGGCCTGCGCGGCCGCGGAGGGGCCGGGTTCCCTACCGGGATGAAGTGGGAATACTGCCGCCGGTCCGCCGGCAGCCGGAAGTATATGATCTGCAACGCGGATGAAGGAGACCCGGGGGCGTTCATGGATCGGGCGGTCATTGAGAGTGACCCCCACTCCGTCATCGAGGGCATGACGATAGCGGCCTACGCGATCGGCGCAAGTGAAGGCTATATATACGTCCGTGCTGAATATCCCCTGGCCATAGAACGACTTGAAAATGCAATCGTTCAGGCGGAAGACTACGCTCTGTTGGGGGATAACGTTCTTGATTCCGGACACCGATTCCATATCAAGCTCAAGCAAGGGGCCGGCGCCTTTGTATGCGGCGAGGAAACAGCTCTTTTGGCCTCGATAGAAGGAAAACGGGGTATGCCCCGGCCCCGGCCGCCGTTCCCTGCGCAGGAAGGGCTCCATGGAAAACCCACCAATATAAACAACGTAGAGACTCTGGCCAATGTTCCGGCAATTATGGAACATGGCAGTGAGTGGTTCGCCCGGCATGGCACCGACAAAAGTCGCGGGACGAAGACCTTCGCTCTTGCCGGAAAAATCGTTCGAACAGGGTTAATCGAAGTTCCCTTGGGGATTAGTCTGGGCGAGATTGTTTTTGAGATCGGCGGCGGTATTCCCGGAAACAAGAAGATCAAGGCGGTTCAGACCGGCGGACCTTCGGGTGGTTGTATCCCGGCAAAATTGCTCGATATGCCGGTGGATTACGAGAAACTGGCCGCAGCCGGAGCCATCATGGGTTCCGGCGGCATGGTGGTAATGGACGAAGACACCTGCATGGTGGACATTGCGCGGTACTTTGTGGAGTTCACCCACAGCGAATCGTGCGGAAAATGCGTTCCGTGCCGCCTGGGCACGAAACAAATGCTTCAAATCTTGAATCGTATCACAAAAGGCGAGGGACGCCTTGAAGACATTGACCTCCTGCTGCAAATTGCTGCGACAATGAAACAGGGGGCGCTTTGCGGGTTGGGGCAGACAGCGCCTAATCCCGTTCTTACCACCATCCGCTACTTCCGGGACGAGTATGAAGCCCACATCAAACGCAAGAAGTGTCCGGCAGCGGTATGTCGCGGGCTTGTAAAAGCGCCCTGCATGCACACCTGTCCGGCGGGCGTTCACGTTCCACGCTACATGCGATATATCGCTGCCGGCCGCTACTCCGACGCGCTTGACGTGATCATGGAAAAGATACCGTTCCCGTCAATTTGCGGCTATGTCTGTTTTCATCCGTGCGAGACAAAGTGTCGCCGTGGAGATTTGGACGATCCCATTGCGGTACGCGCGCTTAAACGCTTTGCCGCGGAACGCGGAATTCGCCGCCGCAGAAAGCGCGCACCGAAAGCAAAGCCTACGGGAAGGCGCGTCGCGGTTGTCGGGTCCGGCCCGGCCGGTCTCACTGCGGCATTTTACCTGGGGAAGCTGGGCCACAAGGTCGCCGTGTTCGAGAGGGACACCCAGCCGGGCGGGACGCTCCGGACGGGAATCCCTGGGTTCAGGCTTCCGCGCAATGTTATTGACGAAGAGATAGAGCGGATCATGAAAGCGTCACGCTTCAGCATCAGGACAAATTCCAGCAACATATCGGCGCTCAAGCTCCTCAAACGGGGTTATGACGCCGTTCTTCTTGCCTGCGGCGCCCAGAAAGGACTCAAGATGGGGATTGAGGGCGAAGACGACGCGGGCGTCTTCGACTGCCTCACTTTCCTCAAACGCTTCAATTCGTCCGAAAACACGAATCTCGGCGGTCGGGTCTCCGTGATCGGCGGCGGAAGCTCGGCCATGGACGCAGCCCGGGCCGCGCTTCGGGCCGGCGCAAGGGAAGTGACTGTGCTTTACCGTCGCACCCGCGTCGAAATGCCGGCGGCGGCCGAGGAAGTTGAGGAAGCGCTGGAAGAAGGCGTCAACATGGAGTTTCTGACCGCGCCGACCGCGATCCATCGCAAGAACGGCGCTCTCATTCTGAAATGCATTCGAATGCAACCGGGCCCCATGGACGATTCCGGCAGGGCTCGTCCGGTCCCCATCGACGGCAGCAGCTTTGACAAGCAGGTGGACGCAGTCATCATGGCCGTCGGCCAGGCGCCCGAGGACACGTTCGCCTCGGACTGCAAGGCCGACCGGGGCGGGCGAATACAAGTTGACGAGGATACATTCCAGACGAACTGCAACGGAGTGTTTGCCGCCGGCGATCTCGTCACCGGCCCCGCCTCCATCATAGAGGCTATCGCCGCCGGTCGGCTCGCCGCCTGCTCCATAGACCGATACCTCGGCGGACAAGGCATCATCGCCGAAGTTGTTGCGCCGGATAAGGAAGAAGAATCAGGTGAAATGCTCGAAGAACAGGACGCCGTGCCCCGGATCGAGATTCCCAAACGGGCGCCGAAAGACCGCGTGGCGGATGGCGGTCAGGTCGAGCTGTGTTACAGTGAACAATCCGCCTTGGCGGAAGCCGCCCGCTGTCTGCGGTGTGATCTGGAGCAGGAGCAAGAATGAGAATTTTTCCAAAGGATATGAAAGAGATAATTCTCACTATCGACGGCAGCAAGGTAACCGTTCCGGAAGGGACAACCGTGCTTGAGGCGGCGTGTTCAGCCGGCATCTATATACCGACGTTATGCTCTGATGAGGGCCTGGAGCCGTACGGCGCCTGCCGGATGTGTATAGTCGAAATCGATGGAATCAAAGGCCTGCCCACCTCCTGCACGACGGCTGTGTCCGATGGAATGACGGTGCGCACGGACACTGAAGAAGTGAACAAGGTGCGCCGGATGATATGCGAAATGCTGATCGCGGATCATCCCGCCGATTGCCTCTCGTGTTCATCCAACCAGAAGTGTGAGTTGCAGAAGGTGGCCTCCTATCTCGGCGTGACTCAACAGCGTCTTGAAAAGACAAAACGAGAATCAATTCTGGACAACAGTAATCCGTTCTTCGGGCGCGATCTTTCCAAGTGCATCTTGTGCGGCCGCTGCGTGCGCGCCTGTCGGGAGATTCGAGGTGTCGGCGCCATAGACATTGCCGGACGCGGCGACGCGAGTCACATTGCAACCATAACCGATGTTCCGATAAGCGAATCGGTCTGCGAGTCCTGCGGCGAGTGCGTTGATCGTTGTCCCGTGGGCGCCCTTGCAGTCAAGACCGAGATTCTGCCGCCGACGCGGGAAGTAAAGACGCTCTGTCCCTATTGCGGCTGCGGCTGCGGTCTGGTACTGGGGGTGCGGGGCGGACGCATCGTAAGCATTCGCGGGGATACCGACAACGTGGTCAACAGGGGAAGTCTTTGCGTTAAGGGCCGGTTCGGACTTGATTTCGTGGGTGCCCATGACCGGCTCACCACGCCGCTCATCCGGCGCAACGGGAAACTGGAAAAAGCGAGCTGGGCCGAAGCGCTGGAACTGGTTGCTTCCCGATTCAGGGAGATCAAGGACAAGGCCGGCCCTGATGCCCTTGCCGGATTTTCATCTGCCAAGTGCACCAACGAGGAAAATTATGTTTTCCAGAAGTTCATGCGCGCCGTGCTGGGAACCAACAACGTAGACCACTGCGCCCGCCTCTGTCATGCCTCGACGGTGGCGGGCCTCGCCCGCGCCTTTGGCAGCGGTGCGATGACCAACTCCATCGGCGAAATCGAGCACGCGGACTGCATTTTTGTCACGGGATCCAACACCACCGAAGCGCACCCCGTCATTGCGTTGAAGATCAAGGCGGCGGTGCAGAAACATGGGGCCAGTCTGATCCTGGCCGACCCGCGGCGTATTGATCTCGCGCGCTTCGCCGCCCTTCATCTCCGCCAGCGGTCCGGTACCGATGTCGCCCTCTTGAATGCGATGATGAACGTCATCATTTCAGAAGGTCTGGGCAACAAGGATTTTATTGCGTCCCGGACGGAAGGCTTTGAGGAATTCAAAAAAAGTGTTGAGGATGCCGTTCCCGAACGCGCCGCAGAGATCACGGGAGTTCCGGCGGACCTGATCCGCCAGGCAGCAAGGATGTATGCCAAGGCCCAACGGGCATCAATCATCTATAGCATGGGAATCACCCAACATACGACGGGCACCGACAACGTGCTCGCCCTGGCAAACCTGGCCATGATAACCGGTAACCTTGGCAAAGAGTCCACGGGGGTCAATCCGCTCCGCGGGCAGAACAATGTCCAGGGCGCCTGCGACCTTGGCGCACTGCCCGATGTGTATCCGGGGTATCAGAAGGTGGACGATCCGGCGATCAAGAAGAAGTTTGAAGATGCCTGGGGGGGTTCTCTTTCCGAAAAGCCGGGTCTGACGCTTGTGGAGATCATGAACGCGGCGGCCGAAAAGCGCGTCAAGGGACTATACATCATGGGGGAAAACCCCATGCTCAGCGATCCCAACCTGAATCATGTCAAAGAAGCCCTGGAGCATCTGGAGTTTTTGTGCGTCCAGGATATTTTTCTTTCGGAGACCGCTCAACTTGCGGATGTGGTGCTTCCCGCCGCTTCGTTTGCGGAGAAGGACGGGACCTTTACGAACACTGAACGCCGCGTGCAGATGGTTCATAAAGCTTGCGAACCCCCGGGTGAAGCGCGCCAGGACTGGGAGATTATCTGCGAGCTGGCGGCCCGCCTTGGCTATGCGATGCCTTACCGCGCCCCATCCGGGATCATGGCAGAGATAGCATCCGTTACGCCCATTTATGCCGGGATAAGTTTCGATCGTTTGGAGGAAAATGGTCTGCAGTGGCCATGTCCTGACCGGAGTCATCCGGGGACGGCCGTTCTCCACCAGGCTAAGTTCCCCTGCGGTAAAGGAAAGTTTCATCCTACGCCTTTTCGGGAGGCGGCGGAGCTTCCGGATGAGCAATATCCGTATCTGCTCACAACCGGGCGCTACCTGTACCATTTCCACACCGGCACGCTTTCGCGTCGTTCCGCTGGTCTGGAAATAATCTCGCCGTCGGCGCCTTTTGAGATAAATCCCGGGGATGCGGCCCGGGAGGGAGTTGTTGAAGGCGACCTCGTGGAACTTGCTACGAGACGCGGGGTTGTTCGGGCCAGGGCGGTCCTCACGGAACGTTCACCTGCCGGAACCATTTTCATGCCATTCCACTTCAAGGAAGGCGCGGCCAACATGCTTACCAACGATGCCCTGGATCCCGTGGCCAAAATACCTGAGTTCAAGGTCTGTGCCGTTCGGGTCAGCAAGCTCAACCCATAAAACGATGGTATTTTTACAGGGTGGCGGAAATTTCCGACCGATATATCGAATCGGACATATCGTGCCAAACATGAATCGCATTTGAGGAGATCTTATGGAAAATGGACGGTTAAAAGAACTCGTGACGGCGTCGGCGGTGGCCGAAGATGGTCAACGAACACTGGCCTGTGCCGAGGCGTTCCGGCTTGCCAGCGAGTGCGGGGTTGGACTGCCTGAGATTACCCGTATCTGCAACGCCGGGAAAATCAAGATCACGAAATGCCAACTGGGGTGTTTTTAACCTGACTTATTCATCGGCTACCGTCCCGACGGGACGGAATGATAATAGACAGGCGCTTCAGCGTCGGTACAGGATTTATACGAATCGTCGCGTCCCTACGGGATGCGACGATTCGTGTTGGCAAGTTGATGCATAATTCAACCGGAATTTCAATCCAATATTGGTTGTCATTCCGAGCGTAGCGAGGAATCTCGCTGAAGGAGATCCTTCGCTGCACTCAGGATGACAATCCGAACTGGATAACAGTTGCCCTATTCCTCGGGGCCTAACTTGATGTTAAGGAATTTCAAAGTCAGATTATGAATGATCTCACGCCAAGCCGCAAAGCCGCCAAGGAAGATAAGATTATTGATGAATTTACGATTTTCCAAAATTGTTGTAACCTTTGCGTCTTTGCGTGAGAATTATCTATCTTAAGTTGCCCCGATCTTGATCGGGGCCTAATTCAAGTTGAGAGGCGGATGAAAAGAACAAAGGCGTCAGCATTGTATCCGAAGTTGAAACTCTGGCTGTCAACACCGGCCGCCGAAGGCGTCTTCGGCGACGGTAAGTGGCGCTTACTGCGGGCCATTGACCGGACAAGATCGCTCAGCGCGGCGGCGAAATCGCTGGGCATGAGCTACCGCAAGGCCTGGGGCGACCTTCAGAAGGCGGAAAGACATCTGGGTATCCGGCTCAGCGAAAGAACGCGCGGCGGCCTGGCCGGAGGTTCGACCCGGTTGACCGAGGCCGGCAGGATATGGATGGAAGCCTATTCCCGATTCCGTTCCCGGGTCGAGCAGGCGGTGGCGGAGGCCTATAGTCTGCACCTGAAAATCCGGCCGGGGGACAACTAAGAGCGCGCGACAAGGAATGAAGTGAGAACAAGACTTACCATGGTCGTCATCGTTCTGGCCTTGCTGGTCAACCCGGGCTTGGCGAAACAATTCTTAAAACTGGCAACGACCACCAGTACGTATGAAACGGGGCTTCTGGACCACATTCTGCCCCCTTTTGAAAAGAAACACAACGTAAGGGTTTATGTCATTTCCGTCGGCACCGGGAAAGCCATCAAGCTCGCCGAAAACGGCGATGTGGATGTTATCCTCGTGCATGCAAAACGGATGGAGGACAAGTTTGTCGCTGAAGGATTCGGGGTCAACCGACGCGAGGTGATGTACAACGATTTTCTGATTATCGGGCCGCGGGCCGACCCGGCCGGGATCTGCGGTCTTAAGGACGTCCAAGAGGCGATGAAACGAATATTCAATACAAAACAGAGGTTTATTTCGCGCGGCGATGATTCCGGAACCCATGAGATAGAAAAGCATCTGTGGGTAAAAGCGAAATTGAGGCCCGAGGGCGAATGGTATCTCGAAGTCGGCCAGGGAATGACCGCCGTCTTAATTATCGCCGATGAAAAAAACGGGTATGTTCTGATTGACCGCGCAACCTACCTGGTAAATTGCAACAAGGTCCGACTGGTTAAGCTCGTGGAGGGGGACAAGGACCTGTTAAATCCATATGGAATCATTGCCGCCAGTCCTTATAAACATAGTCATGTCAAATACGAATTGGCCATGACGCTGATTGGATGGCTGACGTCACCGGAGTGCCAAAAATTGATTGCGGCTTATCGGAAGGAAGGGGGACAGCTGTTTTACCCAAGCGCGGACAAACCGATGAGGTGACTTGTGGAATATGTCCTTGACGGCATCAAAGAAGCTTTAAGAATCATTGCCACTTTTGACCGCGAATTTCTGCAGATAGTGTCGGTTTCTCTCAGAACGGCGGGCGCTTCGACATTGTTGGCGACCTTGACCGGTGTGCCATTTGGTGTTCTCGTGGCCCTGAAGACGTTCCCGGGCCGGCGCGCCCTGATTATGGTGTTGAATACGCTGATGTCGCTGCCGACGGTAGTGATAGGGTTGTTGGTGTATTCGTTTCTATCCGGCCACGGTCCCCTCGGCAGGCTGGGTCTTCTTTACAGCGTGACGGCGATGGTCGTAGGGCAGTTTATTCTCGCGTTTCCTATTGTCGCCGGTCTGACCGTATCGGCCGTACAGGGGCTGGATGGCAGAATTCACCCTACCCTCGCGTCGCTGGGCGCTGATTCACACCAGAGTCTTCGCATGTTTCTCAACGAGGCGCGGTTTGGACTTTGCGGTGCCATTGTTGCCGGTTTCGGGCGCGTTTTCTCTGAAATCGGGGTGTCCATGATGCTGGGAGGCAATATCAAGGGGTATACCCGGAACATAACTACAGCGATGGCCCTGGAGACAAGCAAGGGAGAGTTTGCCATGGGCTTGGCACTGGGCATTATTTTGCTGGCCGTGGCGCTTGCCATTAATGTTTTGTTTGGACTGCTGCAGAGGAAGGCAAAATGATACTCTATGATCTGAAGGATACGGTAAATGTCCGGGCGGATTTCAAGCTGGCGATAGAGGCCTGCCGCATCGAGCCCGGCATAGTCTATGCCGTCACGGGCCCGAACGGCTCCGGCAAGTCGACCTTCTTGAACCTTCTGGCTTTTATTGAACGACCTTTAAAGGGAAGCGTGGTTTTCAACGGTCAAGCCGTGAATTACGGTAGTCCCAACGAACTCCTGCGGCTGCGGAGAAGAACAGGTTGCCTTCTCCAGAATCCGTATTTGTTCAACATGAGCGTATATGACAACATTGGTTATGGGTTGAAAGCAAGGGGGATATCGAATTCGGACATTAGAAAGAAGGTGGCCAGGATCATGGATGAGCTGGCACTTGTTCATCTCGCGGGGCGCAGCGCCCATGCGCTGTCCGGCGGCGAAGCACAACGAGTGGCTTTGGCGCGCGCGCTGGTGTTAGACGCGGAGGTTCTTCTTCTTGATGAGCCTACGGCTAATGTCGATCAATCGCATATTCGGGTTGTCGAGGAATTGATTCTCCGCTTGAACAGGGACCGGAAGGCCACCGTGATTGTCGCCACTCACAGCCTGGATCAGGTCTACCGAATGTCGCGGAATATCATTACCGTGATGAACGGGCGCATCAGTGATATCGGATATGCAAATGTGTTTTCCGGCGTGTTGAATGAAGACGCGGATGGTTTGAAGAGAGTCAGGTTGGACATAAAAACGGAAATCCGGGTTGCGGAAGGTCAGCCGGGGCCGGTCACGCTGGCGATTGATCCGCAGGCCGTTATTCTTTCCGATTATGAATTGATGTCCAGCGCTCTCAACAGGCTCCGGGGCACGATAGTCAAGATTGAAGAAGCCGGCGGATCGGTGCGGGTCTTTGGGGATACGGGCATTATTCTCTGTGCCTTGATTACACGAAAATCATATCACGACCTGAACTTGAATATCGGCAAGAGTGTATGGTTCACGTTTAAGGCTAGTGCCGTGCGGGTAATCGATTAGCTCTTTGGGGCAACCATGGCGTAGCCCTCGCCTCGGCGAAGCGCTCCGGCGGAGCCAGGGTTGGCGAAGCCGGGTGGTTGGGTGGAAAAACGATGAATCGAATCCTGAAAATTCCGGGAATGTTGATGATCGGAGCCGCCGGCCGGAAGGCGGGTAAGACCGAACTGGCCTGTGCCTTGATAAGAAAATTCAGCGCCGGCCGTAAAATCATCGGCGTCAAGGTTACCGCCATTGCCGCCCGGGATGGGTCCTGCCCGCGGGGCGGTAAAGGCTGCGGGGTTTGTTCGTCCCTGGCCGGAGACTATTGCATCAGCGAGGAAACAGGCGCTTTGCCTCACAAGGATACCGCCCGGCTCCTGGCGGCGGGCGCGCGCCGCGTGTTCTGGCTCAGGGCTCTCCGCCGCCGTCTGGCTGAGGGGAGGATGGCCTTGGTGGAGGTCATGGGAAGGGAGGCTCTGATTGTTTGCGAATCGAACAGTCTCCGGAGGGTCGTGGAACCGGGCTTGTTTCTTATGGTCGTCGAGAGTGGTTCGAGTGAGTATAAAATGTCGGCCGCCTCGGTCAGGAACTATGCCGACAAGATCGTGCGTTTTGACGGCCGCGAGTTCGATATGGATATTGACCGGATCAGCATCGGGGATGGGCGCTGGTTGCTGAAAGAACCGGCGACAGCTATCGTGCTGGCCGGAGGGGAAAGCCGGCGCATGGGGAAAAACAAAGCGCTCTTGCCGATCAACGGACGTCCCATGATAGAATATGTGTGCGCCCAACTGCGGAATCAGTTTGATCAAATCCTGGTCAGCGCCGATGAGGCGGAAAAGTACGCCTTCCTGGAATGGGATATCGTGCGCGACCGGGTTCCGGGCTGGGGCCCGCTGATGGGTATGGCGTCCGCCCTGGAAAGGTCGGCCAACGATCTGAACTTTGTGGTGGCTTGCGATATGCCGGATATCGAGATGACGTTTGCCCGGCGCCTGCTGTCTGAGGCCGGGGGATACGACGCGGTGGTTCCCAGGACGGGAGAGCGGCGGTTGGAGCCTCTCTTCGCTGTATACCGTAAGACCGTCCTGCGTGTGATGCGTGATCTGCTGACGGCGGGCGAACGGAGGATTCGACCGGTGTTTGATCATTGCCGAGTCAAGTATATCGAGTGGCCGGATTCGAAACGTCCGCGGAATCTCAATACCCTGGAAGAGTATAAGGCATACCTCCATGACCGCGCCAACGGGAGACAACGATGATTACCTTTGAGGAAGCTTACGAAATCGTGATTCGCTCGGCTCGTCAGATCGGGTCCGAGCAGGTGGAGCTTAACCACGCGTTGCGCCGGATCCTGGCGGAGGATGTGAGATCTGATCTGGAGATGCCCCCCTTCAATAAATCGGCCATGGACGGTTACGCCTGCCGAAGAAAGGACCTTGACCGTGAACTTGCGGTTATTGAGACCGTGGCGGCCGGCCGGATCCCGACAAAACCGATAAGGAAAAACCAGTGTGCCAAGATCATGACCGGCGCCATGGTTCCGGACGGTGCGAATTGGGTGGTCATGGTGGAACATACGGAGCGGTCGGGTTCGAATTCGATTCGTTTCACGGGCGGGGAAACTTCGGACAATATCTGTTACCGGGGAGAAGACATCAGGCAAGGAGACCTGGTCTTGCGCCGGGGAGAGCTGATCCGGGCCCAGCATATGGCCGTTTTGGCATCGGTCGGCTGTGTTAAGCCTTGGGTGGCATGCCGGCCCCGGGTCGGGATTATGGCGACCGGGAATGAGTTGGTTGAGCCTGTGAAGAAGCCCCGCGGTGCGCAGATCAGGAACAGCAACAGCTATCAACTCTGGGCCCAGGTGGCGGCGGTGGAAGGCATACCCACCTATTATGGGATCGCGGAAGACACTGAAGAAAGCCTGGACCACACCCTGAAGAAAGCCATGGCCGGGAATGATGTCATCATTGTCTCGGGCGGCGTATCCGTCGGTGAGTTCGATCTTGTCCCGGGGATTCTGAGGAAAAACCGGTTTAAGTTGCTCTTCGAAGCGCTGGCGGTCAAGCCGGGAAAACCGACGGTGTTCGGCGTGATGAAAGATGTTGTCTGTTTTGGATTGCCGGGTAATCCGGTGTCCACCTTTAACCTTTTCGAGCTCTTGATCAAACCATTCCTCTATAAAATGATGGGGCATGAATTCAGGGCGCCGGTTATTCCGATGCGCCTGAAGCAAGCCGTTTCAAGAAAGAAAACGAACAGGGCTTCGTGGATTCCCGTTGCCGCCGACAAAGACGGCTGGGTGGAACCGGTTGCGTATCATGGATCGGCCCATGTGAATGCCCTCTGTGGCGCGGTTGGACTGATTTACCTTCCAATCGGCGCGGGGAAGATTCCAAAAGGAGCTGTGGTCAATGTTAGACCGATTTGATCGGGAGATCAACTACCTGCGCATAGCCGTCACGGATCGGTGTAATCTTCGTTGCGTCTATTGTATGCCGGAAAGCGGCATCATCTTGAAGAAGCGCGAGGACATTCTTTCGTACGAGCAGATAGAAATAATCGGACAAGCGGCTGTTGCGATGGGAATCACGAAGATACGCTTGACCGGCGGCGAGCCGCTGGTACGACGGGCTATCGAGAATCTCGTGGGCCGGTTGTCACGGATTCGCGGGCTCAATGAGCTGGGTCTGACGACCAATGGAACGCGTCTGTCGGAAATGGCCCTCAAACTCAAGGTGAATGGCCTGAATCGAGTCAACATTTCCATGGACACCATGAATCCGGATAGATACCGCGCGATTACTCGTGGCGGAGACCTGCCCAAGGTCCTGGCGGGCATTGATGCGGCCCTTGACG
Organism: Verrucomicrobiota bacterium; assembly: GCA_018898455.1. GTDB lineage: Bacteria > Verrucomicrobiota > Kiritimatiellia > JAAZAB01 > JAAZAB01 > JAHIJO01. The sequence goes on along the minus strand of JAHIJO010000023.1, from coordinate 2,361 downwards.
CCGGATTAACACCGATCAAGGTGAACATGGTAATTCTTGAGGATACGACGGAAGTGGAGGTGGAACGAGTTCATGAGTTCTGCGAGCAGAAAGGGCTCCAGCTTCAAAAGATCGTACGCTTTTCCCTGGGTGACCGGCAGAACCTGAAAATGCGCTTTCATGCCGAACGGCCACCCCGGTGTTCAGCCTGCAATAAATTGAGGTTAACGGTGGACGGATTTCTCAAACCCTGTCTTTTTTCGGAAAACGAAATCAAGGTGGATCTTGACGATATTCAGGGGTCATTGCGGGCTGCGGTGGCGCTCAAGCCGGAAAGCGGCTCGAGTTGTCGGAACAGGTCTATGTGTCAGATTGGAGGATAAATGAAACTGTCTCATTTGAATAAAAGGGGCGCGGCGCGGATGATAGATGTTTCGCGCAAGGCCAAAGTTCGGCGAACCGCAAGAGCACAAGGAAAGATTCAACTTCAGGGTGCGACCATCAGACTCATCAGAGCAGGGCTCCTCAAGAAGGGCGACGCGCTGGCCGTGGCGCGGATTGCGGGGATTGGCGCTGCAAAAAAGACATGGGAACTCGTGCCTCTTTGTCACAATATCGGGATTGAACGGGTTGGCGTTGACTTTCATATTGTTGAGGACGGCATCGAGATCAAGAGCGTGGCCGTCTGTACTGACAAGACGGGGATAGAAATGGAAGCACTCACGGCGGTGGCGGTGGCCGCGCTGACTCTGTATGATATGTGTAAAGGAGTGGACCGCAATATGAAGATAGAGGAGATCAGGCTTCTTGGGAAAACAAAGGACGGCCCACGGGATGCTCGGGCCGCAGGCCGCCAATAGTACCTGATCCATCAGGTACTGCGATAAAAAAATGAGAAAATTACACTGTAGGCCGCCATACCTGCCCGCAATGGCTATCCGTCGGCTGACGGATTGCAGGCGGGAAATGGCGGCTATTGATGCCCGCATGCTATGCGGGCCTACAGATACGCCCTTGGATTGCCACGCCACTTGCCACGTCTGTGGCAAAGTGGCCCCTTGCCCCGTTGCGGGGCGGCGGGGCGGAGCGCAAGCGTAGTGACGCGGCGGGCGCAACTCGCGTTAGGAGGCTGGAAAATGGAAATTGTTTCGGTCAATGTCTCTGCCGAAAAAGGCACCGTCAAACGCCCGGTTGGCAAGGTGCGAATAGACGAATACGGCGTAGTGGGCGATGCTCACGCGGGAGCGTGGCACCGTCAGGTGAGCATGATTTCAGAAGAGATGATAAGCAAGTTTGCGGTCGAGTCGGGAAAAAAAGTTGAGCCGGGCGCCTTTGGCGAAAATCTAACGGTGCGGGGGATGGACCTGCGCCAAGTCGGCATTCTGGACAGATTCCTTATCGGCAAGGTCAAGATCGAAGTCACGCAGATAGGAAAAGACTGTCATGGCGATACCTGTGCGATTTACAGGGAAGTTGGAAAATGTATTATGCCCCATGAGGGGGTGTTCTGCCGGGTCCTCGCGGGCGGCGAGGTGCAACCGGGCGATAATATTGAGTTTGCCCCCAAGACGCTTCGCATCCTTGTTATAACGCTCAGCGACAGAGCCAGCCGGGGGGATTATGTTGATAAGAGCGGACCGACGGTAAAAGCCAGGCTCATGGATTATTTCGCCGGAAAACGTTGGCATGCGCAGATTGAAACGATAGTACTCCCTGACGATGCAACGCTCTTGCGCCAGGAGCTTGCTCGCGGTCGGGAAGCAGACGTGGATCTGGTTTTTACGACGGGAGGGACGGGGGTTGGTCCCCGTGATATAGCCCCTGACGTGGTGATAGCCATGGCAGACAAGATCATTCCGGGTATTATGGAATGGATTCGTATCAGGTTTGGGAGGGACAACCCGAATGCTCTGCTGAGTCGCGGCGTGGCCGCGATTCTCGGACGCAGTATCGTCTTCACCCTTCCAGGCAGTCCCCGGGCGGTTACCGAATATATGGATGAAATCCTAAAAACGATGGAGCACATTCTGTTCATGATGCATGGCGTGGACCAGCATTAAACATCGGCAAAAGTATCAAACGGCGAGATGGAAAGAGCTAGCGCCGATTACTGCATGCCGATCTGGTAGCTTCAAAGGACTTCCCCGCCAGGGCCGGGCATCTGGATTGCAGGAGAACCCCCATGCCGGCGATCACCCGTTGATGAGTATCAAGCCGTAAGTGGTGTCGTTGCTTTTGATCTCCCAACGTCTGCGGTTCCCCCCGTTATTTGGACAGGTAGCTAAGCGAGGATTTTGGTACGCTACTGACCATAAACGGGAGGGAAAAAGTATGGCTGGGAAACGGAAGCAACATACGGACGATTTCAAGGCGCGGGTGGCG
>JAHIJO010000228.1 GCA_018898455.1 Verrucomicrobiota bacterium | reverse complement strand
CCGCCAACATTCATCGCTCAGTTGTTCCAGCAGTTTCCGTGCATGCTGATAGTTGGCGACCCATTGACGCACGCGAGCCTCCAGTTGGCGCGGCACGGCTTGCATCCGGGTCTTCCGCCGGCAGGTCTGGCCAATATAGTAAGATTCATGTTTGGCTGCTTGGGTTTGGCACTTGCAGGTTGCTTTGCCGCAGGTGCGTGCCATCTTGATCAGGCTGCCATGCATGAATCCTTCCCGATTGCCGATAAGTTGACATAAACGGCTCCGATCAACGCGCTCCTGTACCGATAATCTTCCTCGATGTTTCATGGCGATTGCCTCCTTTGCCGCTGTAATATATATAATGATATATCAGATGCAAGACAATAATGAAACTTTTTGCCAATGCGAATTTGCTCGGGATAATCACGAACGGGACGGTAGCGGACGCAGTCCGATTAATTCGAGTTGCTTTTAGCACTCAGGATGCAAACTTTCGGAAGCGCGCGTCGTACGCCGCCTGATCGCGGCATCAACGCCTGACGAGAACTTCCTTCAGGCTGAAAGCATCCACGCAGAAATGGCAGTCGCCTGCCGGCAGAGCAAATCCCAGCTCAAAATTGAGCGTCATTCCTGTCTGCTTGCCGGGACAAACGAAATTGATCGTCTTTTTTTGCCAGCCTGCAGTCGGCGTGATATTATCCCCGTATTCCCGTCTCTCGTTATGCGGCGGAACCAGCTCGGTGCCCTCGAAAGGCTCGTACGCGACCATTCCGACATAGGCCGAATTGCCCAGCAGGATTGAGGAGAACGTCAACTCGTACCTTTTCCCGATTACCATTGGCAGCCTAAAGTTCCCGCCAAACACGCGCGCGCCGACAGAATTATTGTTCCAGCCGGGGTAATTCTTGTCGTACCGGAAATACATGAAGAATTCGCCTTCAACCGGTTTGACGACGGGCAGGCCGGGTCTAAGCACGGCGTTTGTCTCACAGCTCAGGAGCACCGCCGAGTTGCACCAATCGCCGATATAATCGCTGGCCCCCCAACTGTGTGATAAACCCGTGGCATGCCCGATTCCGTTCCACCAGCGGGCGGGCGCCAGCAGGTCCTTGTTCACATTGGTGCCCTTGACCATATCGGCGTCAGGAAATGAGGGCTCTATTTTCGTCCCCTTGTTCAGCGCGACATAAATGGTCCCTTTGGTCGAACCCATCAGGATATCGAACAGTCCGTCATCGTTCCAGTCGCAGGGGAACGGGTTGGTCATCGTATCAAAGATCCCCTTCCCTTCGATCTCCAGAACTTTATCGAATTCCAGGGCGGCGGGCGCTTTGGTGCCCTTGAGCGTGGTGACGATATCCGCGCCCTCCACCGGTTTCGTGGTGCCCTTGAACAAACGAATTTGTCCGGTCCGCGTGCCGCACATGAGGTCCGGCACACCATCCCCATTGTAATCCACCACCGAGGGGGTCAGTTGTTCATAGCCCTCTCCGTAGGCCAGGTAAAACACGCGATCTTCCTTGAATATCGGCTTGCCGCGGGATCCCTGGTTGAAAGCAATCCGAATGCTGTTGGCCGAATAGGTGCCTTCCCCGAAAATCAGGTCAGGCTTAAAATCATTGTTCCAATCCGTCACCCAAGGGCTCGTGTAAATGCCCAGGACAAAAGGTATCTTACCCAGCTTGACCTGATTGAGACGGTCTGCTCCTTCATACTCCGAGTAATACGGACTGACATAACGCGGGATGCCCATGGTCCGGGTAAAAAGGGGCTTGGTGGCCCCGCCCATGTTGGAGAGCACCGCGAAATCCCCATAAAACGTGCCCACAACAATATCGTTATCCAGGTCGCCATCCCAGTCAACCACATGGATTTTAGATGCCCAGCCGAGGAACGTCGGGAAAATCGTGCCGGTTGTGAACAGGGGGGCGCCCTTGGCGCCTGAGTTGAAATAAATCCACAGGAACCCGTAGGTGTCTCCAACAACCAGATCCTTCAGACCATCGTTGTTCATATCCACAAAGTTTACGGCCGGAGCAAACGTGGTGTAGGACATTGCACCCACATTATTCAGTACCGGGAACGTGGAAACCATGACGTGCAGGTTGTCGTTGTCGTCCACGCCGTCCCAGTAATGACCCAGCGTCGTCACCACCTCGCCATTGGCATTCGCGGGAAATAATTCAACGCCTGTGGCTGTACCAGGCAATCCATTTGTGGCCGCGACATTTGTCTGGGCCGCCGCGAACATGGGATAGAACAGGAGCATGCCCAAGAGGATGCTTCCTTGGCCCAGCGACTTACCATAGTGTTTCATGGATGGGATCATTGCTTTTTATCCGGTTTTGGGGTTGGCTTGTCTTGAGGCCGGGACGGGGACGAATTATTGGGGGCGACCAATGAGCCCGAGGGCTCGCTGTCAAACGACTTATGCACGATGGGTGGCGGCGCGTTTGTAATCGGCAAGCCGTTCTCATCAACCTTTACTTTCGCTTCGGGCCGCCCGTGGAAGTCCGAGGTGTTCGGCAGTTCCATGGGCAAGAGCTTGAAATACTTCTGGTAGCGGGTCAACAGATGCACGACAACATTGATGCCGAACTTGTAGGCGTCACTCACGGTCTTGTCGTTGATATTCCGGTACAGCGTACCGGTGATTTGTCGGGGCGACCCCAGATGCGGCCCGTACACATGCACCCACTGCGGCTTGGGTCTGACATTGTTGGTGACAACCAGAATCCCCAGCTCTATTCTTTCTCTGGTAATATTGACCGGCTGCCACTCGATTTTGCCGCCGCTGTTCAGGCGGGTTTCCCAGAAGTGCCCGTAGCCGTTCAAGGTGTAAAGAATGGCCAATTCATTGCCGATATCTATTTTTTCAATGGGCTCTTCGTAAAAATTCATCCCGGCCGGCATGCCGATGCGATCGAAAAACTGGTCGAACATCTCATGATCGGGCTTGACGTCCTCGAAATCCCGGTCCGGCAACACCCGCTTCATTTCACGTCGGAATGCAATGTCGAAGCGGGAGCGCCGGCCGACCAAGGCGCTGTCGGCCCAGACTGCGCCGCCCAGCATCAGGTAATCCCGGATGTTTTTCACCTCCTGCTCCATCAGGCGGAAATCCTTGTGGCCGGTCAGGTAAACGAACGGCGGTTTTACCGTGAACAACTGATCGGTGCCGACATCCAGGACTTCCGGAAGAATCTTGGCATCGATCCGATCCTTGGACCAGCGTCGAATCTGAATCAGGAGGTTGAACATATCCTGAGGATTGCAGTTCCAGTCGCCATCCTGATATTTTGCCTTGAAGATCGAGAACTTGGCTCTGACGTTCTTTTTCTCGCCGGTGACACCCCAGGATTTCTGGAACTTCCTGACGCTCTGCAGGCGCGCAATATTGGCCGCACCGATTTTGGAAGACAGTTCGGTCTCGATCTTGACGTCGGTCATTCTCACAGTCGGCGCCACCTGGGGCGATTGGGTGGCTTTCACATAGGTGGCCGGGGACGCTACGTTTCTGACCGTGATGCGCTGGGCGTCCGTCTTGGCCGCCACCGAAGACACCGTGACCTCCTTGGTTTCGGCCGTTGTCTTCTGCTTCGGGGGCGGCGGCGGCGGACTGGAGGGAGGAAGGACGAGCAGCTGATCGACGCCGTCGAACGAGCCCCGGATAGGCAAATAGGTGGAGATGATATAGCCGCTGAACAGGAGCAGGAGCGAGGTGTAAAACATCAGGGAAATCAGGAAATACCGGGAACGCAGAATAGCCGCCAGAAAAAGCAAGAGCCCGCGTTTATGGATGGCGGCCTCGTGTTCCAAGGCATTGATATTTTTTTCAATATTCAGCGCCATGACGGCACCCTACTTACTGGTTGGCAAAAAAGGACAGGTTTTTCACACCCACGGCCGCACAAGCATTGAGGACATCAACGATCCGCTGCTGCCGCACCTGGGGTTGAGGATGAATAACCACCGGCTGTTTGTCCCCGAAGAGACTCATGCATTGACTGATCTTGGCGCGAACCATGGTGAGATCCCGGTCGTCCGGATTGGCTAACGGTTGTTCATTGCAGAACACCTGGCCGTTTTCGTTGATCGACAGCGTCAACTCGGGCACCAGGTCTTTGGTCGCCGTCACCGTTCCGGGAATCATGAGCCCGAGGTACTTTTCATCCACCTTGATCTGGGAAGCGGAGATGAAATAGAGGAGCAGAAGAAAGACACAGTCCATCATCGGCCCCATCTGGATTTCGCAGGGATCTTCCGGTTCTTCCTTAAAGCGCATGCCGTTATTCCTCCGCCATCACAATTCCTTTTCCAAAGTCGAAAACATCAGGTTGGGCACATCAGCCTGCGCCACCGCCGCCATGAGTTGCTGGGTAAACTCGTAGGGAACGCTCCGGTCCACCCGAAGCACCACGCGGAAATTACGGGGATAGTGCCGGGCCGTTTTCTTGATCATGGGAATCAGGTCCTGGGCATCGGCCACGGATTGCATGCCGACCTTGAACGTGGCCGCCTGATCGGTCTCGTTCCATTCGACATCCACGATAAACCTTCCGGATTCGTCCTTTTCTTTGATGCCGGCCTTGGCCGTCGGCAAGACAACCTTCTTGCTGATGCGCATGGTGTCAATGGTGCTGACGCTGACAAAATACAACAGGAGCAGAAAGGTGCAGTCCATCATCGGCCCCATCTGGATGCCGGTTGACGACTCGGTCTCCTCATCCCATTTTTTCTTTTCGGCCATTGCGACTTATTCCCATTCAAGTTCCGTGCCGCACTTCGAGCATTTCTTCATCCCCACCAAAATAGCGGCCTTGCATTGCGGGCACTCCACAGCATCTTCGGCCTTGGCCACGGGTTGGGAAGGCGCCTTGCCCGCCAGTTTTCCTGTGGACGATACCGCCTGGATGCCGCCGGCCAGCGCGGCGGCCTTCATTTCGCGGGTCACGACCAACTCGGGCAGATTGTTATAATCCACATCGTTCAAGAGCTGGTTGAGAACCCGCTGAGCTCCTGCCAGCACCTGTCGCAGGCGATTCGCGAGGATGTAAAATATGCAGAACGCGGGGATGGCTATAATCAGGCCGGTGTAGGTCGTGATCAACGCCTCGCCGATATCTCCGGCCAACTTGGTGGGGTCACCGACGGCGCCGGAATAGGCCATCGAGTTAAACGCGCCCACCATTCCTGAAATTGTTCCGAAAAGTCCCAACAGGGGGGCAATAGTCGCATTCAAGGAAATATACGCATTCTTGATTTTATAATCGCCGCTGATATTCGCGGCCATTTCGCCTGCTATTGTTTCCATGGCTTCCTTGCCCTGGGGCAGTTTTTCAATTGCCTCGGAAAAGATCGAGCTCAAGGGACACGGATTCTCTACGGCAATCCGCCAGGCTTTCTGGTAGTCCTGGACCGCCATCGCCTGAGTCAACATATTCACAACCAGCGGCGGACAGAAATACTTAAAGCGGATTTTGATAATCAGCTCGATGCAAACGGCCGTGGTCCACACCAGTGATCCCAGCAGGGGCCACATCGTTGGTCCGCCCTGAGACCAGTAATCAAAGAAGGTCGCCGGCGGGCCGCCGTCCTTATACGACAGACTGCTTAGGTCCTTCTTATCTCCGCCTCCGGCGGCTTCCTGCGCCAGGGCGTCAGAAACAAACACCAATCCCCATCCGAGAATAACCCCGGATATCAGCATGATCATCGACTTGAGCATCCGTTTACGCATTGAACCTCTCCTCATTTATTTCTCTCCTGCCGTCATGTCTAATATCAAAACCACGCTATTCGGCGTTCAGGGTGTTGCCGGTTTTGATCCGGTGGAACCGGATTCCGCTCCGCGGCGGGCGCCCAGCGCTTTTTTCTCTTTAATGGCCATGGGAGCAAACGGCGAGGCGGCATAATCGCCGATCAATTCCGTCAACAGGATTTCCGCCTTTTCCGGATGATTAAGCCCGGCATACAACATTGCGCTTCGGTACAGCGCCTCCGGGTAATACGCCTCTGCAGGATAAAGGGCTACGACACGGAGATAAGCCTGCAAGGCCTCGGTCGGATTCGACTGACCCTCCTGGCACTTACCGATCCCCATGTAGATTTCCGCGGCATAAGGCAACTCGCCCTCGGGCGGCTTCAACTGCTTGTTATAGGGTTCCGCCAGTTCGCGGAACTTCGCCAGGGCCGTCTCGTAATTCTTCTTCACCAAGTCAATCTCCACCAAGCCGATCCGCGCGTCCTGGAGCCGCGGATGGTCCGGGTAACCGGTCACGAACAGGGAAAAGGATTTCTCCGCCTTCTCGTAATCCCCGGCCGCCAGGCTCGCGCGGGCAAAATAAATCATCCCCTTGGCCGCCCAGGCCACGTCAAGTCCCTGATATTGCATCATCACTTTTCCAAGATTTAACTGTGCTTCCTTGATATTGCCTTTCTCGTAGGCCTCGATGCCGCGGATGACGCTGGGGGGAGGTTCCACAGTCACCTGGACGATGCGGTCCCGGGGCACGGTAATCGTGCTCGGAACACCCTGCACACTGATTTCAATCGCGATCCCGTTGGCGTCAGCCGACTTGACTTTCCCCCGAAAGGTCCGGTTCTGCGTGACAACCACATCCTCGGCCGGCGCTGCAAACCCCGCAATAAGAATACCGACCGCTCCCGCCATTCCAACCCATCGCATTATCCGTTGTTGCCAGGATTGTTTCATGATAGACCTTGGCCGCTATGGATCCTGTCAGTCATCCATGGGGAGCAGTTTATCCCAACGGATTCTCAAGCTGTTGCTTTACTGAAAATCTGAATAATGTAACCTTAGCTCTATCCCCATGGGGTGTCAAACAAAAAAAACAAAATAAATCTCGCCATGCCGAAGAAAAAGATGTAACAAAGAGTAAAGACCCATTGACTTGACTTTCTTGAAGGAGGAACCCGTTATGTGGAGACGAGGGTCGTCCTGGAGGCAAATCGTCAGCGCGGGATTGTTCCTGGCTGGAATCGCGGTCGCCGACGCGGACAATAACGAGTTGGCGAAACTTGGCGAAGAACACATGAGCGCCGGGAAATACGGCGAAGCGGTAAAGGTGTTTGAAAAGATATCGATCACTTACGAGCACATCCTGACAATTAATTTCGATCTGGCCTGGTGCTATTACCTGGTCAGCAACTACGAGAAAGCCATTCCGCTGTTTGAAGCTCTATCCAGCGTACGGGCGCCGAGCGAGGAGGTGAAAGAGCAGTCGCTCTTTCTCCTGGCCGAATGCAAAGCCCGCTTGGCCGACAGCCAGGATGAAAAAAATGCCGCCCGCAAGAAGAACATCCAGCAATCGATCGATCTGCACACGAAGTTTCAGACCACTTTTCCGAAAAGCAAATTTTTTCCCAATTCCCTTTATGGCCGGGCTTTTGCGTACTACCTCGACGGCCAATTCGATAAAGCCGAAGCCGACCTGCTGGCCGTCATTAAGACCTATCCTGCCAACGCGGCCGCACGCGATGGCCAGTATCTTCTGGCCAACGTTTACAGCCAGCAGGCCCTGGTTCTTCTCAAGGCGGAGAAGAAAGACGAGGCCAAGCCGCTGTTGGACAAGGCCCGTGCTCTTTTTGGCAAGCTGTCCAAGACCGAAGGCAATCTGGCCATGGCCAACGACAGTATGTTCGCGCTTGCCGAAACCTGGTTTACCGCCGGCTTTTATTCGGATGCGATCCGCTATTTCCGGGAAGTCCGGGCCAAATCCGACGTGTTGAATGACTTGCGGGCACGGCTGACCGTCCTGGACGCAAAACGGGCCGCTGAAATCGGCAAAGGAACGGATACCACCCTGACCGGCACTGAAATTGACAAGCTCAAGTCGCAGTATGCCACTGTCAGCGAGGCGCCGGACCTGATGGTGTCCAGTTATTTGCGCATCGCCCAGTCTTTCTTCCAGCAACGCCGGCTCGACGAGATGCGAATCATCTACAACCACCTGGCAGGATTCACCCGGGACGTTCAGAAGCAGGAGGCCTTATTTCTTATCGTCAACTCCTTCATCGAGGACAAGAACGCCGAGAAAGCCGCCCAGGCCTTTGAGAATTTTCAGCAAAGCTGCGGCACCGTCCTGCCCATCGCCGAAATGGTCGGTCTGGCCATCGGCCAGCTCTTCCTCCAGGAAGACAAGCCCGAGCAGGCGCTGAAGCAGTTTTCCAGGAGCGTCAAGGAATATCCCGGGGGTAAGGGATTCGAAGACGCACTTTACTTGACATTTTCCACCGAGTTCATCCTGAACCAGTCGGAAAACACCAGCCAGAACACCGAGTTGTACCTGGAAAAATTTCCCAAGGGAAAATACGTGCCCAACGCGCTCTACCTCCGGGCCATGAGCCTGGCCGCCTTGGGTAAATGGGACGAGTCCCTGAACACCATCAACAACCTGCTGACCAGTTTTCCCGCCAAAACCGAGACTTTCCAGGCCATCGACGAGGTGGCCTATCAGAAGGGATGGATTCTCTACCAGAAAGCTCTGACGCTGACTCCTGAAAAGTTTCCCGACAAAGATAGCGAAAAAATCAAGGCCGAAAAGAACGCGACCCTGATCGAGGCCATCGCTCAATTTGAATCCTTCCTGGAGCGGTTCAAGGACAGCAAGCTTCGCCCCGTCGGCATGTACCAGCTGGGGATCGTTCTTAATGCGGCCGAGCAGTTTGAGAAATCCCAGGCAATACTGCGGGACATTTCCCCGCAATATCCTAGCCACGAAATCGCGCCTACGGCCCTTTACCAGGTTGCGGTGATGCATTACGAAAAGGAGGATTTCCCGCGCATGGCCGAAGCCCTGGATATCCTGGTGCAAGCGCATCCCAAAGCCCCGATCATCCCCGAGGCGTATTTCTGGCTCGGCTGGATTGCCAAGAAAGACGCCCGATTCGACGAGGCGGTTGAATACCTCAGCCAAGCGATGGTGATGGCGCCGGAAAGCCATTATGCCCCGGAGTGCCTGCTCTTCATGGCACAATCCTGCCGGGAAAAGGCCGATGCCATGGGGTTGCCGACCATGCTGTCCGAAGGACGCAAGGTCCAGTTTCGCGATGCGCTACTGGAGTCGGCCCAGCTGTATATAGACCTGCTGGTCAACTATCCTGACACCCCCCAGGCGCTGGAAGCGATTCCGGCCATGGCAAAGAACCTGTTCGACCTGGTGCTCTACCGCCTGCTCAAGGAAGAGGAAGCTATCGCCTGGTTCAACAAGACCAAGGCGCAGCACGCCTCCGATCAGGTGGCCAAGGCCCGGATCGCGTTCAGCCTGGGCAGTTACTACCTGAAAAACAAGGAGAAGGACAAGGCCCTGGTGGCGTTCAAGGATGCGTTTGCCATCAACCCCGACGTCCGCCTGTCGCCGGTTATGCTCTCGGACTATGCCGAAGCGTTGAAGGACGCCAACCAGATGCAGGAAGCGGAAACGATCTACAACAAGATCATCACCGATTATGCCAGCGATCCGCGCGCCCAGGCTCCGGCCTGGTTTGGCATCGCCGACATCAAGTACCGCCAAAACGATTCCGAGGCCGCCAAGACGGCGTTTGAGAAAGTTCTGAAGGACTTCCCCTGGTACGAGCCGGGCAAGCAGGGCAAGGTCAGGCTGGCCACGATTCTCGAACGCAACGGAAAATTTGACGAGGCCGAAACCATGTACACGGAAGTGTGGAAACAGGAAAAGGGGGGAGGGGGAGAAGCCCGCATCGGCGCCATGCTGGGCGTGGCGCGATGCCAGCTGGCGCGCGCCAAGGCATTCAAACAGCAGGGCAATATCATGCCCATGAAGACGATGATCAAGGCCGCGGACAACAATGTGACGAAAATAATCGTTTTGTATGAGGCCTTCCCCGACTATGTTTCCGAAGCCATGTGGCTGAAAGGGCAGTTGTACGAACTGGCCGAAGAACACACCCTGGCAAGAAAAACATACGACCGCGTCGTCCGGGAATACAAGAACTACCCCACGGCGAAACCGGCCGCCGAGCGACTGCAGAAACTTGGCGGCCCGCTTCCGGACGCCGGTGAAAAGAAATAAGAGGCATCCAGCCATCAGGAGTCCTCCTGTTCCGTTTCACCCATGCAGTTCGGGATTCTAAGCCCTGACGAGAGGCCTGCGCCATGAGACTCACTGAAATTTCATCCAGGCAAATTCCCCTGATCGTCGTGATTTTCGCCGCCATTATCGTGTTTGTTGCGGTTTACACCCGGTGCGTGCAGATGACCGATGCCGAAAAAGCAATCAAGGCGGGCTCTCTGTCCAAATTGACGGCCGTCATAAACAAGCACCCCGACTTGGTCAACAAGCCGGATCAGAAGAATGGGTATTCCCCGCTTCACTGGGCGGTCCTTGGCAACCAGACCAACATGGTGAATTTTCTCCTGTCCCGGGGCGCCGCCGTCAATGCCGCGGACCGTTACGGGATGACCCCGCTCCACAAAGCCGCGGCGTTCGGTCGCAGGGATATTGCCGAATTGCTGGCAACCCACGGCGCAAATCAGCGTGCCTTTGGAATCAAATATGGCGTTATCCGGGTCGCGCCGATTCACCTGGCGGCCGAATCCGGTTTTCCCGACCTCGTCAAGCTGTTCCTGGACCAGGGGGTCGACATCAACATCCGCACCCAGGGGACGAACCAGGTGACACCGCTGCACATGGCCGCCGCCAAGGGTCGGGCCGAGGTCGTGGAAATCCTGCTGAAAGCCGGCGCCGACGTGAACGCGCGAGACGTAAAAAACGAAACTCCCCTGCACTGGGCCATTATCGCGGGGCAGCAAGAAGTGGCCGACATGCTGAAGATTTATGACGGAACGGAATAAAGTTTCCCGCCTTTGAAATCGGGAAACTTTATTGCCGCCGGGCTTTGACGGCCAGGGTCATGGCGACTTCGGGACACGTGAAGGGCGAGTCATACTTCGTACAGTTGATGCAGCCCATGTACAGCTTGTGCATCAGCGTTTCCTTGGGAACTTCCCGGAAGCCGAACCGCCGGAAATAATCCGGCGAAAACGTCAGGACCACGATCTGCGCGGGATGATAGACTTTCACCCGCCGGATCACAGCCTTGATCATAGCGGTGCCAATGCCTTGGCCCTGAAATCCACTGGCCACGGTCACGGATTTGATTTCAATCGACGGATGGGTTGCCCGCCCGATTTCGGGAAGAATCTGCCAGGCGGCTGTGCCGACCATCCGTCCCTGGGCTACACACACCAGGAACCGGTCGATATTCTGAACAATGTCACTGACCGCTCGCGGTATAACTTCCCGCGGATGGTTTTTAATCAGCGTATAGATGGCGCCGGCATCCTCGAATCCCGCGTTCCGGATGATCGTTGCCGCGGAGACTTTCATCATGTCCGATCCTTTCGCTCTTTGCATTATCAGAATGCCATGGAAGGTAACGCATCATATATAGCACGAACTGTTCCTGTTATACGAGAAGAAAAAACTTGTAGTTGCGGCGTCAATTCCTCATAGTGCCGCCCTTTTTACAAGGCGCTCCATCGGGCGCCGCCGAATAGACAAGGAGTCGATCCCGTGGGACGCAATATTGAATTATCACGCGTGCGCAATATCGGCATCATGGCGCACATTGACGCCGGCAAGACAACGGTCAGCGAACGATTGCTCTTCTATTCCGGCAAGACGTACAAGGTCGGCGAGGTACACGATGGCGCCGCCACCATGGACTGGATGGAGCAGGAACGCGAGCGCGGCATCACGATCAGCTCGGCGGCCACGACCTTTTCCTGGAACGGCCACGCCATTACGCTGATCGACACGCCCGGCCATATCGACTTCACCGCGGAAGTCGAGCGGAGCCTGCGGGTGCTGGACGGCGCCGTGGCCCTCTTTTGCGCCGTCGGCGGCGTCCAGCCCCAGTCGGAGCAGGTCTGGAAGCAGAGCGAAAAATACGGCGTGCCCAAGATCGCGTTCATCAACAAGATGGACCGGGACGGAGCCGACTTCTTCGGCGTTGTGGAAAAAATCCGCGATATCCTGAGCGCCCGCGCCGTGCCCGTCGTGATCCCGATCGGCCAGGAAGACGCCTTCCGCGGCATCATCAACCTGATCACCATGAAAGCGGTTGTCTACGCCGGGGACACCCCGGAATATGAGTGCGAGGCTGTCCCCATTCCACCCGAGTATGAGGCCCTGGCCCGGGAATGGCGGGGCCGACTCGCGGAAGCCTGCGCGGAACAGGACGATGCCGCGCAGGACATCTTTCTGACTACCGGCGACCTGGCCGACGCCGATATCCTGCGCTTGCTTCGGAATGCCACCCTTGCACGCCGGGTGATTCCAGTGTATTGCGGGACCGCCCTGAAAAACAAGGGCATCCAGCCCCTGCTGGACGGCGTGGTGCAGTTCCTGCCGTCCCCCGCCGACTTGCCGCCGGCGATCGGCAGCGACAACGATGAGTCCGCCGAACGCGCGGCGTCCGACGATGCGCCGTTTTCCGCGCTGACGTTTAAGATCGTGAACGATAAACATGCGGGCAAGTTGACGTACTTGCGCGTGTATTCCGGTATTATTCATATCGGCGACACAGTTACCAACAGCACCCGGCGGGACGAACAACGGGTGGGCCGCCTGATGCGTATGCACGCCAACCGGTCGGAAGCCATCGCGGAAGCCCGCACCGGCGACATCGTGGCGGCAGTGGGCCTGGGTAAAACCAAGACCGGCGACACCATCTGTGATCCGCGGCATCCGATCGTCCTGGAAGCCATTGAATTTCCGGCGCCGGTCATGTCCATCAGCATCAAGCCTCAAAGCCGGATCGAAATCGAGAAAACCATGGAAGCCCTGCACCGGCTCGCGGATGAAGATCCGACATTTTTCGTGAAGCTGGATCAGGAAACCGGCGAAACGATTCTCTCCGGCATGGGAGAATTGCACCTGGAAATCCTGGTGGAACGGCTTAAGCGTGAATTCGGCGTCGGCGTGACCGTGGGCCCGCCCGAGGTGGCTTTCCGGGAAACCATCACCAATATCGTGGAAGGCCAGTACAAGCATGTCAAGCAGAGCGGCGGCCGCGGCCAGTATGGGCATGTCTGGCTTCGGATTGAGCCGCTATCCAAGGGCGAGGGGTTCGAATTCGAGAACGAAGTGCGGAGCGGCCGCATCCCATCGGAATACATCCCGGCTGTCGAAAAAGGCGTGCTCCGCGCCATGGAACGCGGTCCGTTGGCCGGCTACCCGGTGGTGGACGTCCGCGTGGTCGTTTTTGACGGGTCCTACCACGAAGTGGACTCCAGCGACGCGGCGTTCCAGGAAGCGGCCTGGTGGTGCTTCCGCGACCTGTACCTGAAGGCCCATCCACGCCTGATCGAGCCGGTGATGTCCCTTGAGGTCACTACGCCGGAAGACTATGTTGGCGGCATTGCCGGCAGTATCGGCCAGCGGCGCGGCCGGATTGACGACCTGGAGATCCAGGCGGGACACCGGGTTATCCGCGGCATGGCGCCCCTCAGCGAAATGTTCGGCTATTCCAATGTCATCCGGACACTCAGCCAGGGCCGGTCCGGCTACACCATGCAGTTTGAACATTACGAACCGGTGCCCATGGCGCTGGCAGAGGCGATTATCAAGAAGCGCCGCGAGCAGAATAAAGTGCGTTGACCGCATGGCATTTTTCTCATTGCATGCCGCGCGGAAACATGATCATAATGCCCCTGTTTTTTCGCTCACCCCCGACCTGATCCTTTGCCGGACATGGCCGGACATGGCAAACTTTAAGGAGACTGAACGTTATGGGCGGCTTTATGTTTCATGATATGATTCTCCACGGCTGGCCGATTCTCAGCGTCTTGCTGATCATGTCGGTGATTTCATTGACCGTTATCCTGGATCGCGTAACCACGCTTCGCCGGGCGCGGATGAATGCCAGGTCTTTTGTGGCCGCTCTCATTAAAATGATCCGCGAACAGGGAACCGCGCAGGCGGTGGAATACTGTCAGCGGGTTGCCAAGCCCGTTGCCGTCGTGGCGGCCCGCATTCTCCTGCAGGCCGGCGACCGGGACGCCCGCGAACGCGCCAAACACCACGCACTCCAGACGCAAATCAGCCGTTTGGAATCCTACGTGTCAGTCCTGGGCACCATCGGAAGCACCGCTCCGTTCGTGGGACTTTTCGGAACCGTGATGGGCATCATCAAGGCATTCCAGGACATCGCCATGAACGCCGGCGCCGGTCCCGAGGTGGTCTCCGCCGGCATTGCCGAGGCGCTGATCGCCACCGCCTTTGGGCTTCTAGTGGCCATTCCGGCGGTCATGTTCTACAATTACTGCGTTCGTAAAATCGAAACATTGACGCAGGATATCGACCTGGCCATGTACGACCTGATTGAAACGCTCTGCGGCCAATCCCGATGATGACGGCTCCCAAAAACGGCAAGTACCGGATCATGTCGGAAATGAACATGATCCCGTTCATCGACATTGCTCTCGTCCTGCTCATCATTTTCATGGTCATGACACCGTTCCTGATCAAGTCCCAGATCAAGATCAACCTGCCCAAAGCCAAGACCACGGACACTCCCCCACCCCGTCAGCAGACATTGACGGTGCAACTGGACAAGCAAGGGGTGATTTTCCTTGATGGCAAACCGGTCCGGGCGGACACTTTCGAGGAGCGGCTTCGGACGATGATCGGCGATCCCAAGGAACAGTCGCTGATGATCGAGGCCGACAAGGATGTCCCGTTCCAGCACGTTGTTGTGGTGCTCGATGCCGCCAAGCGGATCGGGATCACAAAGCTGGGCATCAACGTCAAGCAGGAGAAAAAAGGCGCTTCAGCCCCGGCGGCCAAATGAGCGGGATTCTTGCTTGACCAGCGCGGCGACCCGCGCGTGGGTAAGGCGTGCATGTTCTTTCGTGGCTCCTACGAACGCGACCAAGAACGTCCCTCCATTATAATAACGCCATTTTTTCGTGTATTTTGACGGTCTCATGCGGCAAACTAGGAAGGTTAAGTTCATGCCATCCCACGCGTCAAAGCTCCCACCGAGTGTTTGCCCCGTGTGCGGGACCGAAGTGCCGGAAAAGGCGCTGGCCTGTCCCGAATGCGGCGCGGACCATGAGACGGGCTGGAACGAGGAAGCGACCGCCGGCGACGGGATTGATCTACCCGACACTGAGTTTGACTACAATGCGTACGTGAAGCGGGAATTTGGCGCCAGCACGTCAACACCCGCATCAAACAAAAAGATATGGACGGCCATCATCATCGTCGGTATCGGGATCGTTCTTCTGTGGTGGTGGACGCCATTCTGGTAACATAACAGACATGCCGCCAGGCAGGAGCACATCTTGAAGACCCTGGTTTTGTCCGGCACCTTCGGCCGCACGGATATTCCAGGGCACCACTTGGAACGGGCAAGGCCGATTGGGAGGAGCCTATAGAATCCGTCTTATTTCTCGGCCGGGTGTAGTTTCTGCCAGGCCGGGGTTAGGATGACAGCCCTCAGCTTTTTATTGAGCTCTTCGGCGATGCGCATGAGTCCGGGCTGGACGGGGATATCCGCCGGCAGATTGCCTTCATTGGCATATGAATCGAAGTGAATGCCGTCACGGGCGAAGTAGGCGTCACATTCCTTACCTGTCAACAGAATGGCCAGATCCAAAAGTTCGGCCTGGGTGTTCCGAGCCACCGCGCGGGTGATTTCCACGTATTGGTCGTGAATCCTGTTCCCCTCGTCGATGGAACGGATGTATTCCTTGCGGATGACTTCATCGGTCAGGGACCGGCGCGGGGCCGTGATGAGAACGGGAATGGCGCCGCTGCCGCGGATTTCCTTGACGAAGGCTTTCAGCGTAGACCGGTATTCTTCCGGTGGGACCCGAAGCACACGGTCTGCTCCCTTCTCCCGCCGGGACAGGTGCTGGACCGGGCTCAGCGCCCAGATAAAAAATCTAAAGAAGCGTTTCTTCCGCAGGACCTCGAATATCCGACCCGCGACCGGCCGCATCTCCAGCCCCATTTTCTGGCGGTCGCCTTCCACGTTCAACCAGTGGTCGTTCCAGCCAAAAAAAACGGTGACGATGTCGGGTTCCAGCAACCGGCCCATTTTCTGAAACTGTCTCAAGCCCTGGAGCGTGGAATAGCCATGCACCCCGATATTGAACGCCTCCCAGGATTGGGACGTGGGCGGGTTGTTCGTCAGCCGGTCGTGGAGATATTGAGAATATCCGGGCCGGCCTTGTCCCGTAACCGAATCACCCATGCAGATCACGCGCAGGGCGCCGGGTTTCTTCTTCGGATCCACTTCGCGCTCGCGAAAGCCCAGGCTGTTGATGAGGCGACCCTGGAAATAAGTGCCCGGCGTAAATCGATAGAGCAGTTCTGCGTCGGGGGTGGTTTCTGGAACATCAACACCGCCGGCATTGTTCTGCCCCTGAAAAACGATCGGCGGCAATTCGGCGTCAAAGTGAGTCCAAGCCAGCAGGTTTTCAACTACGGCAAACAACAGATAAGTTGAGATCAGCGCCAGGGTCAATTTTTTAAATCCCGCCGTTTCCCACAGACCGCGGACCGGCCCCAACCCCCGCCCCCCTCTCCATCTTTTGAGGAACACGCGACCCAGGATTAATGCCAGCGGTGCCAGAACGGGCTTCCATCCCCAATGCACGGTCAGATGCATGGGGCCGAAACACACCAGCAGTGGGTTCAAGAGCCAAGCGGCGGGAATGACTAAAAGGGTTGCCAGAAACAGAAGGTCCAGCAGGATCAGGATGGTGGAAAGAACAGGTCGAATATAACGGGTTGGAGAAAAAATAAAGCCCATAACAGGTGGCATAGCAATCCCGCCTTACCAGGATTGCGGCTGCAGATAAATTAGCCGCCAGGGGCGGTAATTGTTTCTTTCGGCCGGCAGTCCCTTGCCGGCCGATCGGTCAAGCCTCCGGCGGTCAAGGGACCCGCCTTCTTCCAGAGACTACGGCGAGGCGCGCTGACCGCCCTACCTTTTGAAATTCTATGCATTAAAATAAGGTATAGATGAACGGCGCCGTGGTCTGGCCCAAAAAGATCAGCATGGCCATCAGGAGCAGAACGAGAATCACCGGGATGATCCACCAGGCTTTATTGTGCCACGCAAAGCCCAGAAATTCTTTCAGCAATCGTCCCAGATATTTAAGGAATCGCATGCGATATCTTCTCCTTGTTTAGAGCCTGCGAGTTTTACGAACAGGCTCTATTTAATCCAAAACATAGTCCTGACGCCAGTTTTTCTTTTCGGTCCAGGCCGGCTGGCGTTTCTTGTCCAGGACAAAGGGCCCCAGAACCAGCCAATCCATTTCCGTCCGCATGAAACACCGGTAGGCGTCCTCGGGCGTGCAGACGATCGGTTCACCGCGGACGTTAAACGAGGTGTTGATGATAATGCCATACCCGGTCCGTTTTTCAAAGGCTTTGATGATGGCGTAATAATCCGGGTTGGTGTCCGGCGCCACTGTCTGCACCCGGGCGGAATAATCTACATGAGTAATAGCGGGGATGTCGGACCGGACTTGATTGATCCGATCGCGCACTGTCAGCGTCCCGGATTCCTCGATGCCCCGACACCGGTCGGCCCGAACGGGCGCCACCAGGAGCATGTAGGGGGACGGCCGGTCCAGGTCGAAATAATCCCTAACGCGTTCCTCCAGGCAAGTGGGGGCAAATGGACGAAACGATTCCCGGTATTTAATTTTCAGGTTCATGATCGATTGCATTTTTGTCGAGCGGGCATCGCCAATGATGGACCGGTTGCCCAGCGCCCGCGGACCGAATTCCATGCGGCCCTGGAGAAGGCCAACGACTTGCCCCTCATCCATCAGCTGGGCAATCCGATCGGCCCGCCGATTCGGATCGTCGATGCGTTCTGCGGAATATCCTTTGGCTTTGAGGTAAGCATCGATCTCGCCCGGCTCGAATACCGGACCTAGATATGCGCCCCGCATGCTGTCGCGGTGCGGATTCGCCTGCCGCGGCTGACGATGAACCTGGTGCCAGACAACCAAGGCAGCGCCCAGGGCGCCGCCCGCGTCTCCGGCCGCCGGTTGAATCCAGATGTCCTTAAAGATGCCTTCCCGCAGGAGGCGGCCGTTCGCCACGCAGTTAAGCGCCACGCCGCCGGCCAGGCACAACTGGTCCAGCCCGGTCAGTTTCCGGGCATACCACGCCATACGCAAAACAATATCTTCCGTAACAACCTGGATAGAGCGCGCGATGTCCATTTCCCGCTTGGTTAGTTCTGCTTCCGCCTTGCGCGGCGGACCGTCGAACAGACGGTTGAATTTTTCATTGGTCATTGTCAGACCGTCCAGATAGTTGAAATAATCGAGGTTCATTCGGAATGAACCGTCTTCTTTCAGGTCAAGCAAGTGGTCCATGATCCGTTGGACATATCGGGGCTCCCCATAAGGCGCCAGACCCATTAGCTTATACTCGCCGGAATTGACCCGGAATCCCGTGAAATAGGTGAATGCCGAATAAAGCAGTCCCAGCGAATGCGGAAACCGGAGTTCCTTGAGAATCTTCAGCTGGTGATCGCGGCCGACGCCGATTGTGCTGGTGGCCCATTCCCCCACTCCATCGAGGGTCAGGATCGCGGCCTGCTGGAAGGGTGACGGATAGAAGGCGCTGGCGGCATGGGACTCGTGATGCTCCGGAAAATACAGCGGCTCCTTTACCCGGATGCCCTGGGTTTCCAGCGCGACCTCGATGTCCAGGGGTATCCAGAGTTTCTGTTTCAGCCAGAGCGGCATGGCCATCATGAATGACCGCAGGCCGCAAGGCGCCACGCTGAAATAGGTTTCCAGGATGCGGGCAAACTTGACGATGGGCTTGTCATAGAACGCGACGGCGTCCAGGTCTTCGGAGCCGATGCCGCCTTCGGCGAGGCAGTAACGGATGGCATGCTTGGGGAATCCGGCGTCATGTTTCTTGCGGGAGAAGCGTTCCTCCTGCGCCGCGGCGATAATCTCGCCGTCCCGCACCAATGCCGCCGCCGAGTCGTGATAATAGGCGCTGATGCCGAGGATATTCATTAATATTGCCGGGTATAGAATTTTGGGTCTGACGACTTCCGGTCGATCCAATAGGAATCCCGCCTGCGATCCCAGCGGCGGCACATGGGATCCTTGCCTAGGACTATCAGCACCAGCCGGCCGGGGAACACGCACAGATAATAAAATGGTGTCAACAATAGCCAGGTCAGCCCGATTCCCGCGCCTTGTCCCAGCCAGACACCGACCTTTTCAATACCGTGAAAAACGGCGGGAATGAATAAACCGCTGATCAAGACGACCACGCTCAGGCCATAGAGAAATAAACCGATCCCATAACGATGCCCGATCACCAGAAAACAGGTTGCAACCGCGGCGATGATGGCCGCCTGAATGACCGCGCGCCAAGGACGCGGTATCCGTCCGACCTTGGATATCGCGGCGGGAAACCGCCATGGCCATACCGTCTGCGAAACGCGAATACCGGATTTCTGATTCATAGACAATTAACCCTTGCGGCAAATAACTTTCAGCACGAAATATCCCGAAAGCATACATGGAATTGTTTTCCTGCAAAGCTCAAAATATTCATAATTGGATGGCGAAGAAGGATTGTGCGCGGAACCATGGGCTTGGATTACGAGTCTATGCATTTTGGACAACGCCTTTTGAAAAATTCTTTAAAAAAATATTTGACTGTTACTTCTCAAACTAACATAATTTTTTAAATGAAGGGTATGGCACCTCGACGCCATGGGTCAATAATGGATGGTCGGGCCGCCATCTTTTATGATTCCTGACTCCCGCGCAAGCAGGGGTAAGCAGGGCAAAGGAAGCGGCTTATGAACATCTGTCTTAATCACTACGCGTTCTTCCCGACGACGGGCGGTGTAGAATCACACCTGCTGGATCTTGGGGCTGAACTGGTTCGACAAAGTCATACTGTCCACGCGCTTGTCGGCTCAATGGCCGGTCAGCCGCAGCATTCGGAAATTCAGGGAGTTCAGGTACATCGTCTAGATTTGATGAATTCTGAATGGATTCGCGATTGGAAAGCCAAGCGGGGACTGAAGGCCGACGAGGTGGCCCCGGAAATTATGATTGCGCTAAAGCAAATGTACGCGGGGTTCATCAAAAAACATAACATTGATGTCATCCATGGACATAATTTTCACCATTTTGTCCCTGGCCACGCTCTCACCCTTACGAATTTGTGGGAAAATGGCTTACCCAACGTATTGACCGTGCATGAAGTCTGGAGCGAATCCATCTGCAAGAACCTGCTGCAACGCGCCAAGTGGGACTATATCATCACATTCTGCCAACACGTGATGGATGGTATCCGACAACAAGCCCCTCAGCTGAACAACCTTCGGATGATCCGCCCCGGCATTGACGTTGATCTGTTCTCTCCGAATAATCGGAACAGCAAATGGAAGAATCGGCTCAAATTGAAGGGGCGCCCTGTTATCATTCATCCTACCCGCATGCTTCCGTGGAAAGGGGTCATTTACAGCGTTCGGGCCATGGAGATCGTTCGCAAGGAGTATCCGAACGCGTTGCTGATTATTACGGATACGGAAGATATTGTGGACCGGATCGGTGAACTCAAGGACT
>JAHIJO010000227.1 GCA_018898455.1 Verrucomicrobiota bacterium | reverse complement strand
GCTACAAGCAATCTTCTGGCCGACCTAACCAATCTTCATTTTCGTCACCCGGAAACAAACGCGCGGATGATCTATGAGCTTGTCTAAACCGGCAAAAGGTGCCATCTTATTTTCCGCCCGGATCAGGAAATCTGAAATTAAAGATCGTCGCCGCCCATGGTCTGTCAAGCGAGGAGCAGGCCCGGGGACAATACGCGGTGGGCGAGGGGGTGACGGGGCAAGTCGTCAAGACCGGGGTCGCGGAAATAATTCCTGACATCGGCAAGGATGGGCGTTTTCTCAACCGGACGGTCGCCCGCAAAAAAGACCTTGCCAGCCCCATTGCTTTCATTTGTGTTCCCCTGAAGGTCGATGATGAAGTCGTGGGCGCCTTGAGCGTGGATCGTCCCTTTGCCTTCGAGACGACGCTTCAAAAAGACCTGAGATTGCTTTCGATCGTGGCTGCCATCGTTTCCCAGGTGCTGAAGATCAACCATCTGATCCGGGTGGAGAAGGAGGAAATCCTGGCCCGCGACCAGGGGCGGCTCCGGGAACTTCGCAGTCGTTATCGCCTGGACAACGTGATTGGCGAGAGCGAAGCCATCCGCAAAGTCCTGGCCATGGCGGCCACGGCGGCGAAGTCGCGGGCCTCCATTCTAGTTACCGGCGAAACCGGAACGGGCAAGGAGCTGATTGCCAAGGTGGTCCATTATAACAGCGCCCGGGCCTCAGGTCCCTTGATCAAGGTCAATTGCGGAGCGTTGCCGGAAGACCTGCTCGAGTCGGAACTCTTCGGGCATGTCAAGGGGGCGTTCACGGGAGCCTTGCACGACAGGAAAGGACGCTTCGAAATGGCGGATGGCGGCACCCTCTTCCTGGATGAGATCGGGGAAATGAGCCCGCGGCTGCAAGTTAAGCTGTTGCGCGTTCTGCAGGAACGGGAATTCGAACCGGTTGGCAGTTCAAGGACGGTCGCGGCTGATGTGCGCGTCGTTACGGCCACCAGCAAGGATCTCAGGGAAGAAGTGCGCCAGGGTCATTTTCGGGAGGACCTTTATTATCGCCTGAATGTGATCCCGATCCGCCTGCCGCCCCTGCGTGAGCGCCGGGAGGATATTCCTTTGCTGATTAACCATTTCCTGGAGAAATTCAACTTGGAGAACCACAAAAATGTGCGCAAGTTGTCCCGGAAAGTGCTCGATATCCTTCTGGACTATCCCTGGCCCGGCAATGTGCGGGAGTTGGAAAATTGCATCGAACGTGTGGTGGTGATGATCGAGGGGGATGCGTTATCCGCCGATTTTCTGCCGGCGGAAATTCTCGAGCATGACCATCAGCGTTTTCTCAAACGAAAACGCCCGTCGTGCATGGATATCATGGACCTCCGGTCCGCCGCGGAGCGACTCTGCGCCGGAACGGATGATCTGTCATCAGCCAGGAGTCTCCTTCTTCAAACGATGGAGGAGATCGTGATCCGCTGTGGTCTTCTGAAAAATTTCAGTCAACGGGATCTTGCTGCCAAGCTGGGCATAAGCAGGATGACGTTGCGGAAGAAATTGCAGGCCTATAACCTGAAGTGAAGCGCCCCGCGGCAAGCTGCGGGGCATCTTTGGTAAAGCCAAGCGGAACTGCGGCGTAGCCAAGAACCCGGCTTCGTCTAGACTTCGCCGTGGTTGGCTCGCCATTGCTCCCCGTGCCAAGGCGCGGGGCATCCTGGCGAAGCCGAGTGAAGCGTCCCGCCGATCCCCATCGTTCCAAACTCTCCGAAGAATTGGGGTCAAGGGGGGCAAGAAGCGATTTGGCTCTTCCTTCCCGAATATTTTTTCCCGCGGCGTGCACCCGTGGCTACCCAATAGCCCGTGGCTAATATTTAGACCACTCCCTGCCGCTTTAGCCATCATGGCCAAAGCTATGCTTTAGATCGTTACGTCTTCATCCCAAGACTATTACGCAAATCTTGGCGCGACGCCTGCTCCCGAATCATGTCAGTTGGCACGACTCGTGCTATTAGGTATAGGCGCAGGTGCGAAGTCATTACAGACTGGGAGTGACGTTGAAAGAAAGAAGCGAGCAATCAGTAACAACAGAAAAGGAGATCGTATGACGCCCAAACAGTATCTCGCGTACATGAAGAAGAACAAGGCCGAAATGATGGACTTGAAGTTCGTTGATCTGCTCGGCACCTGGCAGCACTGCTCGTTTCCGATCGATGTCCTGGATGAGGACACTTTCCGGAACGGCCTGGGCTTCGACGGCTCGTCCATTCGCGGCTGGCAGGGCATTCACATGTCCGACATGCTGGCGGTTCCCGATCCAGATACGGCTTGCATGGATCCTTTCTTTTCCCGCCCGACCGCGAGCGTGATTGCCAATATTATCGACCCAATCACCCGCAAGCCCTATACGCGCGACCCGCGTTATGTCGCCCGCAAAGCGGCAGACTTCCTCAAAAGCACCGGCATTGCCGATACCGCTTATTTCGGGCCGGAGCCGGAGTTTTTCATCTTCGACGAGGTCCGCTACGAACAATGCCAGAATAAGGGCAGTTACCAGATCGATTCGATCGAAGGCGCCTGGAACACGGCGCGTTTCGAAGAGCCGAATTTGGGTTATAAGCCCAGTTTCAAAGGCGGGTATTTCCCCGTCAGTCCGACCGATACCTACCATGACCTGCGCGGGGAAATGGTTTACGAAATGCGCAAGCTGGGCATCGTCGTCGAGGCGCACCACCACGAGGTGGCCACGGCGGGCCAGAGCGAAATTGACATGCGTTTCGATAAGCTGGTCAAGATGGCCGACCAGATGATGTGGTACAAGTATATCTGCAAGAATGTAGCCAAGCGGCATGGCAAGACCGTGACCTTCATGCCCAAGCCGATCTTCGAGGACAACGGCAGCGGGATGCATACGCATTTTTCACTGTGGAAAGGCGGCCGGCCGCTCTTTGCGGGAAAACGTTATGCGGGCTTGAGCGACCTGGCCCTGCATGCGATCGGCGGGATCCTGAAACACGCGCCGGCGATTCTGGCCTTTGCGGCGCCGACGACCAATTCGTACCGGCGCCTGGTGCCCGGCTTCGAGGCGCCGGTTAATCTGTGCATGTCCGCGCGGAACAGGTCGGCCGGATGCCGGATTCCGATGTATTCGCCGAGTCCGAAGTCCAAACGCGTCGAGTTTCGTTGTCCCGACCCGACCTGCAACGGATATTTGACGTTCGCGGCAATCCTCATGGCGGGTGTTGACGGGATTAAACACAAACTCGATCCCGGCAAGCCGCTTGATCGCGATATCTATGAAATGACGTCTGAGGAACTTGCCTCCACTCGCAAGACCCCGGGATCGCTGGAAGAAGCAATCCATGCTCTTGAACAGGATCATGTATTTCTTACCCAGGGCGGCGTGTTTACAGATGACCTGGTTGACGGCTGGATCACCTGGAAACGAAATCAGGAGATTGATCCGATGCGGTTGCGTCCCGTGCCGCATGAGTTTCATTTGTACTACGACTGCTGACAGGACAATAATCGATGGAGGAATCTATGATTGACCTGGCGGACCAAATATCAAAGTGGATTGCTCAAAGCGTCCATGATGCGCGAGCCAAGGGAACCGTGGTAGGACTCAGTGGGGGCATAGACTCTGCGGTCACAGCCACACTTTGTAAAAAAGCTCTAGGGACTAATGTGCTGGGCGTCATCATGCCCTGCGAGTCCAATCCTCATGATGAAGAGGATGCCCTGTTGATCACAACGAAACTTGGAATCATGACACTCACGGTAAGACTTGATGAAGCATATCAGGCGCTTGTTGCCGGGTTATCCGGTGGCACGCGACTCGCAAACGCCAATTTGAAGACGCGACTTCGGATGACCATCTTGTACTTGAGAGTACCGATTTCTTGCCGTTTAAGAACGGCAAACGCTTATTGAAACTCATTGTCGTTTTCGCGTGATTAATTGCAAGCGAAATCCATTTGCATGCGCACCGCATGTTGATCCCCACTCTTGGGCAGACCTGTCTTGATGCCGTATAGCGGAAAGACAAGCGGAACGTGGAGGGGCAGTTTATGCGGCCAAAATCGCGCCTTCGTAGCGTT
>JAHIJO010000226.1 GCA_018898455.1 Verrucomicrobiota bacterium | reverse complement strand
GCTTCCATGCAATCGAAAAACATCTCCGCATCAATTTATTGCCAACACATTTCAAACTCGGTAAAACCCATCCCTATGAATCATTAGAAAATTCGGCGATTTAAAGAAATAAAGCCCCGATAACTGTAGAAGACGGGTGTAGCACATTCATTAACAAGGAGGGCTCAGCAATGAAAAGGCATCGTTTCTTAACTATTGGTTTTGTGGTGTTTACCATGGTTTTGGTTAACGCTACGCTCTTATGGGCTCTTGAACGCTCTCCGCTTAATCCCGAATTCCTGCAATACCAGGAACAACTGCGGACCAAAACCTTAACCACCCGCACCGCAGATGGCCATGGTCTGGGCTATATCCCCGCTCCCTTCAAATTGCCGCAGCCTGCAGCATCTTTGCCGGTGCCACAGGGCAAGACCCAGGCTCCGCCGGAGGCTTCGCCGAGGCGAGTCAAGGCGTTGCCTTCCAGCTATGATTTGCGCACTTATGGCAAAATGTCGTCCGTCCAGGATCAGGGGGCAGAAGGGAATTGCTGGACGTTTGCCACGTTCGGTTCATTGGAGTCCTGTCTTTTGACCGCTGAAAGCTGGGATTTTTCGGAAAATAACCTGGCCAATTTGCACGGGTACACCAATCGCGCCTATGGAGCCGGCGGCAATGCTTACATGTCGCTCGCCTACCTGACCCGCTGGAGCGGGCCGGTCAATGAAGCCGATGATCCATATTCCAACGGAGCTGACGGCAGTCCCGCGGGCTTGACGGTTCGGAAACACGTCCAGAGCGCGCAATTTATTCCCGATCGCGCCGCGTCCACCGATAATGATGCGATCAAGCAGGTCATTATGACTTACGGGGCCATATATTCCACATTCTGTTGGGTCGATAGCACATCTTATTATAACGACACAGCCTGCGCGTATTACTATAACGGCGCCGCGAACGCCAATCATGCGATTGCCATTATAGGCTGGGATGACACGTACAGCCGCGCCAACTTCAATTCGACTCCGGCCGGTGACGGCGCCTTTCTGATCAAGAACAGTTGGGGCCCCTCCTGGGGTAATGCCGGTTGCTTCTGGATTTCGTATTATGACGCCAAGATTGGCAAGGATAATTGCCTGTTTTTAAACGCGGAATCCACGTCAAATTATGGATCCGTCTATGAGTATGACACGCTGGGGTTTACTGGAGGATACGGTTATGGGGGAACGACGGCCTGGGGCGCCAATATTTTCTCCAGTGCCTCCGGCACAATCGATGCGGTCGGTTTTTACGCCACAAGCGCCGGCGCCAGTTACGAAATCCGGGTCTATACTGGTGTTACCGCCGGGAGTCCGACCAGCGGCACATTGAGCGCTACTCAGAGCGGCACGGTCACCTATGCCGGGTATTACACGGTAGCGCTGAATTCGCCGGTCTCATATTCAACGCGTTTTTCCGTAGTCGTCAAATTCACGACGCCAGGAAACAATCAACCCATCCCGGCTGAAGATTGGCGCGGGGCGGGGTCCACAGCTTCAGCCGGCGAAAGCTATATCAGCGCGGATGGCAGTTCCTGGGATGAAGCTAAGAACCCCTGGACTGACGATGATTTTAATGTTTGTATCAAGGCGTTTGGCACGGGGGGCGGGGGACCTACGCCACCCCCACCACCGCCACCGGTTACGGCCGGCTCGCCCATGCTGGCGGATTATGACGGCGATGGCGGAGCTGACCCGACGATCTACCGGACCGACGGCACCTTTCGCTTACTGCTGTCGTCCTTGGGTTATGGTTATTACAGCTTCAGTTCGGTCTATGGCGGCCAGTGTATTCCCCAGTCGGGCGATTTCGACGGCGACCGTTACGCGGATCCGGCGGTGGTAGACCCCTCCACTGGCTTCTGGCGCTTCTACAACTCCAGTAAAAGCTATGCTCGCTACTATATCCCGCAGGCATGGTATTCTGCCAGCGCCACGCCTGTTTGCGGTGATTATGATGGTGACCGCTATACCGATCCGATGGCCTACGTCGAAGCAAGCGGCGAATGGTATATTCTGGCGTCCAGCTATAACTACACGGCTTATTACATGCAGAATTGGGGCGCAACCGGATACACGCCCGTATGCGGCGATTTTGACGGTGATCGTTATGCCGACCCGATGGTCTATAACGAAGCTTCCGGATACTGGTATATTCTGGCGTCCAGCTATAACTATCAACAATACTATAAGGTCTGGTTCGGCGCGACCGGCTATACGCCCGTCACTGGCGACTTCGATGGCGACCAGCATTCGGACTTGGTCGTCTATAACACGGCGGCGGGAATATGGTATATTCTGTTGTCCAGCACGGGTTATAATATCAACCAGTATGTCAGCGGCTCCTGGGACGGCAGTGCCCGCTAATCAGTTCAATGCGGGCTTGCACCCGCAATCCGTCAGCTGCCGGACGTTCCGCCCAAGGTAGCGTAGGGTTTATCCCTGCGATCTTCGGAGGCCACGCTAAAAACGCGTGGCAAGCGTAAAGTTTACCCCGCTCCCAGCGGGGCCTCCGCTACCCAGAAACATAAATGCCAAAGCGTGTATGTTCATAAAAAAGATGCTAATATTACCAGAGGTGTCATGAAAACAAGCAGAACAATGTGTAAAACAGGACTCTTGACGGCAGGGTGCGTGGTGGCGATTTGCATGAGCGCGTATGCCGACCTGCCTGCAACGCTGGGCGTAGCACTGCGGGCAGGAAACAGCCTTGTATCCGCCCAGCCACCTGGGAACGGAGGCTCCGCTGACTCGTCGGCGAGAAGCGCGGCGTTGCCGCCGGCGCTTCAATTCGCCGTGTCGGCCGCGCTGGACAGGGACCAGGCGGCTTATTACGTTGCGTCCCCGGTCCAGGCCGGGGAGCGGGACGTTTACCAAGCCTTTCAGCCCAACCCGCTTTTGGCCTCAGTCGGCGCCGTGAGTAATTGCCTGGGCAGTTCGGTGGCCTTAAGCAGTGATGGAAGCACCGCGCTGATCGGTGCGTATCGGGCAAATGTGGACGGTAAGAACTGGCAGGGGGCGGCCTATGTCTTTGTGCGCTCCGACACAGGTTGGCGTCAGCAGGGAATACTGACGGCTGCGGATGGCGCCGCGAATAATTGGTTTGGCAGTTCGGTGGCCTTGAGCAGTAACACGGCCCTGATCGGCGCGCCTCGTGCGGTTGTGGGTGGAAATACAAATCAGGGCGCAGGCTATGTGTTCACGCGATACTTGGGAGCCTGGAGTCAGCAGGCAAAACTGACGGCCGCGAATGGGGATGCGAGTGATTATTTTGGCATTTCAGTGGCATTGAGCGGGGACGGGAACACCGCCATCGCCGGCGCGAGTGGTACGGACATTGGCGGGTCTTATTGGCTGGGGGCGGCCTGTGTGTTCACGCGGTCCGGCACTGCCTGGAGTCAGCAGGCGGAACTGGTGGCCGCGGACGGAGCCACGTACGATAATTTTGGCAGTTCGGCGGCCTTAAGCGGGGACGGGAACACGGCCCTCATCGGAGCATATTATGCGGACGCAGGCGGAATTGACGATCGGGGCGCCGGGTATGTGTTCACGCGGACCGGCACCAACTGGAGTCAGCAGGAAAAACTGACGGCCTCCGATGGCGCCGCGTATGCTTTTTTTGGCTGGTCAGCGGCCTTGGGCAGTGACGGGAACACGGCCCTGATCGGCGCTTATTATGCGACTGTGGGCGGGAATACTGGCCAGGGGGCGGCCTATGTGTTCACGCGGGCCGGCACCAACTGGAGTCAACAGGCGAAACTGGCGGCCTCCGACGGGACCGCATATGATTGGTTTGGCTGGTCGGCGGCCTTGGGCAGTGACGGGAACACGGCCCTGCTCGGCACGTTTCGCGCCGTTGTGGGCGGAAATGTGGAACAGGGAGCCGGGTATGTGTTCACGCGGACCGCGGGTGCCTGGAGTCAGCAGACAAAACTGACGGCCTCTGACGGGGCCGCGGGGGATTGTTTTGGCTGGTCGGCGGCATTGGACGGGGACGGGAGCACGGCCCTGATCGGCGCGTATTATGCGGATGTGGGCGGAAATGTCGACCAGGGCGCAGGATACGTGTTCACACGGAACCTGAACAGCTGGAGTCAGCAGGCAAAACTGACGGTTTGCACGCTTCAGTTCGCCGCGGACGCCTACAGCGTTCTCGAAGATGCGGGTAGCGTTACGGTGACCGTCACGCGCACCAATGGGGCGGGGGGTGCGGCAAGCGTCTCGTTCCAGACGGCCGACAGCACGGCCACTGCCGGCACGGATTACACGGCAACCAGCGGCACGTTGATCTGGGCGGACGGGAATTCGGATAACCAGACCATCACCATTCCGATCCTGAATCGCGCCGGCACCCAATCCAGTCGTGCCTTCACCGTGAACCTGAGCGACGCCTCCGGCGCAGCGCTGGGCACACCCTCATCCGCCACCGTAACGATCGATGAGGCCAGCGGTACTATCGGGCCAACCATCAAGGCCAATGGCGCAGCGAACAATGTTACCATCAACTATCCCGATCCCGTGTCCGTCACCGTGGCAATGAACGCGGATATTTATGCGGGGGTGGAGGTTGACTGGTGGATAGTTGCCTATGCCCATTCCGGTGAATGGTATTACCTGAACAGTGCCATGCAATGGACTCCTTTCAGCGGAGACCTGGCGCTTTGCCGGCCCGTGTATCAGGGTGCTCTGTTCAACCTGTCTTCCGCGACGGTCCTGACCGAATATATACTGCCGCGCGGGACCTATGATTTCTGGTTCGCCATTGATTATCCCATGGACGGCATCCTGAACCCGAACGGCACGATTTTATACGATGTGGTGACCGTTCTCGTGCAGTAAGCCGGGGCAAAAACCAGGTATTAAATAGGACAAAAAAGCTTCGGTAACGGCAATGCCGATCCCATCCTGCTGGATGAAGCCACGGACATCTGGCACATCAAGCTTTCAGCCAACAGGTACGGCGAGGCCACCCTGGCCTCCGGCTG
The DNA here is from genome assembly GCA_018898455.1 of Verrucomicrobiota bacterium. Classification (GTDB taxonomy): domain Bacteria; phylum Verrucomicrobiota; class Kiritimatiellia; order JAAZAB01; family JAAZAB01; genus JAHIJO01. The sequence goes on along the minus strand of JAHIJO010000226.1, from coordinate 9,269 downwards.
GGCGCCCTGAGGGAAGAGCTCAGTGCCCGACGAAGTTATGGGAAAAGGGCGCCACGCCCGACGAGGATATTTCGACAGGATGGACAGGATGATGGGATCATGATCATCAAACCCTGTTAATCCCATCTGAGTTTTTTGTCTTTCACCAACCTCCCCTCTTCTGCTAGCTTATCACCATTGCTTTGAAACCCCATTGTCAGAATATCCTTGCATCATGAAAAAAACATCATCAGCCTATACGGCGGCAGGCGTGAACATTGATAATAAAATGTCCGCCCTGAAAGCCGTAAAAAAAATGGTCAAGACAACGGCTGTCCCCGGACTGCTCAGTGAGATCGGAGCCTTCGGCGGTATGTTTGCCGCGCCGGGCCGGGACAAGGCCCTGATCGCCAGCACCGATGGCGTGGGTACCAAGCTCAAGGTGGCGGTCATGGCCGGACGACATGACACCGTCGGCCAGGATATTGTCAATCATTGCGTGAACGATATCCTGGTTCATGGCGCGGCGCCGTTGTTCTTTCTCGACTATTTCGGAACCGCCCGTTTTCAGGCCAACGCTTTTAAGCAGGTGGTGGCCGGTATCTGCAAGGCGTGCCGTGAAAATCATTGCGCCCTCATTGGCGGGGAAACCGCGGAAATGCCGGGCCTTTATCCGCCGGGTGAATATGACCTGGTGGGCACGATCGTCGGCGTCATGGATCGGAAGAAAATCATCACCGGGAAAACGATTCGCCCGGGTGACATCCTCATCGGCCTGCCCTCTTCCGGTCTGCATACCAACGGTTATTCGCTGGCGCGGAAGATTATTTTCGACAAGGCGGGGCTGGGTATCCGTGATAAATTTCCCGGCGCAAATCGGAGCGTAGCTGATGTGCTTCTGGCCGTTCATCGGAGCTATTTGAAGCCCGTCCAGCGGTTGACCTGCCCGCCGGGGCGCGCCCAGCGTGGCAGGCTGGTGAAACGGGTGGTCATCCGCGGCATGGCCCATATCACCGGCGGAGGGTTCCCGGATAACGTGGCCCGCGTGTTACCCAAGTCAGTTAATGCCGTTTTTGATCGGTCATCCTGGACCGTGCCGCCGGTCTTCCGCTTTCTCCAGGAGCGGGGCCGGGTGGATCGCGACGAGATGTACCGCGTGTTCAATATGGGCATTGGCCTGGTGATCGTGGTCCGTCCGGCCGATAAGAAAACCGCATTGACCGTGTTGAAACAGGCCAAGGCGGGTCCGGTCGAGATCGGATGGATTGAAAATGGATCCGGTATAGTTAGACTCATTAATTAATTGCGGAAAGCGAATTATTAACCACAGAGTTCACAGAGAACACAGAACAACATATCTCTGAGACCTCTGTGCTCTCTGTGGTAAAAATCTGTTCAGCACATCCGGTTTTGTCCCAGTTTTAAACGCCACGCCGCGTAAAGATCACTTTCCGTGCCCTGGATGCACCAGAAGTCGTCGCTGAGATTGCGGCTTTCCAAGTAGGCATAAGGAATTTCGCCGTACCCGCTCTGCCCCCAATCCGCGCCCCATGAATTGCGGAACAGCAGGGAACGCGTCCGGTCCCGGTAGCCCACGGCCATGACGGCGTGGCCGCCCACCATTCGCTCGCCGGGCCTGGGCAGGCGGATTTTTCCGGTGCGCTCCACTGCGGCCGACATCACATGCTCATACACGGCGAACCCAAACACAAAGGGCAAGCCCATGGCCAGGCAAGCTTTCATCTCATTAAGTGTGTTCAAACGCTGATAAGTCGTCACCTGGTGCCGGGCGGCTTCGGCGTAGCAGGGTGGCAACGGCTTCACCGTGAAAAGGCGGATGTTGTAAGGCCACAGCGCTTCCCGGCACACGCCCCGGGCCTTGAGAACCTTGATCCCGGTTCTCAACATGGCGCCGGAATCTTCCAGGACAGTGCCCATGGCCAGCCGCTCATTGTAATAGACAAAAAGCCGGCTCAAATCGCGGAATCGGTCGGGCAGGCCGCCTTGCCTCGGCGTAGCATCTCGCCCCGGCGACTTGTCCCGCCGAAGCGGCTTCGCGAAGGGGGAATCCTGGGTCAGGGCGCTCAGTTCCAGAAACTCCAATGCGCCAACGAGGGCCTGCGCCGTGCAGGAGCCCAGGTTCCCCTGTTGTTCTACGGTGGAGCACCCGGCGCGCAGATTGACGCTTGCCGGCAATTTGCGGGGAATGCGAAACACTGCCGTGAACGGAATATCGCGCTGATCCGGCACATCGGGTAGCCAGCCCAGTCTGTATTTCAGGCGCATGATCATCCTCCCATGATGGATGGGTTTATCCGGAATCGCTTTGTATTTCGTTCCGACTATATTCTACTCCAGTCATTGAATCAACCGCTATCCATGTGGAAAAGCCGTTCACCACGAAGAACGTGAAGGAAGGGCCTGATTACCGGAAATCCAGGACGCTTTGGCTTGCCGGTTCGCCGGAAAACTTCATTGCCATTTCATGGCAATTCGATATAGTTAAAGGCGTTGAAAACAGGGATTAATCCGGTAACAAGGACCAATACCTTATGACTTCCTCATCGCCACAGCCAGTGTCTGTTGTCACCGGCGGCGCCGGGTTTCTTGGCTCGCATCTCTGCGATCTCCTCGTCGGCAAGGGTCATCGGGTCATCTGTGTGGACAACCTGGTGACCGGTAACCTGGACAATATTCGGCAGTTGCGGGAAACCCCAGCGTTTTGCTTTATCGAGCAAGACGTGACAAAACCCATTGAGATCGATGGTCCGGTGCATTTCATCTTCCATTTTGCCTCGCCGGCGAGCCCCATCGATTACCTGAAACTACCGATCCAGACGCTGAAGGTCGGCTCGCTGGGGACGCATAATGCCCTTGGCCTGGCTCGGGCCAAGCAGGCGGTGTTTCTCCTGGCGTCCACCTCCGAAGTGTACGGCGACCCCTTGGTTCATCCCCAGAATGAGTCCTACTGGGGCAACGTCAACCCAATCGGGCCGCGCGGGGTTTATGACGAAGCCAAGCGTTTTGCCGAGGCCATGACCATGGCCTATCACCGGACCCACGGGGTCAACACGAAGATCGTGCGCATCTTCAACACTTATGGGCCGCGTATGCGGCCCAACGACGGCCGGGTGGTTCCGGCGTTCATCAAGCAGGCCCTGGCGGGCGCACCCCTGACAGTCTTCGGCAATGGCCACCAGACGCGGAGCTTCTGCTTTGTTTCCGACTTGATCCGCGGCATATTTGTGCTAGCATTGAACGATATTCATGACCCGGTGAATATCGGCAATCCCCGGGAAATGACGGTTAATGAGTTCGCTCGGAAAATCCTGGACCTGACCGGCAGTCAATCGGCGATTGAATATCATTCTTTGCCGGTGGATGACCCGAAGACCCGTCAGCCGGATATTACCCGGGCCCGGACACTGCTTAAATGGGAGCCGGAAGTGCTATTGGAGGAAGGCCTTCGCCTCACCATTAATTATTTCCGAAGCCTGCTGGAAACCAGTAAGACGCTGAAGGAGGAATTATGATACTGCGCTATATTTTACCCGATGGTATTCAGAAGGAATTCGAACTGGGAGAGAAACCCGTTACCATCGGCCGCGGCGCCGATGTGGACATTTCCATTCCCGACAAGATGGCTTCCCGCGTGCATTGTGGGATTTCTTACTGGGATGACGCCTATTTTATCCGCGATTTTAAATCGCGCAACAGCACCTTTCTCAATGACAAGCAAATAGAAATCTCCCGGCTGAATCCCGGCGACCGCATTCGCATCGGCGACACAACTCTGACGTTGGAATCCCAACCACGCAAGGGTACGGAAACGGTCATCAAAGAAGTCAAGGAAGAGATGGCCAAGGGCAAGGGTTATCACACTATTCTTCAGGACATCATCCGGGAAGAAGAAAAACAATGAGCCGATACCTTTCTTAAATTACAACGTGCCCTTGGCTTTCGTGGGAGGATTTTCTGATGCGGGCGGCGCGGCCGGTTCCCCGTTCTCGGTCTTGGCAGCGCCGTTGCCATTAGATTCATGGCCATTGATGAGGTTCTCATCCTCCGGCTCCACCGTGGTGGCCGATACCAGGGTGTCCCCCTCGTCGAGGTCGATGAGCCGCACCCCTTGGGTCACCCGGCTGATCACTCGGATATCACTCACTTGCATCCGGATCATTTTCCCCTTGGCGGTGATCAGCATGAGGCAATCTTTTTCCATGACGGTATGGGCGCCGACCACTGCGCCATTCCGATCCGACGATCGGATTGAATAGATCCCCTTCCCGCCCCGATGCTGATCGCGGTATTCGTTAAAGCTTGTGCGCTTGCCGTATCCGTTCTCGGTGCAGATAAAGAAGGTGGCCTTGGGGTCCACAATTTCCAGGTTTTCCAGCTTGTCGTCCTTGTCCAAGCGGATCCCGATCACCCCGCGGGTGGCACGTCCCTGATCCTTCAATTCCGACTCGTTGAACCGCAGGCTCATGCCCTTGCGTGACGCCAGCATGACATCGTTCTGGCCGCTGGTGAGCTTGACTCCTATCAACCGGTCGCCCGGATCAATATTGATGGCGATGATCCCGTCCCGCCGGGGGTTCGCGAATTCGCTGAGGTTGGTTTTTTTGACAACGCCCTTTTCGGTCGCCATGACCAGGAACTCGGTTTCAGGGAAAGCCCGGACGCGCACCATGGCGGCAATCTGCTCGTCGCTCTTGAGCTCGAGCAAGTTGACGATGGCCTTGCCACGGGCCGTGCGGCCCGCCTCGGGGATTTCGTACACCTTTTCCCAGTAAATCCGTCCACCCGTGGTAAAGAACAGGATGTAATCGTGCGTCGTGGCAACGAAAAGGTGCTCGACAAAATCCTCTTCTTTCGTCTCCATACCGGCCACCCCTTTGCCGCCCCGGCGCTGAGCCTTGTAGGTGCCGACCGGCACCCGCTTGATGTATCCAGTGTGACTGATGGTGATGATACAGCTTCGATCGGCAATCAGGTCCTCAATGTTCACTTCGCCTTCATCGGGAACAATCTCAGTCCGCCGGGCATCCCCGTACTGTTCCTTGATCTCCAACAGGTCGATTTTCATCAGGCCATAAATCTTCTCCTTGTTGGCCAGCAGGTCCTTGAGATACGAAATAAGTTTGATCAACTCCAAGTATTCGGCTTCCAGCTTGTCGCGCTCCAAGCCGGTCAGCTGGTAGAGGCGCATGTCCAAGATGGCGTTCGCCTGGATTTCAGACAGGCCGAAACGCTTGATTAGTTCGTCGCGAGCCATGTCCCGGTTTTTGGAACTCTTGATGATCTTGACGATCGCATCCAGGTTGGCCAGCGCAATTTTCAACCCTTCCAGGATATGGGCGCGCGCCTCGGCCTTTTCCAGGTCAAACTGCGTGCGGCGGGTTATCACCGTAAACCGGTGGGCGATGAAACACTGCAGGATTTCCTTCAGGTTCAGCACCTTGGGACGGCCATGGTCAATCGCGAGCATGATGGCGCCAAAGGTCGTCTGAAGCTGGGTGTGCTTGAACAGGTTGTTCAGAATCACCTTGGGAATCGACCCCCGCTTGAGTTCGATCACGACACGGATGCCGTCCTTGTTGGACTCGTCCCGGATATCCCCGATGCCTTCCAGCGTTTTATCGTTGACCAGCTCGGCAATGTGCTCGATCAGGGAGGCCTTGTTGACCGTGTAGGGGATTTCGGAGACAATGATGCATTCCTTGCCCTGCTTGCCTTCCTCGATGCCGGCCCGGCCACGAACATGGATCTGGCCGCGCCCGGTTTTGTACATGCTCAGGATCGGCTGCTTCCCGCAGATAATGGCGCCTGTTGGAAAATCTGGGCCCTTGACGTGCTTCATCAGGTCTTCGATGGTCGCCTCGGGGTTGTCTATCAGCACGATCAGCGCGTCCACCACTTCCCCCAGGTTATGGGGCGGAATGTTGGTGGCCATGCCCACGGCAATGCCAGTGCTCCCGTTCAGGAGCAGGTTCGGCAAACGGGCCGGCAGGACGGAAGGTTCATCCAGCTCCCCGTTGTAATTCTTGACCATGGGAACGGTGCGCTTGTCGATATCAACCAGCATTTCCTCGGCAATCTTTTGCAGGCGGGACTCGGTGTAGCGATAGGCCGCGGCGTTGTCGCCGTCAATACTGCCGAAGTTGCCTTGGCCATCTACGAGCATATACCTGAGGGAAAAAGGCTGGGCCATGCGCACGAGGGTATCATAGACCGCGGTATCGCCATGAGGATGATACTTGCCGAGCACCTCGCCGACCACATAGGCGCATTTCTTGAAAGGCCGGTTGTGCATCAGCCCCAACTGCCACATGGCGAACAGGATGCGGCGCGCGCCGGGCTTCATCCCGTCGCGCACGTCCGGCAATGCCCGCCCAATGATAACGCTCATCGAATAATCGATGTACGAGCGCTGCATCTCGTCTTCGATGTTGATGTTACCGACGATTTCGTTCTGCGTGTACATAAATAAATTCGATTCTTGAATTTTTCAGATATCCAGGTTTCTGACGTTCAGCGCGTTTTCCTGGATGAACGCGCGCCGGGGCTCCACCTCGTCGCCCATCAGCAGGGTAAAAATACGATCGGCCTCCACGGCATCCGCCAGCACCACCTTGAGCAGCTTGCGCTTATCCGGGTTCATGGTGGTTTCGTAAAGCTGTTCCGGGTTCATTTCGCCCAATCCCTTGTAGCGCTGGATACCCAATCCCTTCCGACCCCAGGTCCGGACTGTCTCCAGCAAACCGTGCAGCGAGTGGACCGGAACGGGCATGGGCAGGTCGGGATCGATCAGCCGGTATATCGGTTCCGCGCTCGATTCGTATTGCTCCAGGGAGAACCCTTTCTTTTCCAGGTTGCCGACCAGTTTGCTGATCTGCGTCATCGTGTAAATCTCCTGCCAGCGGAAGCCCGATTGCTCCGCCTTAGTCGGCTGGTCATTGTCGGAAAATATCTCCAGCTGATGACCGGCATTCCGTTCGAGCTTTTCACGGAGCTTGGTCAATTCTTCGTCCGTATAGACATAATGATAGGTCGTGCCATCACCGTTGGTTGCTGACGCGCGGTATTTTGGATAGGCGCCGGTCTTGGGATGCCGCTGCTGGAGATATTCCTGGAATGGAATCCCCTTGCGCTGAAGGCTTTGCGCCAGTTGTTCCATTTCCGCCAGGGCTTCCAGAAGCGCCATGAGTTCCTTGCCGGTGTAGGTGTTTGTAGTTTTGACAACTTCCATGGATAGATCTTCGGAACCCAGCTCCAGCAGTTTCCGGGTCAGTTGGGCATCCGAATCCACATATTCGTCCCGCTTTTTCCAGGTGATTTTGTATAGCGGGGGTTGGGCGAGATAAATATACCCCTGTTCCAGCAATTGCGGCATTTGCCGGTAAAAGAAAGTCAACAACAGGGTGCGGATATGGGCGCCGTCCACGTCGGCGTCAGTCATGATGATGATCTTATGATAGCGGGTCTTGGCGACATCGAACTCATCTTCGCCGATGCCGGCACCGATCGCCGTGATTAGAGTCCGGATTTCGTTATTATTCAGAATCTTGTCGATCCGCGCCTTTTCCACGTTCAGCACCTTGCCCCGCAGGGGCAGGATTGCCTGGAACTCCCGGTTGCGCCCCTGCTTGGCTGACCCGCCGGCGCTGTCGCCTTCGACCAGGTACAATTCGCATAAGACAGGATCGCGTTCCGAGCAATCCGCCAGCTTGCCGGGGAGCGAGGCGCTGTCCAAAGCGCCCTTGCGGCGGGTGAGATCCCGCGCCTTCTTGGCCGCCGCCCGCGCCCGCGACGCCAGCAAGCCTTTCTCGATGATGCGGCGCGCCACCGAGGGGTGTTCCTCGAAGAACACGCCCAGCTCGTCGTTCACAATGGATTCCACCAGGCCCTGGACTTCACTGTTGCCGAGCTTGGTCTTGGTCTGGCCTTCGAACTGGGGATTGGGAATTTTAACGCTGATCACGGCCGTCAGACCCTCGCGCACGTCGTCGCCGCTCATGATCTCGCTGTCATCCTTGATCAGCTTGTTGTTCTTGGCATACGTATTGATCGTACGGGTCAAGGCCGACCGGAACCCGCTGAGATGGGTGCCGCCCTCGATGGTGTTGATATTATTGACGTAACAGCTGATGGTTTCCGTGTAGGCTTCCGTGTACTGGATCGCGATTTCCAGGGAGACATCGTCCTTTTCCTTGGTGAAATACACGACCTTCGGGTGCAGGGGATTCTTATTGCAGTTCAGGTGCTCCACGAACTCGACGATGCCGCCCTTGAACTTGAACAGCTCCTCCCGGAGCGGCTCCTCCTGCGTGAAGTTGATTTCCACGCCCCGGTTAAGGAACGCCAGCTCGCGTAGACGCGTTGCCAGGATGTCCCATTCGAACTTGGTCACGGTAAAAATGGAAGCGTCGGGAAAAAACGTGACCTTGGTGCCCGTGCCCTTGGTTTTGCCTATTTTCTCCAGGCCTGTCGCCACCTGGCCCTTCTCGTAACGCTGGTGATAGACCGTGCCGTCACGCCGCACCTCGACTTCCATCCATTCGCTGAGCGCGTTGACGCAGGACACGCCAACGCCGTGCAGGCCGCCGGACACCTTGTAGCTCTTGTGGTCGAACTTGCCGCCGGCGTGCAGAGTGGTCATCACGACTTCCAAGGCCGGCTTGTGCTCCGTGGCGTGCATGTCCACGGGAATGCCCCGCCCATTATCGTTGACAGTCACGGTGCCATCCGAATTCAGGCGGACATGGATGGCGTTGCAGTGGCCTGCCAGCGCCTCGTCGATGCTGTTATCCACCACCTCGAAGACGCAATGATGCAGGCCGCGCGTTGACGTGTCGCCGATGTACATGGCTGGCCGCCGCCGAACCGCCTCCATGCCCTCCAACACGGTGATCGTTGTGGCATCGTAAACGGTTTCCCCTTCGGGGCTGGGGGGGGATTCTGCGTTCCCAGCCGGAATCGGCTGGGTATCCTCGGGTTGTTCTTTTTCAGCTTTTTTCACAGACATAAAAACCTTTTTCCCCTTCACGTAATGAGGTAGGTAAGTATAATAAGAGCGCTCAAAAATGCAAGCGAATTTATCGTTGAATTTCACTTTTTCATCATATTTTAGAATATGGGGTTGATGGGATATAAAGCATTAGTCATAAGGTGTTTGCTTAATATTCATCAGGTAAAAAAGCGGGTGGCCAGGCGTGGGCCGTATGCGCCTCGCCGAGATGAATTTCACCCCCCTTTGAACGATGTCACTCTCGGGGGGGGGGGGGGGGGGG